>CAYMHL010000015.1:25170-29516 GCA_964390205.1 uncultured Marinobacterium sp.
CCTGCTCACCTGCAGCAACTGCAACACCTGATCTCGCAGCTGAGCCGGCAACAGGCCGAGCTGAGCAGCGAAGCCCGTCAGCAGGAAAACGAACTCGGTCGGCAGCTTGACCAGTTGGAGCACAGCATCGACAGCGGCAATCTGGCTGAAGCCAACCGGGTACAGCAGTCACTGAGCAAGCGTCTGCACAAGCTGAATCGGATGCTGCCGGAAGCACTGGAAAACCGTTACCGACAGCTGCATGCCCGCCTGACCGAACTGCATGACTGGCAAGGCTTCGCTGCCGCCGGCAAGAAAGAATCCCTGTGCGAGCAGATGGAAGCGCTGATCGATGTTGAACAGCCCCCTCAGGAGCTGGCAGACCGCGTCAGAGCCCTGCAGCAGGAGTGGAAACAGATTGACGCAACCGACTCCGTACATTCACAAAAACTGTGGAAGCGTTTTCAGGAAGCCGGCGAAAAGGCCTACGCCCCCTGTCAGGCCTGGTTCCAGGCACAGCGTCAGCAGCGCGAGTTCAATCTGACCCAGCGCCAGCAGATCTGCAGCCAACTGAGCCTGTACCTGCAGCAGATGGACTGGAGCCAGGCTGACTGGTCCGCCGTTGAAGCCATCAGCCGTACCGCCCGTGAAGAGTGGCGCCGCTACACACCGGTTGACCGCGCCCCGGGCAAGCCCCTGCAACAGTCATTCAATGCGCTCCTGCGTGAGCTGGATAACCGCATCAAGGAGCACCGCCAGCACTGTGCCGATATCAAGGAGCAGCTGATCGCCCGTGCCGGTGAACTGGCCGAAGCCGAGGACCTTATCGCGGCGGCGGATGAAGCCAAGGCGTTGCAGCAACAGTGGAAAGCGACGGGCCCCTCCTTCCGCAGCCGTGAGCGCGCCCTGTGGCAGGCGTTTCGCGAGCACTGCGACCGGATTTTCGGTCGCCTCAAGGAGGTCCGCAAGGCTCAGGCCCAGCAGGAACGCAAGCAGAGTGAAGAGCAGGGGCGCCAGCTGCTGGCCGACAGTGCCGTACAGGCCCTGCAGCGTCTGGCTCTGCTGGCAGAGCAGGCTGAAGAGGAACTGGCGGCTCAGGGCAGCAGCGAAACCCTGTCCACGCTGCTGACCGAAGCCATTACCGGTCCGTCACCCGGCGCAGCCTGGCGCGAGCGTATCGGTCAGCGTCTGGAAGCGATCCGCCTGATCAGCGCCGGTGCTCGCAGCATCGAACAGCAGTTGCTGCTGTCGGAACGTCAGGCACGTGAACTCTGCATCCGTCTGGAAATTCTCCTCGGCGTGCCCTCACCGGAAAGTGACGAGGCCCTGCGCATGGAATATCAGATGGAGCGCCTGAATCAGGCACTTGCCCAGCAGGATGATGAACCCACCGAAGCTTCGCTGCAGGCATTGGAACTGGAATGGCTGACACTGCCCTTCGCCTGGCAGTTCGCTGAGCTTCAGGAACGCTTTGTCAGCCGCTGTCCACAGGACTGATTGGAATTAAAAAAACGGATGGTCATCACCATCCGTTTTTGTCTGCCTCTCGCTGCTGTCTTCTTGCCGGATCTTCTCAGGCCGCCTGGTGCACCAGTTTGGGTGAGGACCCTGGCGTCGATCCCGCCTCGGCTTCGACGCGGAACAGGTGATAGGCTTCGGGACCAAAGGGATCCAGCGCGGTATCCATGTATTCGTAGTTCATGGCAACCGGCCTGCCGGTCATCGCGACTCTGAAACAGGCGTCGCACAACGGCACATCGGCTCGCAACGGCTCCTCGACCCACATGAAAAGCCCTTTTTCAGCCACCAGGTATTCAAACCGTACCACCCTATAGCCCTCTTTCAGATGCAGAGTGTTGACCCTGTCTGATGCTTCGAGACGGTATTTATGAATCGCTTTCATGGTCGGACACCTCATCATTTTTGGTCACGACTTCATCATGGACAAGGCAACCAAAAGAAAAAAGCAGATTTTTTAGTCTTATTTATCAGATTTTATCGATGCATTATCCACCCGTCCCCGACAGATCGCCTGCACGGCCGCATGCCGGGGCTGAGCGCCTCGCGTCACCGCATAGAGCTGATCATGAACCGATTCGACCTGCCCGATCATATCAACCTGATACTGACGGCAGACCTCATCCGCAATCACCGCCGGCGCCGCAAAAAAGCCCATACCATGGTGCCCGAACACCTTGATCAGGGCGCTGTCATCGACCTGTGCCCGGATCGACACCCTGACGCCAACACTGTCAAACCATTGCATCAACCGGCTCACATAGGGTGCATCGACCGCATTGGCGAGGAACGGCTGTCGATCCAGGCTGGCGGGAAAGTTGTCACGCAGACGCTCCGCCAGTTCGGGGGCGGCAAACAGGCTCATTGGCGAACTGCCAAGGTCATGCAGATGAAAACCCGAGCCGGGTTCCAGCAGGGGTGGCCGATCGGTCAGAATCAGATCCAGATCACGCCGACCCAGATCATTGAGCAGGTTACGCGTGCGGCCGGTTTCGCAACTCAGGTTAACGTCCCGATCAAGATTCAGTGCCGGCTCGATCAGGCGCCAGGCGATCAGTTTGTGAATCGAGGCGGAGATACCAACGGCAAGCTGCAATGGGCGTTCGCCGGGCGGGCTTGCCAGCACCTGCTGCAGCGCCTCGGCAGCTTCGAAAATCTCATCGGCATGACCCCGGACCATCAACCCCAGGCTGGTCAGTTTCAGCCCCCTGCCCTCACGCCGAAACAGCAGGCCGCCAAGCTCACTTTCCAGCGCCGCCACCTGGCTGCTCAGAGTCTGCGGGGCCAGATTCAGTACCTGACTGGCCCGCGCCATGCTGCCCTCACGCGCAACGACCCAGAAATGGTACAAATGACGAAAGTTGAGTGTGTTCAGCATCCGACGTTTCCTTTACCCGAATGCTGAACAGTCTACCTCAGGCAGCGACCAGCGCCACGCCGGTCCAGCGCCATTGCAAAAGATGAAGGGGGGTCGCAACAGCGCAGGCAGGGGCCCTGTATACCCGGCTTATGGACCAGCGCTATAATCACGGCCTCACTCGATATCACCCACCGGTTGAAGCCTGAACTTCGGATATACTGCTGTGCGCCCACGCCGTCATACAGAAAAAAGCCCTGCCCAACCTGATCGCAAAGGCCTGCACCCACGAAATCTGCACAGGTACGGCTATGATTTTCCAGCGCTGCTCAACAGCTATCCCCCGCTGGCCCAATATGTCAGCAAGAATGCGTACGGCAACCTGTCTATCGACTTCGCCGACCCGCTGGCGGTGAAGGCCCTGAATGCCGCGCTGTTAAAGCAGCATTACTCCATTGTCGACTGGGATATTCCTGCAGGCGCGCTGTGCCCGCCCATTCCCGGACGAGCCGACTACATCCATTACATTGCAGACCTGCTTGAGCTTGATGCGCCTGCTGCCAATCGAGCCGATGCCTCGCCCGGCGTCACCCTGCTGGACATCGGCACGGGAGCCAATGGCATCTACCCGCTAATCGCCTGCCAGCTTTATGGCTGGCAGTGCGTGGGCTCTGATATCAATCCACAATCACTGGATAACGTCGCCGCGATTATCGCCAAAAATCCCGGTCTGCAAGAGCGCTTCACCCTGCGTACGCAACACGACAAGAATCACATCTTTGAGGGGATTATTCAGGCCGGCGAGTTTTTTGATGTGAGCGTGTGCAACCCGCCCTTCCATGCTTCCCAGGAAGAAGCACTCAAAGGCAGCCGGCGTAAACTCAACAATCTGGCACGTAACCGCGGTGATAAAACGGCCACGTCGGCCAGGCTGAACTTCGGCGGCCAGGCAGCGGAACTCTGGTGCAAGGGCGGCGAACAGGCTTTCCTTAAAAAGATGATTAAAGAAAGCCAAGCTTTTTCTACACAGTGCCGCTGGTTCACCAGTCTGGTATCGAAAGCCGAAAACCTGAAGCCTGCCACCAGGCTGATCCGCAAACTTGGCGCCGTTGACGTGCGGGAAATCGAGATGAAACAGGGTAATAAAATCACCCGCATACTGGCGTGGACGTTTATATAACTGATCCTGTACCTGCCGCCGTCTCGTTAAATTTCACCAGAGGTCGCCAAAGCGATCGCGATGACACAGGTACAGGCGCAGCTCAAACTCCAGCTGGTGGTAATCCGGCTCCATGTAACAGCAGAGCTTGTAGAACGCCTTGTCGTGCTCCTTCTCGCGCAGGTGTGCCAGCTCGTGCACCAGAATCATGCGCAGGAACGGCTCCGGCACCTTGCGGAACAGCGAGGAGATCCGAATCTCGTTTTTCGATTTCAGCTTCTTGCCCTGCACCCGCGACGCATAGGTATGCAGGCCCAGCGCATTGTTGATGAT
>CAYMHL010000016.1:0-5352 GCA_964390205.1 uncultured Marinobacterium sp.
ACACCAACAGCATGGTCGCCACCCAGTTCCTCGCCGAAACCCTGCTGTTGCAGACGGCTCGCCTGCTGGGCAGCCGCGCGGTCGAACGGCTGAGTCTGCGCGAAGAGCTGATCAACCGGTTGAACGACGAGTTCTAGTTCAGAACATTGTTGCCGGCGTCGGCCAGGGCTTCGGCTTCGGGCTGAGCTGTCAGTGGATCATGCAAGCGGAAGCAGTTGCGTCCGGCCGACTTGGCGGCATAGAGCGCGGCGTCGGCATCCCTGAGTACCGCTTCCAGATCATCTTCACAGGTCAGGTGAGCGCCGATACTGAAGGTCATGCACAGCTGAATGCCACTCGGTGTTTGCAGGGTCTGGCCACGAATCACCCGCAGCAGGCGTTCGCAGATGCGCTCAAGCAGTGCACGATCGGCATCCCGAATCATCAGCAGGAATTCGTCCCCGCCCCAGCGCGCGGCAGCGTCGTACTCGCGTACCACCGACCGCAGCACCTTGGCCACCAGTTTCAGCGCTTCATCACCTACAGCGTGGCCATGCACATCATTGATCTCCTTGAACAAGTCCAAATCGATCCAGATAACACCGAGTGGACGCTGCTCACGGGCACAGCGCTTGAGTTCTTCGAACAGCCGCTCATCCATACCGCGACGGTTGAGCAGTCCGGTCAGGGGGTCGGTCTGGCTGATTTGATTCAACTCATCGGTCCTTTCCTGCACCTTCTGTTCCAGATGGGTACGGGTTTCATAGACTTCAGCGGTCATCTGTTCAAATTCGCTGACCAGCCGCCCGATCTCGCCACTGGCCTTCACATCCAGCGCTTCACCGCGGTACTCGCCACGGCGGAAACGGCGTATGGCCGCATCCAGCGCCTGCAGCGGACCCAATACTACGCGGCCCAGGACCACGTGGAACAGCAGCAGCGTCAGCAGCAGCGAGACTGCAAAAATCAGCAGGATGGGGTTGAATCGACTCAGCGGCAGCAGCTGGTTGAGATCCATCAGCGTCACTTCGTACCAGTCGATTTCGGGCAGGTAGGCAATGCCGGCAAGGTAGCGCACGTTGTCGATTTCAACAAAGCGATGGGACACGGATTCGGGGACCGCCTTGACCTCGGCCATGGCCGCCTGCAGCTGTACCAGATCGGCAGGGGCCAGCATCAGATTCAGGCGCTTCTGTTCGGTTTCATTTTTGGTCAGGCTGGCAAAATCGATCAACGCCTGATCCCGATAGAGCTGGATGGCGCCATCGTCGTTGACGAACAGGCTGGTGATGCCGTCGCCTTCGGTATCCACAAAGTCCTTGAGGAAACCGCTCAACCCCAGCCCTGTTCCGGCGACGGCCATGGGCTTGCCGTCCGGCCCGCGCAACAGCACATCGATCCACAGCTTGGTCACGCCCAGGTGCGGATCGGGATTGACGTTGATGATCAGGTCCCGGCCCTGCGACAGGGCATCGTAAAACCAGCGATCGGCCGGTTCATGGGGCTGGAGGATATAGCGCAGTTGGTCATTGCCGAATTCGTTTTCGGCATTGTTGTAGTAGTAGCGGCCGTTGCCGGCGATGGCCAGGAAATAGTTGCTGTCTTCGAACGCATCGCGATAACGTTCCAACTCGGCGAGGGCACGGTATTCAAGGACAATATCATCCGGGTTCTGCAGCCACTCCAGCAGCAGCGGCGAGCTGGCCAGCTGCCGGGCCAGCACGATTTCGCGCAGCAGCGGCTGCAGTACGCGCTGCTTGTCGTAGCGGACCTGCTTCTCCACATAACGCTGAGCCCATTCGGTGATGATCTGCTCAGCCAGTGCCTGCACCGAGATCCAGACCGCAAGGCCGGATGAGAGCATCAACACAATTGCCAGGAGGCTGAACCTAGCTTTCAGCTTCAAGCATGACCTCCCCGCATATCAATACTCCAGCCCTTTAATCCAAGAAAGACTAATATAGACCACCTTTGCGCAAGCGCGTAGCCAAAAAGCGTCGTTTTGGGTACATCACCGGTAAAAAACCCGAATCCCACGCAGAGCAAAAGGCTATCGGGATCGTGTGCGGCCTTGGAGTCCGGGTCAAGGTCGCCAAAGGTCCAGTGTATCCAGATAGTTGGCGCGTTCCCAGCCCGACGGATCCGTTGCCCTGGCATGGCAGACACTGCCGCGCAGCTGATCCAAAGAGGCATACTCCTTTTCATCCAGCCAGTTCAGGATGCCGGCTTTCATCTCGGCCAGTACCGACTCCCCTCTTTGCATCAGAACGCTGGCCAGTTGCGCCACCTGAGCCCCCACCAGCTGGGTCTTGATCACGTCTTCCGCCGTGTGCACGCCCCCGGTAATAGCGATATCCAGCGCGACCTGAGCCCGCATGATCGCGGTCCAGCGCAGACGTTCATTCAGCTCCTGTGCGGTGGATAACCTCAGCTGCGGCAGGATTTTCAGACTGCCCAGATCCAGCGTCGGCTCCAGAAAACGGTTGAACAGCACCACGCCATCGGCGCCCTGTGCCTGCAGCTGGGCGACAAAATGCACAGGACTGGAAAAACAAGATCCCAGTTTCAGCACCAACGGCAACGTCGGCACGGCCTGGCGCACCTGATCCAGCACCTGCAGATAGCGCTGCTCCACTTCGGCACCACTCTCTTTTACCGAAGCGGCAATATGGTAGATATTCAGCTCCAGGGCATCGGCACCGGCATCGGCCAGCTGGCGGGCATGTTCGGCCCAGCCGCGTGGACTGACACCGTTGAGACTGGCGATCACCGGGATCTGCAGCCGTGCTTTCATCGCCTGAAGCCGCCCCAGGTAATGCTCTTCCGCGGTTCTGAAGCTGTCCGGCACCGGCAGGTAATCATCCGCTTCGCCATGCCCAATCTGCTGCTCATAGAGGAAATGATGCAGCAGTTCATGGTCACGATTGCACTCTTCTTCGAACAGGCTGTGCATGACGATCGCCCCGGCACCGGCCTCTTCCAGTCGACAGGCGCCCTCCGGCGTTGCGGTCAGTGGCGAGGCCGAAGGCACCAGCGGGTTGTCCAGATCCAGCCCCAGATAACGGGTATGCAAACGCGTGCTCATGACGGCTCTCCTTGCTGTATTCCCTGCGACTCATTTACCTGTTCCGCCTGAGGTTCGGCAACCGCCTCCCAGCTCAGCCCGGCCAGCTGTTCATAGCGGTGATAACGTTCACTGACCTCCCGCTGCGCCTGTTCAAGGAACGTTCGCGCCGCTTCGGGGTTGGAACGTGCCAGCATGCTGAAACGGGCCTCGGTGCGGGCAAAGGCTTCATAGGGAATGGACGGCGGTTTCGAGTCCAGCCGCAGCGGATTCTCACCCTGCTCGGCGCGGCGCGGATCATAGCGCAGCAGCGGCCAATGGCCGGATTCCACCGCCAGACGCTGGTGTTCATGGTTGTCGGCGAGATCGAAGCCGTGAGCGATGCAGGGTGAGTAGGCGATGATCAGTGAAGGGCCATCCCAGCTTTCCGCTTCCTGGAAGGCATGCAGGGTCTGCATGTCCTTGGCGGCATAGGCCACATGGGCAACGTAGACATGCTCGTAGTCCATGGCGATGCGCGCCAGATCCTTCTTCGCCACCGGTTTACCACCGGCAGAGAACTTGGCCACGGCACCCCGGGGGGTCGCCTTGGAGGTCTGACCACCGGTGTTGGAGTAGACCTCGGTGTCCAGCACCAGAATGTTGACGTTCATGCCCGAGGCCAGCACATGGTCAAGGCCACCGTAGCCGATGTCATAGGCCCAGCCATCGCCACCGACGATCCAGACACTGTGCCGACAAAGCTTGTCCGCCAGTGCGTGCAGCGTTGCGGCGCGGGGATCATCCAGTCCCTGCAGACGCTCACGCAGACGGACAACCCGTTCCCGTTGAGCCTTGATGCCTGCTTCGTCACTCTGGTCTGCCCTGAGCAATTCATCGACCAGATGGGCATCCAGTCGATCACTCAGGGCCTGCAGCAGTTCATGGGCAAACTCGGTCTGCTTGTCCAGTGCCGCGCGCATGCCCAAACCGAATTCGGCGTTGTCTTCGAACAGGGAGTTGTTCCACGCCGGACCGCGGCCCTCGGCATTCAGCGTCCAGGGCGTCGTCGGCAGGTTGCCGCCGTAGATGGAGGAGCAACCGGTGGCGTTGGCCACCAGCATGCGATCGCCGAACAGCTGGCTGAGCAGACGAATATAGGGGGTTTCGCCGCAACCGGAACAGGCACCGCTGAATTCGAACAGCGGCTGCATCAGCATGGAGCCCTTCATCGTATTCGCTTTCAAAGCCGTGCGGTCAAACTCCGGCAGCTGGCTGAAAAACGCCCAGTTGTCGCGCTCGCGCTCGATGATCGACTCCCGAGGTACCATGTTCAGCGCCTTGCGGCTCTGGTTGCTCTTATCGTGGATCGGGCAGATCTCGCTGCAGAGGGTGCAGCCGGTACAGTCATCCGGCGAGATCTGATAGCTGATCTGCGTATGCTCGGGGAAATCCCTGGCGCCTTTTATCGGCACTGCCTTGAAGCCCTCAGGCGCGCCCTTGAGCAACGACTCCGGGAAGGCCTTGGAACGGATCACCGCGTGCGGACAGACAAACACGCACTTGCCGCAATGGGTGCAGAGATCCGCCTCCCACTGCGGCAGCTCGCGTGCCAGATCACGTTTTTCATAGGCGGCGGTACCGCTGGGCCAGGTGCCGTCCGCCGGCACCCGGCTGACCGGCACGCCGTCGCCACGTCCGGCAATCAGCTCGGTGGTCACCTGCTGCACAAACCGGTCCGCATCTTCGGTCCGCACTTCGTGCATGGGGATCAGACTGTCGGCCTGTTCAGGCACTTCAAACTCGATCAGATGGGTCAGGGCATTGTCGATCGCCGCCAGGTTCATGTCGGCGATGCGACGGCTGCGACGGCCATAGCTGGCCTCCACCGCCGCCTTGATCTGTGCGATCGCCTCCTGCTGCGGCAGGATGTCGGTCAGGGCAAAGAAGCAGGTCTGCATGATGGTATTGATACGCTTGCCCAGCCCCGCCTCGTCCGCCACCTTGTAGGCATCGATCAGCGATACCCTGAGCTGCTTGTCGATCATCGTCCGCTGCACGGCCATCGGCAGACTGCGCCAGAAGGCCTCACCACTGAGATCGGTGTTGATCAACACCCGTGCGCCCACAGCGGCCTTGTCCAGCATCGGGTAGCGCTGCAGGAACCGCGGCTGGTGACAGCCGATAAAGTCGGCCTCACCCTTCTGAATCTCGTAGCTGGAACGGATGGGGTCAGGGCCAAAGCGCAGGTGTGAAACGGTGATGGCGCCGGACTTTTTCGAGTCATAGACGAAATGCCCCTGCGCCTGCAGCCCGGCCACACTGCCGAT
>CAYMHL010000016.1:5452-28827 GCA_964390205.1 uncultured Marinobacterium sp.
TCGAACACGGCTGTGGTCACATCCTTGAACAGGGGCTCACCATCGGCACCGGGTTCCTTGGTGCGATCCAGCACCGCCAGCGCGCGCACACTGGCCGGCAGCGCCGCCAGCAGCCGTTCGGCAGCAAAGGGGCGATACAGCCGCAGGGTCAACACGCCGACCTTTTCGCCCCGGGCATTGAGATGATCCACGGTCTCCTGCACACAGGAAGCCGCCGAGCCCATGACGACAATCACGCGTTCGGCATCCTCGGCACCCTGATAATCGTAGAGGTGGTACTGGCGGCCGGTGACGGCGGCAAAGCGGTCCATGGCGTTCTGCACGATGGTCGGAAAGGCATCGTAGAAGGGGTTGCAGGCCTCGCGGGACTGGAAGAACAGGTCCGGGTTCTGCGAAGTGCCACGGATAAAGGGATGCTCCGGCGACAGTGCCCGCTCGCGGCAGGCCTGTACCAGCCGGGGATCGATCAATGTCTGCAGCTGCTCGGCACTGATCACCTCAACCGGACTGATCTCGTGACTGGTACGAAAGCCATCGAAAAAATGCAGTACCGGTACCCGGCCTTCCAGCGTTGCCATCTCGGCAATACAGGCCAGATCCATCACTTCCTGGGCGTTGCAGGAGGCCAGCAGGGCGAACCCGGTGGTCCGGGTGGCCATCACATCACTGTGATCACAGAAGATCGACAAGGCATGGGTCGCTACCGAGCGCGCTGCTACATGAAACACCGTCGGCGTCAGTTCACCGGCGATCTTGAACATGTTGGGGATTTTCAGCAACAGCCCCTGGGAGGCGGTGAAGGTGCAGGTCTTGGCACCGGCCTGAAGGGCGCCGTGAACGGCTCCGGCGGCACCGGCTTCACTCTGCAGTTCGATCACCTGAGGCACGGTGCCCCAGAGGTTGCGCCGACCGCGATTGCTCCAACTGTCGGCAAGCTCACCCATCACCGATGCCGGGGTGATCGGATAGATGGCGATGACATCATTGAGCTGGTGCGCGATGGTGGCGGCTGCCTCGTTACCGTCCATCATCCGTGTTTCTGACTTGGCCATACCCGCTCCTGTTGCATTGAATCAGGCATTCAGTATGGCAGATCCGGGATGCTACAAGGTTGACCTGCGCCAAGCCGGCACACCGCCACACCTGCCTGCACACTTTTAGGGCTGAATCACCCGGCCACGGTAGACTCTCAGCGTCTTGCCGGCAGCAGCAGCCGGTGGCTCGTCAGCCGGTTCGGCTTGCGCTTCAATTTCAGGCTCAGCTTCAAGCTCCGCAGTAGACGTCTCGCCGTCCGCTTCGCTGTAGCCCAACCGCTGCAGCAACTGTTCAGCCTGTTCGGGCAGCAGGGTTTCCATTAATGGATAGATGAGTTCGGGTGTGAAGGAAAAACGCAGTGGCGCCGTTGCGGCCAGTTGATTCAGAGCGCTTTCATTGCACAGACCATTATGGGCCACGCCCAGCAGCTGCCCCCTGGACAGTACGATCTGCGCCGCATGGTTATCCACCGTGGCCACAAACAGGGTTCCGCTGGCTTTCTGTCTGACCCGTTCAAAAAGTGACGCTTTCAATGCACTGAAATCAGCCGCTAGGGTGCCCATGGTTGCCTCCGTTTATCCATGATCGCCAGCTTCTCCGGACACCAAAAGGCGATACCGAAAGCTGGGTAATGAAAGAACTTAAGCAAAAAACGGACCAGTTCTGCTCCGATCAGGGCGGGCAAAACGGGTCCGTTCAGAACGGTGATGCACTACCCGAGTGCGTGAGGGTGCAGGCGCTTATCCGAACCGGGGCGCGTCGAAGTCTTCCGGTTCGTCAGTGTAGATGCAGACGTTCCAGTCTTCGGCCAGACCATCGTCAGCCTTGCAGTAACGTTCGAAGAAGTCGACGATCTCTTTGCGCTGACAATGCGCCTCGAAACTCTCCATGTCGCTCCAGATTTCGTGGAAGACGATGGGGAAACTGCTGCCTTCGGCAAAGGGACTGCTGATATGGCGGGTCACCGTGTACTGCACACAGGCATCCTCACGATGGGCGTTGGGCTCCAGTGACTGCAGCACCCGGAAAAGTTCCTTTTCCTTGCCGGGCTTGGGCTTGAACTGGGCGGTACAGTAAACCAGTGATGACATCATCGACTCCTTGAGTTCGAACTATTGCGAAAATACCCGGTCGAGCCGGGCAATATGGGGGCGCACCTGCTGTTTGTCAGCCTCGGACACACGGGACAGGGCGTCGGCAATCACCAGCGCCTGCTCCATCTGCACCCGCTGCTCCGGCGGCAACAGCTGCAGCAACTGCGGATTCATGCCCTGCATCTGCTGCGCCAGCAGCAGTATCTCCGGGCTTTCCGACTCGGCCTTGATGGCGCCATAAGCCAGTACCACCCGATCGCCCAGTCGTGCCCAGCTCTCTGCGCTGGTAAAGCCACGGGGCTGCAGAATGCGGTTCAGTTGCACATAATCATCGGCATGCTCGCGTTTGAGCAGCATGACCGCACGCTGGTGAGGATCAAAACCTGTGCCGACGCCCAAACGAATCTCCTGCTCCAGCAGCGCACCCTTGCCTTCGGCCTGCATGCGCTCACCCAGCTGTTTGACCTCGCCCAGAGTGTCCAGGTAGGCCTCGACCTGGCGCCCATCCAGTGCGCTGGCCAGCGCAGGCAGCGGCAACAGGATCATCAGCCACAGCGCCAACAGGGCGCCCAAGCGTTTTGTGTGCATCGCGTTTTACCTTTATAGACAAGCGTTGAAAAGACGTGCCGGAAACCGTGCCACGCAGTCTATCAGAAGCCATGATGCGCCACTAACAGACACTGATGCAGACACTGATGCAGACGCTGACGCCGCTTCGGCAGGGTTGAAAAAACTGTGTAATACTCAAAGCGATGGTCTCATTACAAGCATAAAAATCGGTGCCGCTGCAGTACCGGACTGACTGACCCATGAGGGGAAACCGCATGAAACTGAAACATGGAACCTTCAGCAAAACCCTGATCGCAGCCGCTGCCCTGATGGCGACGCTGGGTGCTCAGGCCGACACGCTTAAAATCGGCATTGCAGGCCCGGTCACCGGCCCCGTTGCCCAGTATGGCGACATGCAGAAAATCGGTGCCCTGATGGCGATCGACCGTATCAATGCTGCCGGCGGCGTCAACGGCATGACCCTGGAGGGGGTAATCTACGATGATGCCTGCGATCCCAAGCAGGCCGTGGCCGTTGCCAACCGTATCGTCAATGACGACATTCGTCATGTCATCGGCCATCTCTGCTCCAGCTCCACCGAACCGGCCTCCGACATTTACGAAGAGGAAGGGGTGATGATGATCACCGCCGCTTCCACCTCGCCCAGCATCACCGAAAAGGGTTACGAACTGATCTTCCGCACCATCGGCCTCGACAGTCTGCAGGGCACCCTGGCCGCCAACCACATTCAGGAGCGGATCCAGCCGCAGCGTCTGGCCGTGATCCACGACAAGCAGCAGTACGGTGAAGGCCTGGCCACTCGGGTCAGGGATATCCTCGCCGCGGCCGGTACCGAGGCCGTGATGTTTGAGGGCGTGACCCCGGGCGACAAGGACTTTTCCGCCCTGATCGCCAAATTCAAGCGTAACAACGTCGATTTCGTGTATTACGGCGGTTATCACCCGGAACTGGGTCTGATCCTGCGCCAGTCCCGCGAGAAAGGTTTTGATGCGCCTTTCATGGGCCCGGAAGGCGTGGTGAACTCCGACCTGGCCGCCATCGCCGGTGAGGCCATGGAGGGCGTGCTGGCTACGGCGCCGAAGAGCTTCGACCAGAGCCCTGAAAACGCCGCGCTGGTTGAGGCGTTCAGGGCACGCAATGAGGATCCCTCAGGCCCCTTCGTGTTCCCGGCCTATTCCGCCATTCAAGTTCTGACCGAGGCCATGCGCGCCACCCGTGAAACCGATCCCTATGCGCTGGCCGACTACCTGCGTGCCAACCGTTTCGACACCACCATCGGTGAGATCGGTTTTGACCAGAAGGGTGACCTGACCGAACCGACCTTCGAAATCTACACCCTTCACGCTGACGGCAGTAAGACCCCCGTCGGCGAATAAGACTCCGCTGCCCGCTCTCCCCCTGCAGGGGGAGAGCCTTGCCTGGAGATTGCAGATGAGTGAAACGACTCTTTATGTACTTCAGCAGCTGATCAACGGGCTGACCATCGGCTCCACCTATGCCCTGATCGCCATCGGCTACACCATGGTGTATGGCATCATCGGCATGATCAACTTCGCCCACGGCGAGGTCTACATGATCGGCACCTACACCGCCTTCATCACCATCATCGGCCTGCTAACGATGGGGGTTGGCTCGCTGCCGATCGTGCTGCTGCTGGCGCTGATGACTGCGGTGATCATCTCGTCCACCTATGGCTATGCCATCGAGCGGGTGGCGTACCGGCCGCTGCGTGGCGGACCACGCCTTATCCCGCTGATCACCGCCATCGGCATGTCGATTTTCCTGCAGAACTATATCCGTCTGGCCCAGGGTTCCCGCGATCTGGCCATGCCGGCCCTGATCTCCGGTGGCATTCAGTTCGGTGATCCCGAGGTGTTTGAAGTAAGCATCTCCTGGATGCAGCTGATCATCTGGAGCGTGACCCTGATTTCGATGACAGCACTGGCGCTGTTCATCTCTCGTTCCCGCCTTGGCCGTGCCTGTCGTGCCTGCGCTCAGGACCTGAAGATGACCAACCTGCTCGGCATCGACACCAACCGCATCATCGCCCTGACCTTTGTCATCGGCGCAGCCCTGGCCGCCGTGGCCGGCGTACTGCTGGGGCTCTACTACGGCACCATCAACCCCTACATCGGCTTCATGGCCGGGCTCAAGGCCTTTACTGCCGCCGTGCTGGGGGGCATCGGTTCGATTCCGGGTGCCATGCTGGGCGGCCTGATTCTGGGCGTTACCGAAGCGATGACCGCCGCCTTTTTCCCTTCTGAATACAAGGATGTGGTGGCCTTCAGCCTGCTGGTGCTGATTCTGCTGTTCCGTCCCACGGGGCTGCTCGGCAAGCCGGACGTGGAGAAGGTGTAAGAGGAGTCGATGATGCAAAGAGCTCTCTTTCCCGCCCTCTTTGCGGCGGGCGTAACCTTCCTGCTGACCTGTCTGGTGATCGGCGTGCGCCTGCAGCAGGATGGCCCCACCCTGACCGTAATCGGCGCCGACGCCGAGACCTGGGGCTGGATCGGTTTCGCGGTGGTGGCGGTGTTTCTGTTTCAGCTGTTCCAGCAGCCATTGTCAGCGTTCAAGCAGCGCCTGCCGACACCGGATTTGGCTGCGCTGCTGCCCAATGAGCCGTTGCGCCGTCGACTCAAGCCCTGGCTGATCGCGCTGGTCGTGGTGGGGCTTTTCGTCTGGCCGTTCCTGGTCTCCCGCGGCGCTGTCGATCTGGCAACGCTGACGCTGATCTACGTGATGCTGGGGCTGGGCCTCAACATCGTGGTGGGGTTCGCCGGCCTGCTCGATCTGGGCTATGTGGCCTTCTACGCCGTGGGCGCTTACACCTACGCCCTGCTGTCGGAATACTTCGGCCTCTCCTTCTGGGTCTGTCTGCCACTGGCCGGCCTGCTGGCCGCCACCTTCGGCTGTTTGCTCGGTTTTCCGGTGCTGCGCCTGCGCGGTGACTATCTGGCCATCGTCACCCTGGGCTTTGGCGAAATCATCCGCATCCTGCTCAATAACTGGACGCAGGTCACCGGCGGCCCCAACGGCATCGGCGGCATCGACAAACCCACCCTGTTCGGGCTTGAGTTCAACCGCCGCGCCGGTGAAGGTAGCCAAACCTTTCATGAGTTTTTCGGCATCTCGTATGACAGCAGCCACAAGGTGATTTTCCTCTACCTGGTCGCCGTGCTGCTGGTACTGTTTACCGTTTACGTGATCAATCGCATCCAGCGCATGCCCATCGGCCGCGCCTGGGAGGCGTTGCGTGAAGACGAAATCGCCTGCCGCTCACTGGGACTGAATCCGACGGTGATCAAGCTGTCCGCCTTTACCCTGGGCGCATCCTTTGCCGGGTTTGCCGGCTGCTTCTTCGCTGCGCGTCAGGGCTTCATCAGCCCCGAGTCCTTCACCTTCATCGAGTCGGCGATCATTCTCGCCATCGTCGTTCTCGGTGGCATGGGTTCACAGCTTGGGGTGATCCTGGCGGCCATCGCCATGACGATTCTGCCGGAGCTGGCACGCGAGTTTCAGGAGTACCGCATGCTGATGTTCGGCGGCGTCATGGTGCTAATGATGCTCTGGCGGCCGCAGGGCCTGTTGCCGATGAAGCGCCCCCATCTGGAGTTGAAAACTTCATGAATGAAACCCTGTTGTCTGTTTCAGGACTGGTGATGCGTTTCGGCGGGCTGCTGGCCGTGGATAGCGTCAACCTCGCGGTCAAACACCGTCAGATCCATTCGGTGATCGGCCCCAACGGCGCCGGCAAGACCACTGTTTTCAATTGCATCAGCGGCTTCTACACACCCACAGGCGGTGAAGTGCGCTATCGCGGCCAACCGATCCAGGGCCTGAGCGGCCATCATATTTCCCGGCTCGGACTGGTGCGCACCTTTCAGCATGTGCGCCTGTTCGCCAACATGACGCTGATTGAAAACCTGCTGGTGGCCCAGCATCGGCATCTCAATACCAACTACTTTGCCGGACTGTTCAATACCCCTTCCTATCGGCGCCGCCAGCGCGAGGCGATGGACAGGGCGGCCTATTGGCTGCAGCAGGTGGAACTGCTTGAACACGCCAACCGTGAAGCGGGCAACCTGTCCTACGGTCAGCAGCGGCGACTGGAGATCGCCCGTTGCATGGTCACCGAGCCGGGGTTGCTGATGCTGGATGAGCCCGCTGCCGGACTGAACCCGAGGGAAACCTCGGAACTGGACCGGCTGATTGTGCGTCTGCGCGATGAGCACGATATTTCGGTGCTGCTGATCGAGCACGACATGGGCCTGGTGATGGGGATCTCCGACCACATTACCGTGATCAATCAGGGCGCGCCGCTGGCCGATGGCAGCCCCGATCAGATCCGCGCCAACCCCGATGTAATCAAGGCCTATCTGGGAGAGAGCTGATGCTGCGACTGGACAGGGTATCAACCTTCTACGGCAAGATTCAGGCGCTGCATGAGGTGTCACTGGAGGTCAAACAGGGCGAAATCCTGACCCTGATCGGTGCCAATGGCGCCGGCAAGACCACGCTGATGATGACCATCTGCGGTGATCCCCGTGCCCAAAGCGGCCTGATCGAATTCGACGGTCGGCCGATCCAGCTGCTGAATACGGCTGAAATCATGCGCCTGGGGCTGGCGGTAGTGCCGGAGGGACGGCGCATTTTCTCTGCCATGACCGTAGAGGAAAACCTGTTGATGGGCAGTTTCTTTCGCAGCAAAAGCGAAACCCAGGCCCAGCTCGAACATGTGCTGACGCTGTTTCCGCGCATGAAGGAGCGTTTCAGCCAGCGCGGCGGCACCCTGTCCGGCGGTGAACAGCAGATGCTGGCGATCGGCCGGGCGCTGATGAGCAAGCCGCGCCTGTTGCTGCTGGACGAGCCTTCACTGGGTCTGGCGCCGATCATCATCCAGCAGATATTCGAGATTATCGAAGCACTGCGGGAAGAGGGTGTCACCATCTTTCTGGTGGAACAGAACGCGCATCAGGCCCTGCGCATTGCAGATCGGGGCTATGTACTGGAGAATGGCCGCATCGTGATGAGTGGTACCGGTAATGCCCTGCTCAACGATGACAGTGTACGCAAGGCTTACCTCGGCGGTTAACGGACGGACCTCATGCGCTTGTTGATCATTTCTCTGCTGGCTCTGTTTGTCAGCCTGTCACTGCTGATTGTCGGCAACTCCTTCCTGATCACGCTGCTGGGCCTGAGGTTCAGCCTGCTGGGCATAGAGCCGTCCACCATCGGTATGGTGATGGTGTGCTACTCGGCGGGCTTTGTCATCGGTTCACTCTATGCCGACCGGGTGGTACGGCGCGTGGGCCATATACGTGCCTTCGCCGTGTTTGCCGCCATTGCCGCCATGGCGGCGCTGATCTATCCGATGACCTACAACGTCTGGTACTGGGGCCTGTTGCGCGGCATCAACGGACTCACCATTGCGGCGCTGTTCATTACCATCGAGAGCTGGTTCAGTGCGGTGGCCACCAATACCAACCGCTCGAAAATCTTTTCGCTCTACCAGATCGCCGCCTACTCCGCCGCCGCATTCGGTCAACTGTTGATCGGCAACGGCAACCCGATCAACTATGCCCTGTTCACCCTGGCGGCGCTGTTCATCATCGCCGGGATCATCCCGCTGTCGCTGTCACGCATGAAATCGCCGGAGATCTCCGAACATACCGACAGCATGTCACTGCTGCAGCTGGTGCGTCTGGCCCCGCTCGGGGTCATGGCAGCCTTTACCGGCGGCATTTTCCTGGGTTCTTTCTATGCACTGGTGCCACTGTTTGCCAGCCTCACCGGACTGGAAAACGACCAGATCTCGATCTACATGTTCGCGTCCATACTCGCGGCCATGTTCTTTGCCTGGCCGATCGGCTGGGTGTGTGACCGTGCCAAACGCAGCAACGTGCTGCTGGTGATTCTGGTACTGGCCGGCAGCGCCTGCGCCGCCAATGCACTGGTGATCGACACCGACTTCCGCTGGCGTCTGCTGGCGCTCTGCCTGTCCATGGGGTTGGCCTCCACGGTCTACTCCATCGGCGTGGCGATCACCAATGACGTCATGGACAGTTCACAGATCATCGCGGCCAGTTCCGGCCTGCTGCTCAGCTACGGTATCGGCAGTGTCATCGGCCCTCTGTTCAGCTCTGCACTGATGGAGCACTTCGGCCCTCAGGCGCTGTTCCAGACACTGGCGATCGCCCTGGCGATGATGGCGGTCTATACCCTCTATCGCCAGTATCGGGTACCGCCGCTGCCGGTGGAGGCCCAGGAACACTTCATACCGGCCATACCCGATGTGCATGCCATATCGGAAATCGACCCGCGTAACGAGGAGTTTGTGGACACGCCGATCGAGGAGCTGTTCCACGGCGAGTCGGGAGCGCTGGAAAGCGGTGACGAGGGTGAAATGATGGGCGAACAGCCAAAACCTGCAACATCTGACTCTACAGCGCTAAAACCGGCAGAGCCTGAGCCTTCGGGAGCGGATACTGTCAGTCAAACCCTGTCCGACGCGGAAACGTCCGAGCCAGAACCCGTCAAGGATGCTCAGCCCTCGGAGGAGGCGTCCGGCTCATCCCGCAGCGGCAACTGAGCCTGCTCGACACGCATAAACCCTGGGGTTGTCGGGGTGAAGTCCCAGCGCTCCAGCCTGAGTGTATCCTGATCCGCAGACCAGTCGATCAGGTTGAACGAATTGGCCTTGTGATCGCGCACCCGGCTGGAAATTGCGGTACCGGCCTGCAGCGTCCAGCAGTTGGCCGGTACACCGGGATAACGTCGATCCAGGCGGGCATGGAAGGGATAGTGGATATGCCCGGCCAGATAGAGCTGCATGCCCGCAGCACTCCAGGCGCGCACCGCTGCGTCCGCGCCTTCGGCAATGTTCTTTTCGTCCACCGCCAGCACGGCATCCACCGGATGATGCCCCATCACGATCTTGACCCTTGCCCGGCTGTTTTTCAGCCGCTGCGCCACGGCGTTCAGGCTTGCGGTACTGAAGCCGCCATCCACATGCCGGCCCGGACAGGTGGTGTTCACCCCCAGCACCAGCAGCTGATCAGATTCATACTCGGGCGCCAGCTCATCGCCAAAGCTGCGTTGAAACTGCGCGTAGGGCGCCCATAGCCGTTGCCAGAGATTGAACAGGGGCAGATCATGGTTGCCCGGTACCGCCATTACCGCAACCTGAGGCAGGCGCGCCAGAAAATGCTCACAGGCACGAAACTGGCTGCGCCGGGCACGTTGGGTAATATCACCACTGAGCAACAGCAGATCCGGCTGCAACGATTGGATGGTCACCACCAGTGCGTCAACCACTTCGGGCTGCTCAGTGCCGAAGTGTAGGTCGGACAGTTGAATCATGCGCATGCATTACCTCCCACCGGCACCAGACACTGATAGGCATCCCGCCGCACCTCCAGCACCAGCGGCGAACGACAGCGACGCAGCTCGCCATCCAGAGCCACCGTCAACCGTCGTCGCCGGGTCGAGACCTGCAGCCACTCGGTGAGGAAATAGTCCAGCTGCTCCAGCCGTTTCAGCTCGCCCCTGAGGCTGGCCCAGAGATAACGGCACAGTGCCAGGGTGGAGTCGGACTGCATGACAAACACCAGCATCTGCCCGCGCCGGATACTCTCGATCTCGGCGAGCTGGAAATTTTCCAGCTGACTGGGGCTCACGCTGGCCAGCAGCATGGGCGCCGTTTCCACTCGGTGTTCACCGTCATGCTCCAGCCGCAGCCGCCGCCCCCGCGCTCTGGTCAGAAACACCCAGATGCCGCTGAGCAGTGACACCAGACGGTTGCGCCCGGTCACCGCACTGACCTGCTCCCGAGCGGCAATAATTCGTGGATATACACCGATGCTGGCACTGACACAGAAGGGATGACCGTTGACGGAGGCCAGAGGACAGCTGAGCTCGCACCCCTGCAGCAACACCTCAATGGCCGCTGCGTGATCCAGCGGAATGCCCCGGTCACGGGCAAAGAAATTGAAAGTACCGCAGGGGATCACCCCCAGGGTAACCCCGCTGCCGGCCAGTACCGTCACCGCCGCATTGAGCGTGCCGTCACCCCCGGCCACCACCAGCACCGCGTCGGTTTCGGCACAGCGCTGTACCCACTGCCGCAGTTGCACCAGCAATGGCTGCCCCGGCTGCAGCCGAACCAGCGACTGCAGCTGCTGCTCGGGAATCCGTGCCCGCACCAGTTGCTCCAGTTCGGCATCGGCCTGATCACCGGCCGCCGTATTGATACAGACGATAAAAGATCGCTGTGGGACTGCAATCATCGCTATACTCCTGAAGATCAAGTGCTTGCAGCACACGACGGGAACCGTTGATGCCGGCCGTGGTCTATCACTGTCAGCCTTCAAGTCCCCATGTTCAAGGACTTACTTTTATGGAGAGTGCAGCATGTTCAGTATTACTCATTCAAGATCAGGTTACCTGACCTCAGTACTCGCAGCCATGGTGCTGCTCAGCGGATGCACCGCGATGACCGCTTCCGAACCGCAGCCGACGCCCGCTGCCGACGCGGGT
Source organism: uncultured Marinobacterium sp. (assembly GCA_964390205.1). Taxonomy (GTDB): domain Bacteria; phylum Pseudomonadota; class Gammaproteobacteria; order Pseudomonadales; family Balneatricaceae; genus Marinobacterium. The sequence continues at coordinate 16,687 of CAYMHL010000016.1, forward strand.
GAAAACACTGCAGACCCGACTGCCGTCACGTCCAAAGCCGAGGCCGCGACGCCACAAGCGGCCCTTGAAAACACCTACTGGAAGCTGGTCAGCCTCAACGACGCGCCGATCCTGATCATTGAAGATCAGCGTGAACCGCACCTGATCCTGAAACAGGGTGACCGTGTGCAGGGATTCTCCGGCTGCAACCAGTTCATGGGCCAGTTCGGCCTTAAGGACAATCGCTTGCAATTCGGCCCCATCGCCACCACCATGCGTGCCTGCATGCCCAGCATCGACTATGAGCACCGCTTCCTGCAACTGCTGCAGGGTGAGGTCAACTGGTCAATCGAGGGTGAGCAGCTTAACCTGAACAATCCGAGCAACAGTATCCAGGCCAGTTTCAAGGCGGTATACCTGCAGTGATCCCTGTGCGCTATCTCTGTGCGCTATCCCTGTGCACTAAGGTAGCCGCAACACGCTTTACCAGCCTCGAGATACAGCTGCAGTCAACCGGACACGGAGCGTGTTGATGTCGGTCCCTCTTTCCTATCTGGCTGTGGTGCTGATCTGGTCGACCACGCCGCTCACCATCGCCTGGAGCAGTGAGACGGTGGACCCGGTGCTGGCTGCAGGTCTGCGCATGGCGATCGCCGCAGTGCTGGGCCTGTTGCTGCTGGCGGCCCTGCGCATCAGGCTGCCGCTGCACGCTCAGGCACAGCTCACCTATGCCAGCGCGTCCATCGGCGTATTCGGCGCCATGTGCTGCACCTACATCGCATCACGCTACGTGCCTTCGGGGCTGATCTCCATCATGTTCGGTCTGGCACCCATACTTTCGGCGGTGTTGGGACAGTGGTTACTGGACGAGCCGCGCTTTCGCGCCTACCGCTGGGTAGCCTGCCTGCTGGCGTTTGCCGGTCTGGCGGTAATCTTTACCGACGATGTCGCACTTGGGCCCGACAGCCTGATCGGGTTGCTGCTGTTGCTGCTGGCGGTCACCCTGTTCAGTCTCAGTGCGGTGCTGGTCAAACGCAGCAATGCCCAGATTCATCCGCTGGCCCACACAGTCGGCGCCCTGATCTGGTCACTGCCGGGCTTTGCTCTGATCTGGTGGCTGCTGGGCGCCGCTCCGCTGCAGCTGGATCCCGGCAGCCGCTCCTTCTGGGCCATCCTCTATCTGGCCCTGTTCGGTTCGCTGCTGGGGTTCGTCTGCTACTTCCATGTGCTGCGCCACCTGCCACCGAGCACCGTGGCGCTGGTAACCCTGATCACACCGATATTTGCCCTGATGCTGGGCCACTGGCTGAATGAGGAACCGCTTACAGCAGGACTCTGGCAGGGTTGTCTGCTGGTCGTGACCGGGCTTGGGCTGTTTTTCTGGGGTCACCGTCTGCAGCCTGAACGCATCCGGGGACGCAGTTGATGAAGACCCTGACACTGATCCGCCATGCCAAATCAAGCTGGGACGATCCCTTTCTGGATGACGTCGACCGCCCGCTGAATCATCGTGGTCAACATGATCTGCCACTGATGTGCGCACGCATGCAGGCGCAGGGGCCACGACCGGATCGACTTATCCACAGCAGCGCCCTGCGCACCCGCTTGACCGCTGCACCGCTGATCGAGGCGTTTGCGCTGGCCGACACCGAAGTGCAGGCCTGTGACCGCATCTACGAAGCCGCGCCGTCCGCACTGCTTGAGCTGATCCGGCAGCAGCCGGATTCGATCCTCCACCTGATGCTGGTTGGCCACAACCCGGGGCTGTTGCTGCTGGCGCAATCGCTGTGTCCGCAGGCGCCGGAGAAACTGCCCACCGCCGCCATCATCCAGCTGGAGCTGCCGATCGAGCGCTGGAGCGACCTGAACGCCGGCCGCGCCCGACTGCACTGGTTCGATTACCCCAAACTGCACCCCCGCTCCAGCAAATAAGCCGCCAATGCGATAAAATCACCTTCCCCCGTAACCGCAGCCGGAGTCCTGCCTTGAACCTCTACCTGCAAACCCTTGGCTACACCGCCAACATCGTTGCACCCATCTTTTTCATCCTGTTTCTGGGCTATCTGCTGCGCCGCAGCCGCCTGATCGACGACGCCTTTGTCGCCACCGGTTCCAAGCTGGTGTTCGTTGTCACTCTGCCGGCGCTGGTGTTCATGTCGATCGCGCGCATGGATTTCCATGCCGTGTTCAATCCGCACCAGCTGGGCTATGTACTGGTGGGCATTCTGGTCACCTTCGGCCTGATCTGGTGGCTGGCCGCGCGCTGGATCAAGGCCCCGGAAGATCTGGGTGTATTCATTCAAGGTGCCTTCCGCAGCAACTACGGCATCATCGGCCTGGCGGTCAGTTTCAACCTTTTCGGTGACGCCGGCCTGGCTCAGGCTTCACTGCTGCTGGCACTGGTCATCCCGCTGTTCAATGTGCTGTCGATCCTCTGTCTGAGCATCCCCATGCAGCGCAGTGAAAGCATGAAACTCGGCAACATGCTGCTGGAGATCCTGAAAAACCCGCTGATTCTGGCTGTGCTGTTTGCCCTGCCGGTGTCCTGGTTCGGCGTCCAATTGCCGCAAGTGGTGGCCAAAACCGGCACCTACTTCGCCAACCTCACCCTGCCACTGGCGCTGTTGACCATCGGCGCATCGCTGAACCTGCAAAGCCTGCACGACACCTCGGCACAGGCGTTCTGGGCCACGGCACTGAAGCTGGTCATCCTGCCGGTGATTTTGACCTTCGGTGCCTGGCTGTACGGTTTCAGCGGTGAAGAGTTGGCGATTCTGATGGTGCTGTTCGGTTGCCCCACGGCGGCGGCCAGTTTCGTCATGGCACGGGCCATGGGCGGCAACGCCCAGCTGGCGGCCAATATCGTGCTGACCACGACGCTGGGTTCGGTGCTGACACTCAGTGCCGGTATCTACCTGCTGCGCCTGATCGGCATGATCTAACCCCACTGAACAAAGGTATAGCTTCATATGCTGAAATCCCTGTTCGACAGTCGCCATGAGCGGCTGCTCAAGGCCATCAGTGCCAACGATGTCGACAAGCTGACGGGACTGCTGAGCAAAGTGGATGCCGAGCATCTGGCGATGCCGGGTCGGGATGGCCTGCACCCGCTGGAGCAGGCGCTGTCCAGCGACGAGCCACGCATATTGGAACTGTTGCTGCAAAAGGCCCAACGCCCGCTGCCGACGGCACACTGCGGCACGCCCTTGATCTGTCTGGCGCTGCAGCAGGTCGACAGTCTGAGCAAACTGACCCTGCTGCTGCAGGCCGGTGAAGATCCGAATCAGGCACATCAGGGCCGCCCACTGCTGCACCTGTGCATCGAACACTGCGACAGCGCTCGGCTGATGCTGCACCTGAGCCGTCTGCTGCAGCACGGCGCCGACATCAACGCCCTCGACGCCAACAGCCGCACCCTGGTGCAGCGCCTGCTGCCCACCGGCGACCAGGCCCTGCTGCAGTTTCTGCTCCAGTCCGGCGCCGAATGCCGGGAGGAGTGGCTGGCCGACGTGGATAACCCCGAGCTGGTGACACAGCTGAAGCGGGTGTTGGATGATCTGAAAATTCGTAAAATGATGATGGGGCGATAATACCTTTCAAGGGATAAGTGACGCCGGAGCCTGTACTCAAATCAATATCCTGTTACCAGAACCCAACAAAAGGGTTCAAACGCCTGTACAGAGCTGGTAAATTGCTTGCCAATTTGCCGGCACTGGACGGTGCCCGGCCACAGGATTTCGGTTTCAGGGAACAAGGAGTACAGAATGCGAAACCACCCCCGCCACCTCAAGGGATTGGTACTGGCATGCGGCATGCTTACGCTTGCAGGCTGTCAGACACTATCCAGCAAAGCAAACCTCGACAGTTACAATCAGCAGTTTGCCAACGGCCAGTATCGTGACGCCGCAGACTTTGCGCTCAAATCCGGCGGCATCAATGAAGAGGGCGAGAGCAAAAACCTGCTCTGGTCACTTCAGGCCGGTACGGCACTCAGCGCCAGTGGTCAATTCGAATTCAGCACACGCGTGTTCGACCACGCCGAAACCCTGATGAAAGACGAGGACACAGAAAGCCTCGGCCGCAAGGGGCTGGAAAAGGTCACCGCCAACCTGATCAACAACAACCTCAACCGTTACAGTCCGACCGTCTATGACGGTGTCATGGTCAACACCTACAAGGCACTGAACAACATCTTTCTGCAGGATATGCAGAATGCGCGCATCGAATTCAACCGCGCTGCCGACCGCCAGCGACGCGCCGAAGAAACCTTCAAGGCACGTATCGCTGAGCAAAAGGAAAAGATGGCAGAGGCCGAACAGCAGGCCAACGCCAATGATGGCCAGCCTGCACCGGTCGATTTCGACAAAAGCCGCCAAGCCTCTCAAGATACCATCTACGAGAATTTCCCCGAGCTGAAGGAATGGGAAGCCTACCCGGACTTCGTCAATCCCTATACCGACTACCTGCACGGACTCTATTTCATGCTCGCCAGTGCCGACCGTGAAGACTACGGTAAGGCACGCCAGTCACTGCGTCGTGTTGCAGGCATGACCGCCAATCACCCGGCAGTCAAAACCGACCTGATGGTGATCGACAATCTGCGCCGTGGCAAATGGAGCAAAAACAAACTGAACCCGGCTGTCTGGGTCATCTTCGAAAACGGCGAAGGCCCGATGATCGATGAAACCCTGATCCCGCTGCCGCTGTTCCTGCTCAATGACACAGTGGAATATTCACAGATTGCCCTGCCCAAACTGAAGACTCGCAGTCAGGCCTATCCCTATCTGGATGTCTATGCCGGTGGCAAGCACCAGGGTAAGACCAAACTGCTGGCCAGCATGGATCGCGTTATTCAGACCGAGTTCAAACGCGAATTCCCGCTCAAGATGACCGAAGCCATCGCCAGCACCCTGACCAAGGCTTTCATTCAGTACCAGGCGCGTAAGGAAGGCGGTTTGGCCGGCAGCATCCTCGCCGGTGTCTACCAGGCGGCAACCACTCGGGCCGATACCCGCAGCTGGACCAGCCTGCCCAAGGAAGTTCAGGTTGCCCGCCTGCGCAAGCCGGCTGACGGCAAGCTGCAGTTGAAAGCACCTGGCCTGGCCGCACCGCTGGATGTTGAGCTGCCCGATAACCAGTTCACCCTGATTTACGTCAGAGCAACCACCCCTGGCAGCACACCAACCTACCAGATCGCCGGATTTGACGCCTGATTAGGCAAGGACGCAACCATGAACAAGACACTGACCGGCCTGCTGCTCTCGGCAGGCTTGCTGGCCGGCTGCCAAACCCAGCCACAGCAACCCGTAGACTGGCCGCAACTGACCATAGGTCCCAAGGCCAGGGGCTATCTCCAGATCGAAGCGGTACCCCAGGGCATTGCCTCGGGCACTCTGCTGCGCGCCGGGGTACGGCTGTATAACCGCAGCCAGTCCGAGCAGACCCTGCGCTACCGCTTCAGCTGGACCGATGCCAATGGCTTCGAACTGCCCGGCATGGCCTCACGCTGGGAGCAACGCATACTGCGCCCGGGTGAGCCTGTCTCGCTTGACCGCGTCGCCCCCGGTCCGGCCGCAACGGCTTACCGCATCTATCTTTTTGACATCAATACTGGCACTGCCACTCATACACAAGGAATTGAACGATGAGCCATCTGAAACGCAATACGCTGATCAAGGCACTGGGCCTGACACTGGTACTGGGCGTTGCCGCCGGCTGTACCCCGCAGACTCAGCTGCTGCCCTCCGGCAGTGCCAACGAACCGGTTACCATGGGATTGAGCGGCAGCGATTTTGAACAGGCCGCTGCCGATGCCGTCCAGTCCATGCTCGGCTCCGGCGCGGTTGATCGCAACGATGGCAAGAAACACATCATGGTGGTTTCCACTGTCCTGAACGACACCATGCAGCGCATCGATACTGACCAGCTGGTGAAGAAAATCCGTGTCGACCTGCTGCGCAGCGGCAAGGTGCTGACCACCACCGCCATCGGTCTGAACGGCGCTGAAGACAAAATGACTCAGGCTTATTCCGAACTGAGCCAGTCCCGCAAGGTTGACCGTGGCACCCTGGTCAAACAGCGCCTGGCCGCACCCAACATGAGCCTGTCCGGCAAGATTATCCAGCGCAACAACCGTGTCGACCGCAACAAACAGCTGGTCGAATACTACTTCCAGCTTACCCTGACCGATCTGGCCAATGGTCTGGCCGTGTGGGAAGGCGAAACCCCGATCCGCAAGCTTGGCAGCGCCAAGGGAACTTCCTGGTAAACAACGTAAGGGAATACGAAGATGAAACTGTTCAAAAAGACGGCACTGGCGCTGGCGCTCAGCAGCCTGACACTGGGTGCTTTCGCTCAAGACACAGCCCCTGTTGCTGGGGCTGATAGTCACACAGAAGCCGCTCAGGCTGCGGCGGCAGCTGAAGCACCACAAACCACTGCCCAGGCAGAGGCCATTGATGTCGCGGTCGCTGACGCCGCAGAGCCGGCTCCGGTCGACCCCGGGATGAAGCTGCTGGAGCAGATCGATGAGTGGAAATACGGTGCCGGAGCCGGCTTGACCGAGCGCGCCGACAAAGGCGAGATTTTCATGGCTGAAGGCATCGCGTTTGTGAAAGTTACGCCGGAAGCGGTGGACTGGGCTGACCACCGCCTGATGGCCTACAAAGAAGCTCTGATGAATGCCCAGGCTGCCTTTATCGAGTTTGAGGGCATTAGCACTCGCGCCGAGACAGTGAGCAAGTTCTTTGAGGATCAGAGCCAGATGCCCCGCTTCTCGCCTGAAGAACTGCAGAGCACCAACAAACTGGAAGAGGTTCTGAACAAGGCAGTTGCTCTGGCGGGCGGCAAGCTGGATGAGCAGCTCAGCGAACTGGGTATCAACCCGGATGAGTTCAACGCAGCCTCTCCTGAAAAGCGCGCCCGCCTGTTTGAGAACTCCATCAGTGAGCAGATCTCGACCCGCGCTCGTGCCAGCCTGACTGGCCTGATGCCGGTGAAAACCTTCGAAGCCAACGATGCACAGGGACGTCATGCCATCGCCGTGATCGTGGTGGCCTCGGACAAGATGCGCCAGTTTGTATACGACATGAAGCAAAGCAAGGGCGATCTGGCACCCAACCCCAAAAAAGTTGGAAGCCCTTCACTGCGTGAGCGCTTTAGCACAAACAAAACCGCCCTGATCCATGAATTCGGCATCCGCAAGATGTTCGACGAAAACGGCTACCCGGTGCTCGTATCCTTCGGTCAGGCCGGTACCGGCTATAACGGTTCTGATTTCAACCGCCAGATGAATGCGCGCAAAGGCGCCTTCCTGTATGCCAAGGGTGATGCCTACGCCAACTTTGCCTATCTGCTGAATTCGGTCGGCAATGCCGAGCTTAACACCAGCAAGAAAAGCATGGATGTCACCGATGGTGTCGTACGTGCCGAAAAAGATGGAGTAATGGAATCGGAAGAAAAACGTATCGCGATGGTGAAGGCGATCAACAACGAGATCTCTGCCCGTGGCAGTATCTCTGACCTGCCCGGGACACGTGAGCTGCTGCGCTGGACGGCAAAACACCCAGAGCACGGCAACGAGATCAACGGTGTCGTCTATGTTTGGCACCCGGTTTCGGAGCAAAACGCCCGCAATATGCGTGATTTCAAGCCCAAACGTACCGAACAGGCTCAGGCACAGGAACGCAAGAGCAGTACCGGATCAGCCGGTACCAGCCAAAGTCGTGACCTGATGTCGTCTGACGACTTCTGAGGGAGCAAGTATGCGATCAATGTTGAAAGCGTTGCTGGCCTTAGCCACCCTCACCTGGACCTGCTTCAGCTTTGCGGCCGAGCAGGTCGTGGATGCGGTGGGTTATGGCAGCAACCGCAACCAGGCGATCAGCGATGCATTGGTGCAGGGCCTGCGCCAGGCTACCGGTGTCAGCATCGACAGCCGTGAAGTGATGCAGACCCTGTCCGGACGCGCCAGTGTCACGACTGATGAGGGCGACAGCTATGCCACCTCATTTGAGGTGGCTCAGCGTGGCGATCTGAGTCTGAAGACCAAGGGATTGGTATCGCGCTACGATATCCACTCTGTCGAACAGGAACCGGACGGCAGTTTCCGTGCCGATGTCAGCGTGCATGTACTCAAGTACGAGAAGCCCGGCCTGCCGGCCGACAGCCGTCGCACACTGGCGGTGATGCCGTTCCACAGTGACAAGCGCAGCTTTTCACTGCTGGGCGACAATACACCGGCTGCCAATGTGGAAGCTGAACTGCGCAATCGGATTCTGGATCAGTTCACCCAGTCCCGCCGCATGAATGTGCTGGACCGCGAGTTCGGCGCCGAATTCCAGGAGGAAAAAGCACTCTGGCTCAGTGACGATGCCGCACTGGCCGAAAAAGCCAAGACCGGCAACGTGCTGGGCGCCGACTATATCGTAGTGGGCAATATCCGCAATGTCCGCAGCACCAAACACGTCAAGACCCTGAAACTGACCGGTGAAACCATTGTCAGCTACAGCGGCAGTGCCCAGCTGGACTACAAGATCATTCTCGCGGCAACCCGTCAGGTGAAGTGGTCGGATTCAATCAATCTGAAGTTCAGCGATGGGGACATTCGGGCCATGATCGGCAAGTTTGGTTCTTCACAGGCGGGCATTACCGCTCAGCTGGCAGATGAATTGGCGCAAAAGGCGCTGGCCAATATCTACCCGATGCGCGTAGTGGCCGTGAAGGGCAAGACGGTGGTACTGAATCAGGGCGGCAAGACCTTGAAAAAAGGCGACCGGATGGATGTGTACTTCCTCGGTGAAGAGATGTTCGATCCCTACACCAAGGAGTCCCTGGGACAGCTGGAAGAGAAGATCGCCGAGATTGAGGTGGTACGCGTCAATGCCAAAACCACCTACGCCAAGGTGGTCGACGGTGATGCCGAGCTGATCGAGCCGGAATTTATCGTACGACGCTGATGCAACTGCCTTGTGCTGAAGCAAGGTAGTCTTGGACTACCCTGTTTCAGCCACCTCAGGACACCCACCTCAGGACACCCGGCTCTCAACTCCCAATCGCGGGATTTCAATGGCCGGGCAGCGGTCCATCACGACCTCAAGGCCGGCCGCTTCGGCGCGTTCGGCCGCATCTTCGTTGATCACGCCCAGCTGCATCCACACCGATTTGGCACCGGCCTCGATCGCTTCGTCGACGACGTAGCCGGCATCCACCGAGTTGCGGAATATATCCACCATGTCCACCGGTCCTTCAATGTCGGCCAAAGACGCGACCACCGGCTGTCCCATCAGGGTTTGTCCGGCCAGGGACGGGTTGACCGGAATCACCTCATAACCGCTGTTGAGCAGATAGGACATCACCTGGTAGCTGGCACGGTGGGATTTGGCACTGGCGCCTACCAGCGCAATGCGGTGACTACGCTCGAGCAGTGCCTTGATTTTATTATCCTGCATGGTGCGTGTTTCCTTTACAGATCGGACATTCGGGATCGGGGCGCAGTTTGAGGCTGCGCCATTGCATGCGTTTGCCGTCCAGCAGCAGCAGACGACCGGTCAGCGGCTCGCCGACACCGGCCAGCAGTTTTAGCGCTTCCATCGCCTGCATGCTGCCGATGACGCCTACCAGCGGCGGGAAAACCCCTGACTCGCTGCAGGTCATCGCCTCATCGTCGCCGCCCCGGCCGTAGAGGCACTGGTAACAGGGCGAGTCGGGCTGGCGCGGGTCATAGACGCTGATCTGGCCATCAAAGCGGATCGCCGCACCGGACACCAGCGGTGTACCGCTGGCAAAGCAGGCACGATTGACGGCAAAACGGGTGGCAAAGTTGTCGCAGCAGTCGAGTACCAGGTCGACCTGTTCGACCCAGGCCTGCAGCGCGTCGCCCTGCAATCGCTCGGCCACCTGAGTGATGCGCACATCCGGGTTGATCGCGGTCAGCGTGGCCGCCGCCGAAGCAACCTTGGTTTCACCGCAGGCCTCCTGGCTGTGGATAACCTGGCGCTGCAGATTGCTCAGCTCCACTCGGTCGTCATCCACCAGCACCAGTTCACCCACACCGGCCGCTGCCAGATAGGCCGCCGCCGGACCACCCAGACCACCAAGGCCAAGGATCAGTACCCGGGCCCCGCACCAGGCATCCTGACCGGCGATATCCACCTCCGGCAGCATGATGCTGCGGCTGTAGCGCAGCAGTTGTTGATCATTGAGCATTGCTCTCTCCTTCGTCGCCCGGCCAGCAGCCCAGTGTCACCCGATCGTTATCGCCCAGATCACGCCGGGTGCGTACCTGCGCATAACCCAACTGGCACAACAGGTCGCGCACCGCTTCGCCCTGGTCATAACCGTGTTCGAACAGCAGCCAGCCGCCCGGACGCAAAAAATCGCGGGCCTGATCGGCAATGATGCGAATATCCGCCAGGCCTTTGTCTTCGGCCGTCAGTGCCGACAAAGGTTCAAAACGCACATCACCCTGCTGCAGATGAGGATCCTCGGGATCAATATAGGGCGGGTTGCTGAGGATCATGTCGAAGCGGCCACTCAGCGGCGCGCACCAGCTGCCCTGCAGGATCTCCACATTGCTCAGCTGGTGAGCCCGGGCATTATCCTGTGCCAATGCCACTGCGCCCGGATGCAGATCCGTCGCCACCAGCTGCCACTGCGGCCGTTCACTGGCCAGCGCCAGGGCAATGGCGCCGGTGCCGGTGCCCAGATCGGCCACTCGGGCCGGCTCTTCCGGCAGCAGGTTCAGCGCCAGCTCCACCAGGGTTTCGGTATCAGGGCGGGGAATCAGCGTATCGGGGCTGACCTTGAGTCTCAGGGTCCAGAAATCGCGGTAGCCCAGCAGGTGGGCAATGGGCTCCCCCTGACGACGACGCGCCAGCAGCTGCTCGAAGCGGGCCTGCTGTTGCGCATTCAGAGTGGCATCCGGCCAGGTGAACAGCCAGCTGCGCGGCTTGTCGAGCAGATCACAGAGCAGCAGCTCGATATCCAGCCGCGGGCTGTCGCTGACGTCGACCAGTTCAACGGCTCGATTCAGCGCCTGAGCAACGCTCAATTCAGTCATTGGACAGGCTGCTGAGCTGCTCGGCCTGATACTCGTTGCGCAGCGGCTGGATCACCTGATCCAGATCGCCGCCGATGACTTCGTTCAGGCGGTAAAGGGTCAGGTTGATGCGGTGATCGGTCAGCCGCCCCTGGGGGAAGTTGTAGGTGCGGATACGTTCGGAACGATCACCGGAACCGACCAGGCTCTTGCGGGTACTGGCCTGCGCGGCCTGCTGCCGATCCAGTTCGGCCTGCTGCAGACGCGATGCCAGCAGTGCCATCGCCTTGGCCCGATTTTTGTGCTGGGAACGCTCTTCCTGACACTCCACCACCAGCCCGGTCGGCAGGTGGGTGATGCGAATGGCGGAGTCGGTCTTGTTGATGTGCTGACCGCCGGCACCGGATGCGCGGTAGGTATCCACGCGCAGGTCGGCCTTGTTGATCTCGATCTCGGCAGACTCGTCCATCTCCGGCATCACCGCCACGGTGCAGGCGGAGGTGTGGATACGGCCCTGGGACTCGGTCTCGGGTACCCGCTGGACACGATGGGCACCGGATTCGAACTTCAGCCGGGCATAGACATCTTCGCCGACCACCCGGCTGATGATCTCCTTATAGCCGCCGTGTTCGCCCTCGTTGGTGCTGATCACTTCGACGCGCCAACCCTGCTGTTCGGCATAGCGCGAATACATGCGAAACAGATCGCCGGAGAAGATCGCCGCTTCGTCACCGCCGGTACCGGCGCGGATTTCAAGAAAGACATTGCGATGGTCATTGGGATCACGCGGCAGCAGCAGAATCTGCAGCTCCGCTTCCAGTGTTTCAATGCGGGACTTGGCGCTGTCGATTTCGTCACGGGCCATTTCGCGCAGCTCGGCGTCGTCCTCGTTGAGCATCTCTTCAGCAGAGACGAGATCGTCCTGAGCCTGCTGCCAGCCGGCGAAGGCCTGGGTAATCTCTTCCAGATCGGCATATTCACGGGAGTAGTCGCGGAAACGGTTCTGATCCGCAATCACCTCGGGTTCACTGAGCAGTGCCGCCAGTTCTTCGTGGCGATCACACAGCTTTTCCAGCTTGCTCTTGATCGATGCTTTCATGACAGCCTTGATTCCTGTGCTGATC
>CAYMHL010000017.1:0-5143 GCA_964390205.1 uncultured Marinobacterium sp.
CGCGCAGCCGTGCAGCAGCAACTGACCCAACCGAACCAGCAACAGGCCTGGGCCGATCTGCTGGCACTGCACCAGCTGCCGGCCGATACGCTGGCACAGCTGCCGGATCGACTGGCGGCAATCAGCCATGCCGATCTGCAGCACTGGTTGCAGCCGCTGCTCGAGTCTGATTACTATCACACCCTTTCTCTGCCCGCTTTGCCGTAAGGATCGCCGCGATGCCACGCCGCAACAACCACCGTTCCCGCCGCCCGTCGGCCCCTGCTTCCCAGTCCAGTGTTCGCATCATTGGTGGCGAGTGGCGCGGTCGCAAACTGGATTTCCCGGAGATCGAGGGCCTGCGCCCAACCCCGGATCGGGTGCGTGAAACTCTGTTCAACTGGCTGCAGGCCTATATACCCGGTGCCCGCTGCCTGGACCTATTCAGCGGCAGCGGTGCTCTGGGGCTGGAAGCCCTGTCCCGCGGTGCCGCCTCGGTGACCTTTGTCGACCAGGCACCGGAGGTGATCAACCAGTTACGCAGCAACCTGAATACATTGAAAGTGCAGAATGCCGAGTTGATCGGCAGCTCGGTGCCGTCCTGGCTGGAGCAGCGCTCGACCAATGAAGAGGTCCGTTACGATCTGGTATTCATGGATCCGCCCTTTCGCAAGGGCATGGCAGGACCGGTCTGCGCTCTGCTGGAACAGCACCAGCTACTGGCCGACGAGGCGCTGATCTATATCGAGACCGAAGTGGAACTGCAGCTGGATCAGCTGCCCGGCAACTGGCAGCTGTACCGTGAAAAACAGGCCGGGCAGGTTGCCTATCGACTATTTATGCGGCAGCCCGGCGAGCAGAATCTCGACTAACTTCAGCCCTTCGTGCTGCAGATCAAAACCGCCTTCCGTGCGCAGCCATTCCTGCAGCAGCCCGCTCAGGGCTGCCTGCAGGACAAAGGCCAGTGATGCAGCGGAACCGTCCTTGCGCAGCTGTTTCTGCTTGCGCGCCTGCTTGAGAAAGAACCTGAGCTGCTCCAGCCAGAGGGCGCGGTTGTCATCCAGCTCCGTCGCCACTTCGGCCAGGTCGGCCACCGGCGTGGCGGGCATGTAGAACACCCGATAAATGGCCGCAGCGGCCGGGTCGCGGGCAAAACCGACCAGCACACCCTTGATGTACTGGCGCAATGCCGCCAGCGCATCCTGCTGTACCCCCTGGCACTGCTCCAGATACTGAGCTTCAAACGGCAGCTCATGGGCATGGTGGATCTGCAGCAGCAGATCCGCTCGATTGCGGAAATGCCAATAGAGTGCGCCATGGGTCACGCCCGCAGCCTGAGCGATCTGCTTTAGTGTCGTGTTTTCGATGCCCTGACGGCTGAACAGCTGCAGACCGGTATCGATCAACTGCTGCCGCGTTTGGGCCGCTTCTTCAGGGGTTCTTCTTGCCATGATGTGGGGGACTCCTTGTATGACATTGGCAACGGCATGTTTGCGCGCAGACCTTAGTTGAGTCACTCCCCGCAACTCAAGAGCCTGACATCAACCTTAACCAAAATGTCACAAATATGTCATGTCCAAATATAACCTATTCAAATAAAGGTTATTGTTTTAATAACCATATTCGTACTTATCATTCCGCTAATCTATTTGTGCCACCTGCCCAATTCGGCTAACATCCGCTCAACAGTGTTGCCCATTAGCCCCAACAAGGTCAGCTGAACCGCCATGAATACGGCCATCTATCCCGGTACCTTTGACCCGATCACCAACGGCCATTCCGACCTGGTCGGACGCGCAGCCCGTCTGCTCGACCGTGTCGTGGTTGCGGTAGCCGCCAGCCCCAAGAAGCAGCCGATGCTGCCGCTGGAGCAGCGCGTCGAGCTGGCTCGGACCGCACTGGCGCACCTGCCCAATGTGGAAGTCATCGGCTTCGACTGCCTGCTGGCCAATCTGGTTCGTGAGCAGAACGCCAACATCATTCTGCGTGGTCTGCGTGCCGTGTCCGATTTCGAATTCGAGTTTCAGCTGGCCAACATGAACCGCAAGCTGGCGCCTCAGGCGGAAAGCCTGTTTCTGACGCCGGCCGAGCACCTGTCATACATCTCGTCGACGCTGATCCGCGAGATTGCCGCTCTGGGCGGAGACGTTGATCAGTTCGTGCATCCGGCTGTCGCCAGTGCGCTAAAGCAGCACCTGAGCCAGAAATAAAGAACCTGTCAGATTGAGTGAGGTAGCCAGCCATGGCTTTGATGATTACCGACGAATGCATCAACTGCGATGTATGTGAACCGGAATGCCCCAACGAGGCAATCTCTCCGGGAGATGAAATCTACGAAATCGACCCGAACAAGTGCACCGAGTGTGTGGGCCACTATGACACGCCACAGTGTGTGGAAGTCTGCCCGGTCGACTGTATTCCGAAAGACCCGGATCACGTCGAAACCGAAGAGATGCTGATGGACAAGTACCACAAGCTGACCGGCCAGTAATTGCGCTCAGTTTGGCAAAACGGCGACCCTTGGGTCGCCGTTTTCGTTTGGCACTCTGCCTCTCGGGGCTGAATATGGGTCAGAGCCTTATATCGATCTGGCTCAGAGCAAATTCCTGCTCCAGACGTTCGCCGATCACATTGTCGCCATCCGCCAGCCAGTGCGCATACTGCATGTGCAGGCAGCGCACCTTGTCCCACTGGGCGATGCCACCGATACCGTAACGGTTAAACAGCTCGCTGAAGCCCAGCTGTTCGATCCGCGCCCGGTCTTCGTCACGCATCAGTCGCCAGCGCAGATCCACATAACGCTGCTGCTGTGCCAGATAGGCCTCGCGCAGCGCTTCGTTGTCCTGCAGTTCCTGCTCGATCTGCTTGACCCAGCCGCTGTCCTCGATGCGGCCGATGGCACGGCAGAGGTCGCGGCAGCTGAGCCAGTAGAGTGTCGGAAAGGGCTGGTCCGCCACCAGAGTGCGCATCTGCAGCACCAGTGGCAGACCCTGTTCTGTAGCGCAAGCCACGGCTTCGATGCCACGCGGCTCACGGCCGATCTGCTGCTCGATCAGTTCCAGCTGGGCCGGGGTTGGCGGCTGGCGCCGGGTATCAAACCTGTGCATAGATATCTCCATTGCCCAGCCAACGTCGGATCAGGGCTTCGTTGAGGGCCGGCAGCTGCTGCAGTTCGGCGGCCGCCTGATGAATTTTGGGCAGCAGATCGGCATCGCGCTGCAGATCGGCGATGCGGAACTGCATCATGCCGGTCTGGCGGGTGCCCAGCACCTCGCCCGGACCGCGCAGTTCCAGATCCTTCTCGGCAATACGGAAGCCATCGGTGGTCTCGCGCATCACCGCCAGCCGCTCGCGGCCCTGTTTCGAAAGGGGCGCATGGTACATGAGCACGCAGAAGCTTTCGACACTGCCACGGCCGACGCGGCCACGCAGCTGGTGCAGCTGCGCCAGCCCCAGCCGCTCCGGGTTTTCGATGATCATCAGGCTGGCGTTGGGCACATCGACACCGACCTCGATTACGGTGGTCGCCACCAGCAGATCCAGTTCGGCGGCCTTGAAACGGGCCATGATCTCGGCCTTTTCCGCCGGCTTCATGCGCCCATGCACCAGGCCAATGCGCAGCTGCGGCAGCGCTTCTTTCAGGCTTTCCGCAGCCACTTCCGCGGCCTGACACTGCAGCGCCTCGGATTCCTCGATCAGGGTGCAGACCCAGTAGGCCTGGCGACCCTGTTCGCAGGCCTGGCGCACCCGCTCGATCACCTGATCGCGACGAGAGTCGGCAATCACCACCGTCTGCACGGGAGTCCGCCCCGGCGGCAACTCGTCGATGATCGAGCAGTCCAGGTCGGCGTAGGCACTCATGGTAAGGGTGCGCGGGATGGGGGTAGCGGTCATGATCAGCTGATGCGGGCTGCGCTCGCCATTGCGTCCTTTCTCTTTCAGACTCAGACGCTGGTGGACGCCGAAACGATGCTGCTCATCGATCACCACCACGCCCAGATCGGCAAAGGCCACCTCCTCCTGAAACAGCGCATGGGTACCGACCGCAATCTGGGCTTCACCGCTGCGGATCGCCGCCAGCTGGGCTTCTCGCGCCTTGCCCTTCACCTTGCCGGCCAGCCAGGCCACCTTGATGCCCAGTGGCTCCAGCCAGCCGCTGAAGTTGATGTGATGCTGTTCGGCAAGGATCTCGGTCGGCGCCATCACGGCCGCCTGCAGGCCGTTCTCCACCGCCTGCAGCGCGGCCAGGGCCGCTACCACCGTCTTGCCCGAGCCCACGTCGCCCTGCACCAGTCGCAGCATGGGCACCGGTTTCTGCAGATCCCGCGCCACTTCACGGGCTACCCGCAGCTGGGCAGCGGTCAGTTCGAACGGCAAGGCCTGCAAAAAGGGTCGACTCAGCTCCCCGGTCGCTCTCAGCTGGGGAGCGCCCTGCTGCTGTACTTGCTGGCGGATCTTCTGCAGTGACAGGTGATGCGCCAGCAGCTCCTCCATCGCCAGCCGCCGCTGCGCCGGGTGCTTACCTTCCAGCAGCAATGCTTGATCGGCGTCCACCGGCGGGTGGTGCAGATAGCGCAGTGAGCTCATCAGATCGGGCAGCTGCCACTTGCTCAACAGGGCTGCCGGCAGCAGATCCTCCAGCCCTTCCCGGTCCATCCATTCCAATGCCAATGTAATAAGCGAGCGGATGCGGTTCTGGGTCATGCCTTCGGTCAGCGGATAGACGGGGGTCAGGCGGTCAGCCATGACCGCTGAAGCGCCGGTCTTGAGCAGCTTGTATTCGGGGTGCACCATCTCCAGCCCGGCCGGACCGGGGCGGGCCTCGCCGAAACAGAGCAGGCGTTTGCCGGGGCTGAGGCTGTTTTTCTGTGCCGCATTGAAGTGGAAAAAACGCAGTGTCAGGGTGCCGCTGCCATCCTGCACCCGGCACAGCAGGCTGCGCCGGCGTCCCTGCACCACGTCCGCCGCACGAACAGTGCCATCGATCACCACTTCGTCACCGGGCTTGAGGCTGCCGATGGGCACCACCCGAGTGCGATCCTGATAGCGCAGTGGCAGATGCAGGATCAGATCCTGCACCGTGCGAATCCCCAGCCGCTCAAGCTTCAGTTCCAGCGCCATACCGACGCCCTTGAGCTCGGTTACCGGGACGCCCTGTATTGGG
>CAYMHL010000017.1:5243-28344 GCA_964390205.1 uncultured Marinobacterium sp.
CCTGTATTGGGGCTCCCTGTGCGGGAGGTGTGTTGCCCTTGCCCGCAGCGCTCGCCTCAGTGCTGGCCATTACTCCCCGCCTTCACCTGGCAGTGGTTGACCGCTTCCACCAGCACATCAATCGCCTGAGGACGGGGGAAACTGGCGCGCCAGGCCACGGCCACGGTGCGCATCGGCTGCGGCTGCTTGAACGGGCGGATCTCGATCAGATCGCTGGCCGGATGGTTCTCGATGGCCGACAGCGGCAATACGCTGGTGCCCAGCCCCGAGGCCACCATCATGCGGATGGTTTCCAGCGAGCTGCCTTCGGTGACGGTGTGCTGGTCATGGAACGACTGGTTTAGCGTCGGGCAGGCCTCCAGCACCTGATCACGGAAACAGTGGCCTTCGCCCAGCAACAGCATGCGAATTTCATTCATCTGCCGGGAATCGATCTCCTTCTGTTTGGCCAGTTCATGCCCCTTGGGCATCACCATCATGAAGGGTTCGTCATACAGCGGCCGAGTAAGCACATCCGCTTCGTGGAACGGCAGGGCAATGATGATGGCGTCCAGTTCGCCGTTGCGGATCTTGGTGCGCAGATTGTCGGTGAAGTTTTCCTCGATATACAGCGGCATGTTGGGTGCCAGACGCTGGATCTGCGGGATCAGCTGCGGGAACAGGTAAGGACCGATGGTGTAAATGGCACCGATGCGCAGCGGGCTGGCAAGCTGGTCTTTGCCTTCGCGCGCCAGCTCCTTGACCGCTTCGGCCTGCTCCAGCACCGTCTGTGCCTGACGCACCACCTTTTCACCCACAGGGGTGACGCGCACCGCATTCTTGCTGCGTTCAAACAGGGCGACACCCAGTTCTTCCTCCAGCTTCTTGACCGCAATCGACAATGTCGGCTGGCTGACAAAACAGCGCTCGGCGGCATGGCCAAAATGCTGCTCCTGGGCCAGGGTGACAATATATCGAAGCTCCGTCAGCGTCATCAGCGCGTACCTCTGTTAGGATGAACAAAACCAAGTAAAAAGGGGTCGACATGCGGGAACAACGAGTGCTGATCGTGGGCTGTGGCGATATCGGAACCCGACTGGGGCTCAGACTCCATGCGGCCGGGGCACAGGTGTTCGGGCTTCGCCGTACTATAAACCAGCTGCCCGACGGCATCCACGGCATTGCTGCCGATCTGGCCGATCCGGCCAGTCTGAGTGACCTGCCGGCCTGTGATTACCTGTTTTATACCGCCGCAGCCAAGAGTTCAGACCTTGATGTCTACCGTGCCGTCTACGTGGATGGCCTGCGCAACATTCTGGCGGCCCTGCCACAGCCACCCCGCCACCTGTTCCTGACCAGCAGCACCGGCGTCTACCACCAGCACGAACACGACTGGGTGGACGAGCAGTCTCCCACCCTGCCCGACAACGAACGCGGCCGCATCCTGCTGGCGAGCGAGCAGCTGGCGCTGAACAGCGGCATCCCCGCGACGGTGGTACGTTTCAGCGGCATCTATGGCCCGGGCCGAACCCATCTGCAGCGCCAGGTGCAGGCCGGCATTGCTGCACCGGCCGAACCGCTGCATTACAGCAATCGCATTCATCAGGAAGACTGTGCCGGCGTGCTGCAGCATCTGCTGCAGCTGGCCGAGGACGGGGTGGCGCTGAAACCGCTGTATCTGGCCAGTGACGACTGCCCGACACCGATCCATGAGGTGATGGAGTGGCTGGCCGAGCGGTTGGGGGTTGAGATCAAGACGCGCCAGCCGGTGCGCCGGGGCGGCAGCAAGCGCTGCAGCAACCGCCGGCTCAGAGCCAGCGGCTATCGTTTTATCTACCCCGATTACCGCTGCGGCTATGCCGACCTGCCGGCATCCTGATCAGGATGCCAGTTCGTCCAGCAGCGCCTGCTGGGCGCTGAAACGCTCCTCGCCTTCGGCCGGCTGCACCAGGGTGTAGCTGCCGTCCGAGTGCAGCTCCCAGGCCTGAGTATTGTCGCGCAGATAGTAATCCAGTTCGCGGCGAATGCGCTCGGCATGCTTGCCGGACAGTTCAAACGCGGTCTCCACCCGGTTGAGCATGTTGCGCTCCATCCAGTCGGCACTGGAACAGATCACCACCGGTTTGGCGCCCTCGTTGGCGAACCAGTAGACGCGGGTATGTTCCAGGAAACGGCCGATGATCGAGCGCACGCGGATGTTCTCGGAGACACCCTCCAGCCCCGGACGCAGGCGACACATGCCACGAATGATCAGATCCACCTGAACCCCCGCCTGAGAAGCCTCATAAAGACCGCGGATCAGTTTGGGTTCGGTCAAACCGTTGACCTTGATGATGATATGCCCCTTCTTGCCCGCCTTGACGTTGCGGATCTCGTTCTGCATCAGCTCCAGCATCTTGGCATGCAGGGTAAAGGGGGCGTTGTAGAGCTTCTGCAGCTTCTGGATCTTGCCCATGCCGGTAAGCTGCTGGAAGATCTTGTGCACATCTTCGCCGATCTCGGGATCTGCGGTCATGAAACTGTAGTCGGTATACAGACGTGCAGTGCCGGAATGATAGTTGCCGGTACCCAGATGACTGTAGCGCACCAGTTCACTGCCCTCGCGGCGAACCACCAGCATCATCTTGGCGTGGGTCTTGTAGCCGACCACGCCATACACCACCAGACAGCCCGCTTCCTGCAGACGGCTGGCCAGCTGCAGGTTGCTCTCCTCGTCAAAGCGCGCGCGCAGTTCGATCACCACGGTGACCTCCTTGCCGTTGCGCGCCGCTTCCACCAGCGCATTGACGATATCGGAGTTGACCCCGGTGCGGTAGAGGGTCTGCTTGATCGCCACCACCTGAGGATCCTTGGCCGCCTGACGCAGCAGGTCCACCACCGGGGTAAAGGACTGGAAAGGATGCTGCAGCAGCTGGTCGTTCTTGCGCAGCGCAGTGAAGATGTCCTCGTTGTTTTTGAGCTTGTTGGGCATGCCCGGAGTAAAGGGCTTCCAGCGCAGCTCGGGGCGCTCCACCAGGTCACGCACCGCCATCAGTCGGGTCAGGTTGACCGGGCCGTTGACGCGATAGACATGGCTGTCCGGCAGACTGAACTCGGCCTGCAGGAAGTTGATCAGTTCCGCCGGGGTACGGCTGTCCACTTCCAGCCGCACCGCATCGCCGAACTTGCGGGAATGCAGCTCGCCACGCAGGGCACGGGCCAGATCCTCGATCTCTTCGAAATCGAAACTCAGGTCGGCGTTGCGGGTGATGCGGAACTGGTAGCAGCCGTCCACCTTCATCCCCGGGAACAGCTCTTCGGCGAACTCGTGGATGATCGATGACAGGAAGATCAGGTTGTCACCGCCGCTGCAGAGCTCGTCCGGCAGTCGGATCAGACGCGGCAGCGAACGCGGAGCCGGGATGATCGCCATGCCGGTCTCGCGGCCGAAGGCATCCTTGCCATCCAGCTCGACAATGAAGTTGAGGCTTTTGTTGACCAGACGCGGGAAGGGGTGCGAAGGATCAAGACCGATGGGACTGATCACCGGCAGTACCTGGTCCTCGAAATACTCCTGTACCCAGGCGCGCTGGGCCTCGGTCCATTCGGCACGGCGAATGAAGCGGATGTTCTCCGCTTCCAGTGCCGGGAACATGATGTCGTTGAGAATCCGGTACTGACGGTCCACATTGACCGCACAGATCTCGCTGATGCGGTCGAGCACCTTCTGCGGATGCATGGCATCCGGGCCCACCGCTTCACGGCCATACTTGAGCTGGCGCAGCTGGTCGGCCACCCGGATCTCGAAAAACTCGTCCAGGTTGCTGGAGAAGATCAGCAGGAACATCAGCCGCTCCAGCAGCGGATAGCTTTCATCCAGCGCCTGCTCCAGTACCCTGACGTTGAACTGCAGGTGACTGAGTTCACGGTTGATGTACAGCTCGGACGCCTTGAGGTCGACCGGCACTTCCTCAATGGGGTCAATGGTGGGCAGGATTTCACGGCTCTCCAGCAGTGCTGCCGTGGCCTCACTCTGCTCCAATACCAATTCCGTATCCACAGGGTTATCGCTCATGATGTAACCTCCCAGGTCCAAGCTGTCATCCATCGAGTATATTCTCTATTTGCGGTTAAGTATCTCCGCCGCCCTGACCGCAAAATAGGTCAGAATGCCATCCGCACCGGCCCGCTTACACGCCAGCAGGCTCTCCATGATGATGGCTTCCTCGTCCAGCCAGCCGTTCTGGAAGGCCGCCATATGCATGGCGTACTCTCCACTGACCTGGTAAACGAAAGTCGGCGCCTTCAGTTCCGTTTTGACGCGATGCACGATATCCAGATAGGGCATGCCCGGCTTGACCATGACCATGTCGGCACCCTCGGCCAGATCCAGCGCCACCTCATGCAGGGCTTCGTCACTGTTGGCCGGGTCCATCTGGTAGCTGTACTTGTTGCTCTTGCCCAGGTTGCCCGCAGAACCCACGGCATCGCGGAAAGGTCCATAGTAGGCACTCGCATACTTGGCCGAGTACGCCATGATGCGGGTGTTGACGAAGCCATGGCTCTCCAGCTCGTCACGGATGACACCGATGCGACCGTCCATCATGTCACTGGGCGCGACGATATCGGCACCCGCCTCGGCGTGGGACAACGCCTGCTGGACCAGCGTATCCACGGTGCGGTCATTAAGCACATAACCGTTTTCGTCGATGATGCCGTCCTGACCGTGGGTAGTGAACGGATCCAGCGCCACATCGGTCATGATGCCCAGCTCCGGCAGCGCCTCCTTGAGCGCACGCACACAGCGCTGTACCAGCCCCTCAGGGTTGTACGCTTCCTCGGCGAATTCACTCTTGGCACTGGCCGGCGTCACCGGAAACAATGCCAATGCCGGAATACCCAGCGCATGCCATTCACGCGCCTTGTCTACCAGCAGGTCGATGCTGTAACGCTGTACGCCCGGCATCGAGGGTACGTCTTCGACCTGCCCTTCTCCTTCGAGTACGAACACCGGGTAGATGAGGTCATCGGTAGTGAGGACATTTTCGCGCATCAGGCGACGGGAAAAATCATCCGCACGCATGCGGCGCATCCGCGTTTCCGGGTAGAAACGCTGGCTATTGGTAAAGGCCACGGCTCTCTTCCTTATCTCGGCAGTATTTGACGACAGAACTGTGACACTTATGTGACAGCCGCAGGCTATCCACGGGCAAGTACCACAGCTTCATTTGGTATTGCCTGCCATCTTAACTTAATCTGTGACAACTTCGACATGACGCCCGGCAATCAGCGCCGGGCAGCCAAAGGTCAGCAACTGAGGAGAAACGAAAGATGAAAAATATTGCGGTGATCCTGTCCGGCAGCGGCGTATTCGACGGTTCGGAGATCTACGAGTCGGTGCTGACCTTTCTGCGCCTGGAACACAACGGCGTCCACTACCAGTGCTTCGCACCCAATGTCGAGCAGCTGCATGTGATCAATCACCTCACCGGTGAGGTTGCCGAGGGTGAAACGCGCAACGTGCTGGTGGAAGCGGCGCGTCTGGCCCGCGGTAACGTCAAGGATCTGGCCGAAGCCAATCCGGACGAGTTTGATGCCCTGATCATCCCTGGCGGCTTCGGCGCCGCCAAGAATCTCAGCGATTTTGCCGTCAAGGGTCCCGAGTGCAGCATCAACCAGGATCTGCAGCGTTTCGCCCGCGCCATTCACCAGGCCGGCAAGCCGGTGGGGCTGATCTGCATTGCGCCGGCGATGACCCCCAAGCTGCTCGGCACCGGCATCCAGTGCACCATCGGCAATGATGCCGGTGTCGCCGAGGCCATCACCGCCATGGGTGGCCAGCATACCGACTGCAGTGTCGATCAGATCGTCATCGATGAAGCCAACAAGGTGATCACCACCCCGGCCTATATGCTGGCCGGTTCCATCACCGAAGCCGCATCCGGCATCAATCGACTGGTCGATGAAGTGGTAAAACGCGCCTGAGACAAAAAATAGGAAAAATTCCTATATGCAGAATTTCCACGATCGGCATAATGGGCGTCGTGGATCTCCTGTTCAGGGAATGAATACTTGGATGGCCTCGCAGCGGTAAATGGATAAAGGATTGATCAGGCAGGATGCCGCCATACCGCAGGGACAGGACCGCCAGAGGAAAAAGCGCGCTCGATGGATCGGCGCGCTTTTTTCATTTCTGCCGCCGCTCTTACCTCAACGTTAGCACAGTGACAAACGGCCAAGACTGTCCGGATGCCAAAGCTCCTGCGCCAGTGACGCCATGGGCTGCTGACGGCCGCTGCTGATCCAGCCTGCCAGTGCCGTTGCTACATCGGGCCAGAGTGAGGGGGTAGACGAGTCCTGCGACAGCCAGGCCGCTACCGCTTCACCATCCAGCACCGACATCACCCGCCCCAGTCCCATCTGCTCCAACACCACGGCATTGGAGCGCTGCTCAACCTGACTGCGCAACGGTTTTACCAGCAGTTTCTTGCCCGCCTGAATCGCCTCGCTGCACAGGCCGAAGCCGGCATTGGCAATGATGCCTGCACAGCTGCACAAGTCGCGCTGAAACCCCTCTCGCGAAAAAGGCTCCAGCTGCAGATGACCACGCCGTTCCGCAGTGGTGATATTGCAGTAGATGCGAAAGCGATAGGTCGGGAAATCACGCAGCAGATAGAGCACCTCATCAAGAGACTCAAACGGCAGATACACCAGAATCTTGTCGGTTTCTTCCGTCAGGGGATAGGGTGGCGGTGCCACCAGCGGCGGCAGTACCGGTGCATTGAAGTGGTGCCAGTGCACACCGATCGCTTCATCGACGGGGGCAAACAGCTGCAGTGCCGATTTCAGCAAAGGCGCAGAGCCGGTACCGGGAATGCGGTAATGGAAGGCATATTGATGGGCTATGCCCAGCGAAGGTACGCCCTGACGCCGGGCTGCCCAGGCGGTCACCGGCTCGAAATCGCTCAGCACCAGATCATAGTCGCCCAAATCCAGGCTTCGGTAATCACGCAGAAACCTCAGCGGACGACTGTGCTTCAGGGTATCCAGCCGACACACGCGGCCGGCACGGGTGACAAAGGTAAAGCCCTGCCGAACCTGATAGTCGCCAAAGGGTTCCATGTTGAACAGCCGCTCCGCTTCTCGGCCACTGAACAGCATGTCCACTTCAATGCCGACCGCCTGCAGCGCCGGCAGCAGCACACGGGCACGGGTGATATGGCCGTTACCGGTCGCCTGCACCCCGTAGAGAATCCGCATCAGAGCAGCTCCCAGAGGTTCAGTCCCAGCAGCGCCGCCGCCATGCCCAGTACAGCGCCTGCCGCAATATCCGTGGGGTAGTGCACGCCCAGCATCACCCGGGAGGCGCCGACCAGACCGGCCAGCATAAAGCCCGGAATCATCAGCGAGGGGTAAAATTCGGCCACCAGCATGGCAAACACGAATGCCGCAGCCGCATGGCCGGACGGGAAACTGAACGTGTCGGAGGGTTCGATGGCCGCCTGGAAGTCTGCCAGCCGATGACAGGGCCGATCCCGGCGAATGGTGTTCTTCAGCAGCAGGTAAAAAGGCAGCTCGATGGCATAGGCCAGCAGGCCGGCAAGCAGAAAGGCCTCCCCGTCCTGCTCCTCCCAGAGCGCCAGACCAATGCCCAGCGCCAAATAAAGCCCACCGTCCCCCAGCCGTGAGATCCAGCGGCTGCTGATCCGTATCGGCAACGAGCGACCGTAACCGTTGCACCAGTAGAAGGCGCGGGTATCGAAGGCACTGAGTTTCTGCAGACGGATCATGGTAACCACCCCTGACTTGGCTTCAATCGCATTGTTGCCAGCCGGGAGTGACAGTGGGGTGACCGTCCCTTTAAGCTTCAGTGACAGTCAGCGAGCCCAGCCAGTCGCTGATCAACCCGACCAGCCGAGGGGGATTGTCCCAGGGCAGCATATGTCCTTCATCCGCAACCGGTTGCAGCTCAAAGGCATGCGTCAGCACTTCCCGCACTCGCTCCGAGTAACTCAGCGGCAGCACCTCGTCACGATCGCCGTGAATGATCAGGCCGCGGAAGCCGAAGCGCTGATGCAATACACCCAGACGGTGGGTAAACAGACTGGACAGGGTCTTCAGTGGATAGTCAAACACGATCCGCGGATCGGCATTGATCTCCTCACCGGCCGGGTGTCCGGCCAACAGGCGATCATAGTCGATGAAGCTTTTCATCGGCAGCGGCATGCCCGGCATCAACAGCGCACTGCCCCAGATCCAGGACCAGCCCAGCTGATGCATGGCATCCGGCGCCACATCCGGTACCAGCAGGGTGCCACAGACCACGGCCTCGACCCGCGAGTCCTGCTCCGCCG
The DNA here is from genome assembly GCA_964390205.1 of uncultured Marinobacterium sp. Lineage (GTDB taxonomy): Bacteria > Pseudomonadota > Gammaproteobacteria > Pseudomonadales > Balneatricaceae > Marinobacterium. Next base: position 13,556 of record CAYMHL010000017.1, read on the forward strand.
TCGCCACCGCCAGCAGCGCACCAATGGAATAGCCGTAGATGTAGACCGGTCCACGTACTGTCTGGCGGTAGTGATCGATCACCTGCCGACAGTCAGCCACCACCTGCTCAACGGTATACAGACCGCGCGGGCCACCGGAATAGCCGTGCCCTCTCGGGTCCACTCCTACTACGTTGAAGCCCTGCGCACACAGACCGGACAAGAGTTCGGCATAGAGTTCCGAGTAGGTGCCTATGCCCGGCAGGAACAGCAGCAGCGGTGCCGTATCATCGTGATGATAATATTCAGTGTGCAGCGGCAGTTCACCTATGCTGATCACCTCACGCTGACGCAGCATCGGTTCTATGCCCAGCTTGCGCCGCAATTTCAGGCGCTGCAGGTCAATATTTTCTTCGCGTTTTCGATTCATTACCCTTCCCGGTTAGCGCTGACACTGACGGCAGAATACCGTGCTGCGCTGACTCAATTTTACTTCCGACAGCGGTTCTCCACACTGATGACAGGGCTCGCCGCCCCGACCGTATACATGCAGTTCCTGCTTGAAATAGCCAGGCTTGCCATCGCCACCGACAAAGTCGCGCAGGGTGGTTCCGCCCTGCTTGATCGCGGCGGCCAGTACCTGCTTGATCGCCAGCACCAGACCTTCCAGCCGTGCCGCCGAGATGCGTCCAGCCGCACGCCGCGGATCGATGCCGGCAGCATACAGGGCTTCGTTGGCATAGATGTTACCGACGCCCACGACCACCGCGGCATTCATGATCAGTGCCTTGATTGCCGTGCGTCGTCCGGCACAGCACTGCTGCAGGTACTCGGCATTGAACGCCTCATCCAGCGGCTCCGGCCCCAGCTTTGACAGCAGACTGTGCTCGGTACCGTTTTCCTGCCAGAGCACGGCGCCAAAGCGACGCGGATCGGTCAAGCGCAGCAGTTGCCCGGATTCCAGCACCAGATCCACATGGTCATGCTTGCCGGGTGCCTCATCAGCCGCCAGGATTCTGAGGCTGCCGGACATGCCCAGATGTACGATCATCGTCCCCCGGGCAAAACGAAACAGCAGATATTTGGAGCGCCGTTCAATCGACTGCACCCGGTCGCCCTCGATCCACTGTGCCAACTGCTCCGGTATCGGCCAGCGCAGCTGCGGCTGGCGTACCTGCAGTGCCAACACTCGACGCTGCTCCACATGCGGCGCAATACCCCGGCGGGTGGTTTCGACTTCAGGCAACTCGGGCATGGGGGCTCCTTTTTTACAGCGGATTTTGACAGCACGCGTTTACAACAGGCCTGCAACGGCAGAAAAAATGACAGGGCGAATCATCTGGCCGGGCGCGTTTTCAGCACCAGATAGACACCGACAACAGTCAGCACCATCCCCGCCAGCGCCAGGGGCGACAGCTGCTCATCAAACAGCCACCAGGCCTCAAGCGCCGTCATCGGCGGCACCAGGTAGAAATAGCTGGCAACCCGCGCAACCTCGCCCTCACGGATCATCAGCATCAACAACAGGATGGCGCTGACCGACAGGCCGAACACCAGCCACAGCAGGGCACCGATCAGCTCCGGATGCCAATTCACTGTCTGCTCTTCAAGCAAGTACGTCAGCACCGCCATCATCAGAGCAGTGGACAGATACTGATAGAAGGACCCGGTCAGCAGGTCGGTACCGGCACCAAAGCGCTTCTGATACAGCGTACCGATCGAAATGCCGACCAGCGCAACCAGCCCCGCCACGACGGCTGCAGGCTGCAGCTCGAATCCGCCCGGCTGCAGGCCCGTACCCAGCACCAGCATGACACCGAGCAGCCCCAGCAACAAGCCAAGCCACTGTCGCCCCTCCAGCCGCTGCCGCCAGAGCGCCCACGCCAGCACGGCGGTCAGCACCGGCTGCAACCCGACCAGGATCGAAGTCACCCCCGCCGGCAACTGCCACTTGATGGCGGCAAAGACACCGCCCAGGTAGCAGCCATGTACCAAAGCACCGGCCACCATCTGGTGCAACGCCTGTCGTGGCGTGGGCCAGGACGCGCGGAACACCAGGATCAGACCGCCAAATACCACCAGCGTCATCAACATGCGCAACAGCAGCAGATGGAAGGGTTCGATATGGGGCAGACCGTAGCGGGCACCGATAAAGCCGGTGCTCCACAAGAGTACGAACGCCAAAGGCACGAAACGAATCAAACCGGGTGAAATGGACATGCAGGGATCTCGGATAAACGCATACTCAGTATCCTAGCGGACCTGCCCCGATGTCGACCAGCATAAAAAAACCCCGCAGAGCACAGGGCTTTGCGGGGTTCCGGGATCTCCGGTCCAGAATCAATTACTTGATCTTGGCTTCCTTGTAGATCACGTGCTTGCGAACAACCGGGTCGTATTTCTTGAATTCGAACTTGTCCGGAGTGTTACGCTTGTTCTTGTCGGTAGTGTAGAAGTGACCGGTTCCTGCAGAGGAAACCAGACGGATCTTCTCGCGTGCGCCTTTAGCCATGATTCAAATCTCCTCAGACTTTCTCGCCACGGGCACGCAGTTCGGTCAGAACTGTGTCGATGCCCTTCTTGTCGATGATACGCATGCCCTTGGAGGAAACACGCAGACGTACAAAACGGTTTTCGCTTTCTACCCAGAAACGGTGCCAGTGCAGGTTCGGCAGGAAGCGACGACGGGTTTTGCGGTTTGAGTGGGAAACGTTGTTCCCGGTGACCGGGCCTTTGCCCGTTACCATGCAAACTCGAGACATAGTGACTAAACCTTTCTAACAAGGGTTATGTTTACTTCTGTTCGATGTTTATTGGCTGCGCAACCGGCGCAGCCTCAGGCGGAGCGTCCCATACGAAAAAACGGACAGAATACCGTACCATTAAGGAACAGAAGGCCGCGTATTATACAGAAGCAACACGACTCCCGCCAGCAGATTGTTGATTTTTTCACCAACTCATCAGATCAGCCCCCTTTCGGCAAAGGAAACCGACTCGCCATCGCCGATGACGATATGATCGAGCACCCGGATCTCCACCAGCCCCAGCGCCTGGATAAGTCTATCGGTAATCTGTCGGTCTGCCTGCGAAGGTTCAGCCACGCCGGAGGGGTGGTTATGCGCCAGAATGAGTGCAGCGGCGTTGTGTGCCAGCGCCAGCTTGACCACTTCACGCGGATGCACGCTGGCCGCATTGATGGTGCCGTAAAACAGCGCCTCGTAGCGGATCACCCGATGGCGATTGTCCAGCAGCAGGCAGGCGAACACTTCTCGCGGCTCATGACGCAGCCGACTGGTCAGATAGCGCCGCACCGCCGTCGGGCTTTCCAGCGCCGACTCGCGCACCAGTTGGGCCTCCAGATGACGCCGTGACATCTCCAGCACCGCCTGCAGCTGAACATACTTGGCCGGTCCCAGACCATGGGCATCACAAAAGGCCGTTTCGCCACACTCCAGCAACGGCCGCAGGCCGCCGAAATGTTCCAGCAGCTGCCGTGCCAGATCCACGGCACTGCAGCCCTGCACGCCGGTGCGCAGAAAGATTGCCAGCAGTTCTGCGTCCGACAGTGCCTGAGCACCGCGTGCCAGCAGCTTTTCCCTTGGCCGTTCTTCGGCCGGCCAGTCCCGTATTGCCATGTCTCACCTCCCTGTGAGTCGTGTTGCCGAGCGCCTTGTCAGCGAATGTACTTTGGCTGAACCCTCCCTACGCTTTGCCCAGCCGAAGTGGTATCTTAACGCCCTGTCCCAAGATGAGAAACAACCGGATACTCAGGGTATGCAGAGACTTACTAACCGGCGCATTCTGCTCGGTATTACCGGCGGCATTGCCGCCTACAAGAGTGCCGAACTGACCCGCCTGCTCAAGGGTGCCGGCGCCGATGTGCGTATTGTCATGACCCCGGCCGCCACCGAGTTCATCACCCCGCTGACACTGCAGGCGCTGTCGGGCCACCCTGTGCATCTACAGCTGTTGGACCCCGAAGCGGAAGCCGGCATGGGCCATATCGAACTGGCCAAATGGGCCGATCTGATCCTGATCGCACCGGCCAGTGCCGACTTCATCGCCCGTTTCAGTGCCGGCATGGCTGACGATCTGCTCACTACCCTGTGTTTGGCCACGGATGCGCCCATCTGCCTGGCGCCGGCCATGAATCAGGCCATGTGGCGCGACCCGCGTACTCAGGACAATGCCCACACACTCAGCGCCCAGGGCGTGCGCCTGTTCGGTCCCGGCGTCGGCGCTCAGGCCTGTGGCGATACCGGCCCCGGGCGCATGCTGGAGCCCGAGGAGCTGGCCGAACTGGCCGCCGAGCAGTTCGAGCACGGCGCTCTGGCGGGCCTGCGTGTGTTCATTACCGCCGGCCCCACCCGTGAGCCGTTGGACCCGGTGCGCTACATCTCCAACCACAGCTCCGGCAAAATGGGCTATGCCCTCGCTGAAGCCGCCATTGATGCCGGCGCCAGCGTCAAGCTGATCAGCGGCCCGGTGACGCTAACCGCCCCGGCCCGAGTCGACTGTGTGCAGGTGGAAACCGCTGAACAGATGCTGGCGGCATCGCTGGACGGCATCGACCGCTGCGACCTGTTTATTGCCGCCGCTGCCGTCGCCGACTATCGCCCGGTGTCAGTGGCCGAGCACAAGATCAAGAAGGGCAGCGAAGAGATCATGGAGCTGCATCTGCTGAAAAACCCCGATATCGTCGCTACGGTCGCCGGGCTGCATGAGCAACGTCCCTACACTGTCGGCTTTGCCGCCGAAACCCGGGATGTGATCGGTTATGCGCGCAGCAAGCTGGCGCGCAAGGGACTGGATCTCATCGTCGCCAATGATGTCTCCAACCCGGAGATCGGCTTCAACAGCGATGACAACGCCGTCACCCTGGTCAGCGCCCATGACGAAGTGACCCTGCCCCAGACTTCCAAGCGTCAGCTGGCCCGCCAGTTGATTGAACAGATTGCCCAGCATTACCATCAGAGCGCGAAATGAAAGCACTGCAAGTCAAGATCCTCAATGACCGTATCGGTCGCGACATCCCCCTGCCCGCCTACGCCACCGAGGGTTCCGCCGGTCTCGACCTGCGCGCCTGCCTCGATGAGGCGCTGACACTGGCACCGGGGCAGACCGAACTGATCCCCACCGGTCTGGCGATCCATATCGAAGATCCCAACCTGTGCGCCATGATCCTGCCGCGTTCCGGCCTGGGTCACAAGCACGGCATCGTCCTGGGCAACCTGGTCGGCCTGATCGATTCCGACTATCAGGGCCAGCTGTTCGTGTCCTGCTGGAACCGCGGCCAGACCACGTTCACCATTGAACCGGGGGAGCGCATTGCACAGATGGTGCTGGTACCGGTGGTACAGGCTGAATTCGAGATCGTCGACGAGTTCAGCGACTCCGATCGCGGCGCCGGTGGCTTCGGTTCTTCCGGCCGCCACTGATACTGTGCACGTAAACACTCACTGACCTCAGGGAAGCCCGTTGATGCCTTATTCGCTTGAAACCTTCGATCGTGACATTTTCCGTGCCTATGACATCCGTGGCATTGTCGGCCAGTCGTTGACCGATGCCACCGTGTACCACATCGGCCGCGCCTTTGCTGCAGAAGCCGCTGCGCGCAATATCCGTGAAGTGGTGGTCGGTGCTGATGGCCGCCTGTCCGGTCCGCGTCTGAAGGAACTGCTGATTCAGGGCCTGACCGACAGCGGTTGCCAGGTGCTGGATGTGGGTTACGTGGCTACGCCAACGCTCTACTTCGCGGCCCATCAGCGTGCGGATCAGACCGGCATCATGATCACCGGCAGCCACAACCCATCCGACTACAACGGCTTCAAGATGATGCTGGGCGGCGAGACCCTGTCCGGTGACCAGATTCAGGCACTGGCCGATCGTATCGAGGCTGCCGACTATGTCGATGGCACCGGCAGCGCCGAGACACTGGATGTGGATCAGGATTACCTGCAGCGCATTCTGGGCGACATCAAGCTCAAGCGCGGCATGAAGGTGGTGGTTGACTGCGGCAACGGCATCCCCGGCAAGCTGGCACCGACCCTGATCGAGCAGCTCGGTTGCGAGGTGATCCCGCTGTTCTGCGAGGTGGACGGCACCTTCCCCAACCACCATCCGGATCCGGGCAAGCTGGCCAACCTGAAGGATGCCATCGCCGCCGTGGCCGAGCACAAAGCCGATCTGGGTTTGGCCTTCGACGGTGACGGCGACCGTGTCGGCGTCATCACGCCCACCGGCCATGTCATCTACCCGGATCGGGTGATGATGCTGTTCGCCGAGGACGTGCTCAGCCGCAACCCCGGCGCCGAGATCCTGTTCGACGTCAAATGCTCTCGCCTGCTGCCGCAGGTGATCGAGCAGGCCGGCGGCAAGGCGACCATGTGGAAAACCGGCCACTCGCTGATCAAGCGCCAGATGAAGGCCTGCGGCGCTCTGCTCGCCGGCGAGATGAGCGGCCACATCTTCTTCAAGGAACGCTGGTACGGCTTTGACGATGGCCTCTACAGCGCCGCGCGTCTGCTGGAGATTCTGTCCGGCCGTGACGAAGATGCCGATGCCATCTTCGCCGCCTATCCGGAAGACATCAGTACGCCGGAGATCAATATCGAAGTGCGTGAAGACAACAAGTTCGCCCTGGTCGAAGCGCTGCAGCAGGTTGACTTCCCGGGCGGCAACGTCAGCCATATCGACGGCGTGCGCGTCGACTATGCTGATGGCTGGGGCCTGATGCGTGCCTCCAACACCACCCCGGTGCTGGTGCTGCGCTTCGAAGCCGAAAACCAGCAAGCCCTTGATCGAATCAAAACCGAATTCCAGGCCCGCCTGAGCGCCATCGATAGTGCGCTTGTCATCCCCGACGCCTGAAATCTGACCCAGCAAGGAGAGATTATGCCTCTGTCCCGCAAGCAAGCGATGTCCACCGCCGACGTACTGTCGGTGGCCATGCCCTATATCCAGCGTTTTGTCGGCAAGACCATTGTCATCAAGTACGGCGGCAACGCCATGATCGACGAGAAGCTCAAGGAGAGCTTTGCCCGTGATATCGTGATGATGAAGCTGATCGGCATCAACCCGATCGTGGTCCACGGCGGTGGCCCGCAGATCGGCAGCCTGCTGGAGCAGTTGAAGATCGAGTCCCACTTCATCAACGGCATGCGCGTTACCGATTCCAAGACCATGGACGTGGTTGAAATGGTACTCGGTGGCATGGTCAACAAGGAGATTGTCGGCCTGATCAACACCGCCGGCGGCAAGGCGATCGGTCTGACCGGCAAGGACGGCGAGCTGCTGCGCGCACGCAAGCTCAAGGTCAAGCACAAGACCCCGGAGATGGAAGCGCCGGAAATCATCGATATCGGCCATGTGGGCGAAGTGGAAAGCGTCAACGTTCAGGTGCTGGATATGCTGGTCAACTCCGACTTCATTCCGGTCATCGCGCCGATCGGTGTCGGTGAAGATGGCCACGCCTACAACATCAACGCCGACCTGGTCGCCGGCAAGGTGGCTGAAGTACTCAAGGCCGAGAAGCTGATGCTGCTGACCAACATTTCCGGTCTGCTCGATAAGGAAGGCAACGTCCTCACCGGTCTGACCACCGAACAGGTCGACGCCCTGATCGAGGACGGCACCATCTACGGCGGCATGCTGCCGAAGATCGACTGCGCCCTGAGTGCGGTGAAAAGCGGCGTCAGCAGCGCGCATATCATCGACGGTCGCGTCGAGCATGCCTGCATGCTGGAAATCTTTACCGATGAAGGCGTGGGTACGCTGATCACCAACAACAGCACACCGATGCCGGCGGCATGACAGACAAGGCAGAAAAAATTTCCCGCCGCGAGCAGATCCTGCAGGCGCTGGCGCAGATGCTGGAAAGCAACCCGGGGCAGCGGATCACCACCGCTGCCCTGGCACGCGAAGTGGGCGTGTCCGAAGCCGCTCTCTACCGCCATTTCCCCAGCAAGGCACGGATGTTCGAGGGCCTGATCGGTTTCATCGAAGAGACGCTGTTCTCGCGCATCAAGCTGATCATCGGCTCTGAAGCCTCCGCTGCGCTCCAGTGCGAGCAGATACTGCGGCTGCTGCTGGCCTTCGTGGAGAAAAACCCGGGCATGGCGCGGATCCTCACCGGCGATGCGCTGGCCGGGGAAACCGATCGGCTTCGGGTACGCGTCAACCAGCTGTTCGAGCGCCTGGAAACCCAGCTCAAACAGGTGATGCGTGAAGCGGAGGTCAGGGAAGGGCTGCGCACGGAAATCCCGGCCGGTTCCGCTGCCAATCTGATGCTGGCGGCCGCCGAGGGCCGTATTCGTCAGTTCGTCCGTTCGGAGTTCAAACGCCGACCGACCGAACACTGGCAGGAACAGTGGAAACGCCTGGCGGCTGGACTTTACCGAGTTCAGCCCGGCGCATGAAAACTCGGCCAGCTTGAACCAACGAGGGGGCATTGCGCCCCCTCTGTGTATCAGCCGTTGTTCAGCGGGTTACGCTGCAATATCTGCATCGCCTTGAGCAGGTTCAGTGCTTCATAGAGCTGGAAATCCCGTGCCGACAGTTCCGCAGACGCCCCATTGTCGACTGCTTGCTTTTGGCTGCCGTTTTCCAGGTGGCCGGCCAGATCCCGCTCCTTGATCCGCTCCTCACCATTAATCCGCGTCAGACGGGCATCGTCAACACGCAGGTCCGGCTGAATGCCCTGTGCCTGAATGGAACGACCACTCGGAGTGAAGTAGCGCGCCGTAGTCAGTTTGATCGCTCTGTCCTCGCCCAGCGGCAGCACCGTTTGTACCGAGCCCTTGCCGAAGCTGTCGGTACCCATGATCACGGCGCGCTGATGATCCTGAAGGGCACCGGCCACGATCTCTGAAGCCGAGGCACTGCCACCGTTGATCAGCACCACCAGCGGGGTTTCAGGCGCGGCTGTCTCCTCATTGGCATTGAAGCGCAGTTCCGAGTTGGGCAGGCGCCCTTCGGTATACACAATCAGACCTTCATCCAGAAAGGCGTTGCCCACTTCAACCGCCGCCTGAAGCACACCGCCGGGGTTGTTGCGCAGATCCAGCACCAGGCCCTTCATTTCACCGTCCCGCCGCATGTCGGCAATGGCTGCCACCAGGTCCTCGCCGGTATGAGCCTGAAACTGGGAGATGCGCAGATAGCCATATCCCGGTTCCAGCAGTTCATGACGCACACTGGCCACCTTGATCACATCCCGCTCGATGTTCAGCTCCAGTGGCTGATCACGCCCTTCGCGCATGATGGTCAGGCGGATCGAGGTGCCGACCTCGCCGCGCATCATGTCGACCGCCTCGTTCAAGTCCATGCCCTGCACCGGCGTATCATCCAGCTTGATGATCAGATCGCCGGCACGCACTCCGGCACGCTGAGCCGGGGTATCATCGATGGGGGCGATGACGCGGATAAAACCGTCTTCCAGCCCCACCTCTATACCCAGACCACCGAACTCCCCGCTGGTATGAATCTGCAGGCTTTCGAAGGCTTCCGCCTCCAGGTAGGCCGAGTGCGGATCCAGCCCGGTCAACATGCCGCGGATCGCATCTTCCAGCAACTGACGGTCATCCACAGGTTCGACATAGGCCTGCTTGATGCGGTCGAATACGTCGGCAAACATCCGCAGCTCGATCAGCGGCAGTTCCTTGCGCTCGGTATCGCCCCTCTCCTCGGCCAGGGCCGGAACCGCCAGACCCAGGGTACAGCCCAAAAGGATGGTGGCGAGCGGTGTACGACTGAAAAGCTTCATTATCGGATTCCCTGCAGGTAAGTTAGCGCCGTTTTAGCCAGACGATCGGATCGATCGAACGTCCCTGATGGCGGATGGCAAAATAGAGTCCCGGCTCGGTGCTGCCACCACTGCTGCCGGCCAGAGCCAGATCCTCACCGGTCCCGACCCATTCGCCAGGTTCGCGCAATAGACTTTCATTATGGCCGTAAAGTGACAGGTAGCCATCGCCATGGTCCAGAATAAGCACCAGACCATAGCCTCGCAACCAGTCGGCGAAGACTACCCGGCCATGATGCACAGCCTTTACGGCGACTCCGTTCCTGGCCTCTATCAGCATGCCTTCGTAAGTGACATTTTCCATCCGGCTGCCGAAGGCGCGCTGTACCCGTCCAGACAGCGGCCAGTCCATCTTGCCCTTGCGCTGGCTGAACTTGAGTCCATCCTGCTGCAGGCGGATCTGTTCCAGCGAGCGACGAATTTCCTTGAGTACGGCTTCGAGCTCGGTCTGGTTCGCCTGCAGACGACCCAACTGACGGCTGTCCTGCTGGTGTGCGTCACGCAGGGTCGCCAGCGTCCGTGCCTGACCCTCACGGGCTTCGGCCAGTGCCTTTTGCTGCTGCTGCAGACGATTGCGCGTTGCCAGCAGCTCGCTGTCTGTTGCCGAGATGGCGCTTTGCGTGGCCGTCAACTGCTGCAGCCGCCCACGGTAGCTGTCCAGTTCTGCACTCAGACGGGAGGTTAAGCTGTCATAGTAGTGCAGCATACGCGACAGCTGTTGCGGGTCCTGCTGTGACAACAGCAGCTCGATACCGGGCTGGCGGCCAAGCTTGTACTGCTCCTGCAGCAGGTCACGAATCAGCGCTTCCTGCTGCTGCAAACGAGCCACCAGCTCGGCTTCATCATCGCCCAGGCTGCCGCGTTTGCTTTCCAGCTGCTGCTGGTGATCATCCAGGCTGCGCAGCTCCGACGTAACATCACCGATGCGTTTGTCGAACCGGCGCAGCTCGGCTTCGGCCTTGGCCAGCACCTGCTTGCGCTTGGCCAGTTTGGCCTGCAGTTTGCTGATCTGCTGTTTAACCTGCTTCAGCTGCTGCTCGGTTTTGGCCGGATCCTGCGCTGCCTGCAGGGTTACTCCCCAAAGGCTCAGGCAGAGCAGGAGCAGCAGGCGGGGACAGGCGCGCACGTTCAGCGCTCTCAGACCAGGGTGACCAAAGAGTGGCCGGTCATCTCGGCCGGTGCATCCAGCCCCATCAGGTCCAACAGGGTCGGTGCCAGGTCGCAAAGGGCGCCATCCGTCAGCTGCACGCTGTCGGCCCGCGGACCGGCATAGATCAGTGCCACCGGCCAGATGGTGTGTGCCGTATGCGGCTGACCGCTGTTGGGATCACGCATCAGTTCCACGTTGCCATGGTCGGCGGTGATCAGCGCTTCACCCTGCACATCGGCCAGTGCGGCGAGCACCTGGGTCAGGCTTTGGTCGACCGTTTCCACCGCCTTGACTGCGGCATCGAAGTTGCCGGTATGACCGACCATGTCGCCATTGGCAAAATTGCACACGATCAGATCGTATTTGCCGCTGCGAATCGCCTCGCAGAGCTTGTCGGTGACTTCCGGCGCGCTCATCTCAGGTTTGAGATCATAGGTTGCGACCTGCGGCGAAGGCACCAGAATACGATCTTCACCCGGGTAAACCGCTTCCTGACCGCCGTTGAAAAAGAAGGTCACGTGGGCGTACTTTTCGGTCTCGGAGATGCGCAGCTGGGTTTTGCCCAGACCTGACAGGTATTCACCCAGATCGTTGCGAATCGCTTGCGGCGGGAAAGCTACCGGCGCTGGAATATCAGCGGCATATTCGGTCAGCATCACAAAGTCGCTCAATGCCGGGCGTACTTTGCGCTCAAAACCATCAAAGCTGTCGTCAACGAAGCAGCGCGTGATTTCACGGGCGCGGTCCGGGCGGAAGTTGGCACAGATCAGCGCATCACCATCCTGTACGGTCGCAACCGGCTGACCTGCCGCATCGGTAATGATGGTAGCGGCTACAAATTCGTCATTTTCGTCACGGGCATAGGCGCTGGCCAGCGCCTCGGCGGCAGATGCTGCCTGCTGCGGTGCCTGACCCTGGGTCATGGCGTTGTAGGCCTGCTCGACCCGGTCCCAGCGGTTGTCACGGTCCATGGCAAAATAGCGACCGACAACAGTCGCAATGGCACCTGTGCCCAGGCGTTCGAAGGCAGCTTCAGCGGCCTTCAACGAGGGCTCCGCAGAGCGTGGCGGCATGTCACGGCCATCCAGAATGGCATGCAGATAGACCTCACGGGCACCTCGTTTGACGGCCATTTCCAGCAGCGCGAAGATATGTTTTTCGTGGCTGTGGACACCGCCCGGCGACAGCAGACCCAGCACATGCACGGCACGACCGGCGGCAATCGCCTTGTCCATTGCGCCACAAAGCACTGCATTGTCGAAGAAATCGCCATCCTGGATCGATTTGGAAATGCGGGTGAAATTCTGATACACGGGACGGCCGGCACCGATATTCATGTGCCCCACTTCGGAGTTGCCCATCTGGCCATCCGGCAGGCCCACGGCCATGCCCGACGTCTGAATACGGGAGTTGGGGTTCTGCGACAACAGGCGATCCCAGGTCGGGGTGTTGGCTGCGTCGATGGCTGAAGAGGGCGTGGACTCCACGCCGAAGCCGTCAAGAATGATCAGGGCCTTGGTTGCACGTGCTTCTGTCATGGTGGCTACGTCTGTCCGGTCGATTAAAAAACAGGCAGCCATTTTACTGCCTTGCGGCCGGATTAGCTAACCGACGGCGCACAGCTTTTCCGCCCTTGCCCTTATCCCTGTGACGGCAGCATTGTATACTTGCTGACTTTATATCCGTCCCTTTGACCGGAATGACTATGGAACGCCTGATCGAATTCGCAACACAGCATTACTATCTGGTCGGTGCCTGGGTACTGACGCTTCTCATTCTGCTGGCCACCGAAAAGCGCAAGGCCGGCAAGTCGGTTACCCCGGCTGAAGCAACTCGCCTGATCAACAAGGAAGCCGGTGTGGTCCTGGATATTCGCACCCGCAAGGAATGGGATACCGGCCGCATTACCAGTGCGCACCACATCCCGCTGGCCGACCTGGATCGTCGCATGAGCGAGCTGGACAAGTTCAAGGACAAGCCGGTGATCGTGGTCTGCAACCTCGGTCAGGCCGCCGGCACCGCAGCCAAAAAACTGAAAGCAGCCGGTTTCCAGCAGGTTGTGCGCCTCAGCGGCGGCATGACTGAATGGAAAGGCCAGAACATGCCGATCATCAAGTGAGTACCATGACAGACGTAACCATCTATCTGACCCGCTGGTGTCCCTTCTGTACCCGCGCAGTTGCACTGCTGGACAGCAAAAATGTGGAATATACCGCCATCGACGTGGACGCTGATCCCGCCCTGCGTCAGGAAATGATGCAGCGCAGTAACCGGCGCACTGTACCGCAGATTTTCATCGGCCAGACCCATGTGGGCGGCTGTGATGACCTGTTCGCACTTGAGCGTCAGGGACAGCTCGACAAGCTGCTCGCCGGCTGAATTACTCTAACAAGACCGATACAAGGATTCTCAGATGTCTGAAGCAAACGCCACTCAGCCCCAATTCGCTCTGCAGCGCGTCTACATCAAGGATGCGTCTCTGGAAACTCCGGCAGGTGCCAAGGCTTTCACTCAGTCCTGGCAGCCGGAAATCAACCTGGAAATGAACACCCGCACCAGTGCGCTGGACGATAACCATCATGAGGTGGTACTGACGCTGACCGTCACCGCCAAGAATGCCGGCGAGACGGCTTTTCTGGTTGAAGTTCAGCAGGCAGCCATCTTCCTGATCGCCGGTATTGAAGGTGCCGAATTGCACCACACTCTGGGTGCCTTCTGCCCCAACCTGCTGTTCCCCTATGCCCGTGAAGCGGTCGACAACTTTGTCACCAAGGCCAGCTTCCCTCCGCTGATGCTGGCACCGGTCAACTTCGACGCCCTGTACGCTCAGCAGATGCAGCAGCGTGCGGCAGAACAGCCGACAGCCGAAGAAACCCACTAAGTACAGCTCCTGGCTTGACGGGAACTACTCAGGTTCCCGTTTCGCCCAGCGTCGACGTGTTGCAATATAGTTGGTGTTGAATCGCTCGAAATAGCCTTCCAGATGATCAGCAGCCGCCTGATCCCCTGCCTGCTCCAATAAAGCCACTGCGACCTCTGCCGTACACAGATGATGATCAATGGTTGATCGTCGCAATTTATAGCGACTTAAACGATCCGTCTGCGGCTCAATCACCGGTAGATGCTGCAGGTAGCGGCTGTGCCGAAACATCCGCCGAGCCTGCCGCCAGGTACCATCCAAAATGATGAATACAGGAATTCGGTCCTGCGGCATTCTGGAGTCCTGCTCAATATCTTCGATCATGCGTTGCCGATAATCTTCGCCCGCGGGAAACACCAGACAGGGCGCGTAACGCGGATCGTCCAGCGCAGCCAATAGTTCGGCTGATGGCTCCGTTCGCGACCATTCAAAGATACGGGTATGCCCAATGGTATCTGCAATCAGGCGTCCGGTATTGGTGGGCTTGTAGACTTCGTATCGATGTGTCAGCAGCCAGAACCGACACTTGGCCTCAACTGTATATCGCCACTCGCAGATACAGACTTCCTTCGGCAAACGGCAGTCATCACAGCGTATGACACCGGAGCCACGGGCAATAAAGGGTTTCCGAGGGGGATTCTCAATTTTCACCATTACACCTACAGGGGCTGAAACGGGCGCACGTTTTAACTCGGCCTATAACGCAAAAACCCCGATCTCAACGAGACCGGGGTTTTCACTTATTAGGTGCTTGGCGATGACCTACTCTCACATGGGGAAGCCCCACACTACCATCGGCGATGACGCGTTTCACTGCTGAGTTCGGTATGGGATCAGGTGGTTCCACGTCTCTATGGTCGCCAAGCAAAACTGGTAACAAACGGGATCTGAAATCTTTGATTGTCCGTGTTGCCGCTACAAGCGTTCAACCGGTGCGC
>CAYMHL010000018.1:0-1646 GCA_964390205.1 uncultured Marinobacterium sp.
GCCAGCCAGTGATACCAGGCAAAACTGTTCAGCGGCATCTCCAGCGCCATGCTGCCCAGCCGATAGATGGCACTGGCAAACAGCAGGCAGATCCCGGTAAAGCCCCAGAAGGCGGCAAATACTCCGAGCATGTTGACTCTCTGTCGGGTTACACGAAAAGGGGCGCCATTATAGCGCCAACCCCACGCCATAAAAAAACCGCCGCCCGAAGGCAACGGCAGTTGTGGCAGATCAGCGTTTTTTCACTTAGGATCCGTATACTGTCTGCGTCAGTTTTATCCGGTTAATCCATAATTACAGTCAAATGCGGGATGGGATACAGTGCAAAAAGGGCTTTCTATTCAGAACAAGGTAAACCTGTCACTGGTCGCTGTATTCCTGGTCATCCTGATCAGCTCGCTGACCACCATTTACCGCAGCGAGACCTCTCTGGTTGATGAGGTGGTCACTCGCAGTACCCTGGACACCGCCAGTTCCTACTTCGACAGCATCAACATGCTGATGCTCAGCGGTGCCATGGCCAACCGCGGCACCCTGCAGCAGAAGATTCTGTCCAACGACGCCATCATTGAGGCCCGGATTATTCGCGGCGAGCAGATCAGTGCGGTCTATGGCCCCGGCACCGACGACTCCCATCCGGTGGATGAGTACGATCAGCGCGCCATGCGCGGTGAGCAGGTGATTGCCGAGATCGATGACGAGCAGGGGCACCGCCTCACCGTTGTTACGCCCATGCCCGCCCTGTCCGATTATCGCGGCACCAACTGCCTGCTCTGCCACCAGGTCGAAGAGGGTGAAATCGTCGGCGCCGTACGCGTGACCTACTCGTTTGAAACCCTGGACAAGCAGATCAACAGCAACCTGATCAGCGTGGCCCTGATTGAGCTGGCGCTGTTTGTCGCCGGCATCATCCTGATCAGTCTGCTGCTGCGTCGCATCGTGGTCACGCCGGTCAACCGCCTGGCAAACACCATCCATGCCATCGAACGTGACAACAACCTGAATCTGCGCACCGACGTCAACTCGGGTGACGAGGTCGGCCGCATGTCGGCAGCCTTCAACTCCATGCTCGACAACATTCACGACAGCATGAAGCAGGTCAACCAGACAGTGGCTCGACTGGCCGACTCCGGCAACCGCATCAGCCAGGTCGCCAGTGAATCCACCAAGGCCGTGCATCACCAGCAGATGCAGACCAGCTCAGTGGCTTCAGCCATGGAACAGATGGAAGCGGCCACCCGCAGCGTCGCCGCCAGCGCCGAAAATACCGTATCGGCCTCCGATATGGCGTTGCAGGAAAGCACCGACGGCGCCGGTATTGCCCAGCAGGCGATCAATGCCATCGAGCAGCTGCAGCAGAATATCGAGCGCGCCACCGGCGTCATCGAGAAACTGGACAGCCAGAGCCAGAACGTCGGCACGGTGCTGGAGGTGATTCAGAAGATTGCCGAACAGACCAACCTGCTGGCCCTTAACGCCGCCATCGAAGCCGCCCGTGCCGGCGAGCAGGGCCGCGGCTTTGCCGTAGTCGCTGATGAGGTCCGCACCCTGGCCAGCCGCACCCACAACTCAACCGAGGAGATCAACACCATCATCGCCGAGCTGCAGAACGATGCCAAGGATGCGGTGAGCGTGATGAATCAGGC
>CAYMHL010000018.1:1746-7042 GCA_964390205.1 uncultured Marinobacterium sp.
AACCGCTTCAAGCTTTAACCTCTGGTGTTATCACTGTGATCACTGCCCGGCCGGTCCGGGCAGTGTGCTTTATGCCATTCGCACGACATGAATGGCGCTCCTTTCAGTCTATGTCCCTTATTTTCACTTCAGGTCCTATCGACCGCACCGCCATCCCTCTACCTTAGCCCTGTTTTCCGTACTGAAAATGCGGCTATCCGCATCGCTCAACGCGCTCCCCTTCAGCCCGCCAGACGGTTCCGGATGGATTCGGCAACGGCGTGTGCTGGAGCAACGTCAAGAATAAACTGGAGAGTCCCGTGAAAACGGTTGATGTACACACGATAATCGACGAAGCACGCTTCAATAAATTTCACTGGCTGGTGCTGTTCTGGTGCGCCCTGATCATCATCTTCGATGGCTATGATCTGATCATCTACGGGGTGGTACTGCCGCAGCTGATGTCTGAGTGGCAAATGACGCCAATGGAGGCGGGAACACTGGGCAGCACGGCGCTGTTCGGCATGATGTTCGGGGCACTGTTTTTCGGCCCGCTGTCCGACAAGATCGGCCGCAAGCTGACCATCATGATCTGCGTCGCCCTGTTCAGCGGCGTGACCTTTCTCAACGGTTTTGCCCGTGATCCCCTGGAATTCGGCATCTGCCGCTTCATCGCCGGTCTCGGCATCGGTGGGGTAATGCCCAACACCGTGGCACTGATGACCGAGTATGCACCGAAAAAAGTGCGCAGTACGCTGGTGGCGATCATGTTCAGCGGCTATTCCGTCGGCGGCATGGCATCGGCCTTCATCGGCATGCAGCTGATCCCCAGCTACGGCTGGCAGCCGGTGTTCTGGATTGCAGGCATTCCGCTGCTGCTGTTGCCGTTGATCGCCCTGATGCTGCCGGAATCGGTCGGCTTTCTGGTGCAGTCCGGCAACAAGGAAAAGGCGGCCGCCATGCTCAATCGGGTCAGCCCCGGTGCGGGCATCAGCGCCGGCGATCATTTCCATATGCCGACCGGCAAGAGCGACACCGTACCGCTGGTTTCCTTGTTCACGCAAAACCGCCTGCTGTCGACGCTGATGTTCTGGCTCGCCTTTTTCTGCTGCCTGATGATGGTCTACGCACTGGGTTCCTGGCTGCCGAAGATCATGGAAGCCGGCGGTTATGACGTGAAGAAGGGGATCCTGTTCCTGCTGGTGCTCAACTTCGGTGCCATGTTCGGTGCCATCGGTGGTGGCTGGCTGTCCGACCGCTTCAACCTGCGTCGCGTGATTTCGCTGATGTTCATCATCGCGGCTGTCTCCATCGGTCTGCTGGGCTTCAAGGGCTCAATGCTCACCCAGTACCTGCTGATGGCCATCGCCGGTGCCTGCACCATCGGTACCCAGATTCTGCTCTATGCCTATGTGGCGCAGTATTATCCGCTGTCCAATCGCTCTACCGGTATCGGCTGGGCCTCCGGCGTGGGCCGTTTGGGTGCCATCCTCGGCCCCATCCTCGGCGGTGCACTCATGGCCATGGAGCTGGATATTCAGATGAACTTCATCGCGGTCGGCATCCCCGCCATCGTAGCCGCCATTGCCATCTCCCTGGTCGGCCGCAGTGCCACCCATGCCCAGGATGAGGAAGAGGATCTGGCCTTCGCGGCCGGAACGCTGAAGATGGAAGTCGACTGATACTCTCTCCCCTCGACATCACGTCCCGCTCGGCCGTGGTGTCGATTTTGTCCGCTTGTATTTTCCTGTCCCACGCCGTACTTTTGAATGCACTTCCCGCCACTGCGTTCAGTGGCTGCAACCTGCTACTACCTGGGACTGAATATGCTGAAACGCACCAAGATAGTCGCCACTCTGGGCCCCGCCACTGATGCTCCGGGCATTCTGGATGCACTCATCCGTGCCGGCGTGAATACCGTGCGCCTGAACTTTTCCCACGGCAGTTCCGCGGATCACCGTCGCCGCGTCGAAGCGGTACGCGAAGCCAGCCGCCGTACCGGCGAATCGGTTGCCCTGCTGGGCGATCTGCAGGGACCCAAGATCCGCATCTCCCGCTTTAAAGATGGCCCGATCAAGCTGGCCATCGGTGACCGTTTCACGCTGGATGCCGCCATGGATGAAACCGCCGGTGATCAACAGGCGGTAAGCGTCGACTACAAGGCGCTGCCACAGGACTGCGCGCCCGGTGATGTGCTGCTGCTGGATGATGGCCGCGTACAGCTGAAGGTGCTGGAGATCAACGGCAGCCGTATCGAAACCGAAGTGACGGTCGGCGGCCCGCTGTCCAACAACAAGGGCATCAACCGCCAGGGCGGTGGCCTCAGTGCCGCGGCACTGACCGACAAGGACAAACATGACATCAAGGTGGCCGCCGAACTGGAGATGGATTACGTTGCGGTCTCCTTCCCGCGTACCGCCGAGGACCTGAATATCGCCCGCAGCCTGCTGGAAGACGCCGGCAGCCGTGCCGAGATCATCGCCAAGGTGGAACGCGCCGAAACCGTGGCCACCCCCGAAGCCCTGGATGCAATCATCAACGCCTGTGACGGCGTAATGGTGGCCCGTGGCGATCTGGGTGTGGAGATCGGTGATGCCGAATTGATCGGCGTGCAGAAACACATCATTCAGCGTGCCCGCCAGCTTAACCGTGTGGTGATCACGGCCACGCAGATGATGGAAACCATGATTCAGAACCCCATGCCCACCCGGGCGGAGGTGTTCGACGTGGCCAACGCCATCCTCGACGGTACCGATGCCGTGATGCTGTCCGCCGAAACCGCCGCCGGCAGCTACCCGGTGGAAGTGGTGGAAGCGATGACACGTATCTGCCAGGGCGCCGAGAAGCACCAGCTGTCACGCCCGGCCCCGGTAGCCCCTGAACATCAGTGCAGCCGCACCGACGAGGCGATCGCCCGTGCCGCCATGTATACCGCCAACGGCCTGGAAAGCGTCAAGGCGATCATCTGCCTGACCGAATCCGGTTCCACACCCTTGTGGATGTCGCGTATCCGTTCCGGCATTCCGATCTTCGCCATGACGCGCAACCACCGCACTCTGCGCCGCATGGCGCTGTACCGTGGCGTCATGCCGATGTTCTTCGATGCCACCGCCGTGGAGGAATCACGTCTCAATGACGAGATCCTCGCCGGCCTGCTCGCCCGCGATCTGCTGGCCAGCGGCGACCGTGTCATCTTGACCCGCGGCGCCCGCATCGGCGAGCATGGCGGCACCAACTCCCTGCAGATCCTGCAGGTACCCTGAGAGTCCTGAACCGAGCCGTCATGTTGATTGAACAGCAACTGGCGACCGAGCTGAGCATCAAGCCGGCTCAGGTCGCCGCCACCCTCGCCCTGCTGGATCAGGGCGCCACCCTTCCCTTTATCGCCCGTTATCGCAAGGAGCAGACCGGTGCACTGGATGATACCCAGCTGCGCCAGTTGCATGAGCGCCTGGGTCAGCTGCGCGAGCTGGAAAGCCGCCGGGAATCGATCCTCGGTCGCCTGCGTGAACAGAACCAGCTGACGCCGGAACTGGAACAGGCGCTGCTCAGTGCCGACAGCCGCGCGCGACTGGAAGACCTCTACCTGCCCTATCGCCCCAAGCGTCGCAACAAGGCGCAGGAGGCACGGGAAGCGGGGCTGGAGCCGTTAGCACAACAGACTCTGAAAACAGGGACCCTGCCGCAGGGCAAACTGGGCAGCTTTCTCAACCCCAAGGCCGGTTTTGCCGACGCGGATGCGGTGGCCGAAGGGGTGCGCCAGATTCTGCTGGAGATTCTGAGCGAGGATGCCGAGCTGATCGGCACCCTGCGCCAGCGCCTCTGGCAGCAGGGCGAGTTTCAGGTGCGCGCCGCCCGTGGCAAGGCCGATCCGGACAGCAAGTTCCGCGACTATTTTGACTATGCCGAGCCGATTGCACGGGTGCCTTCACACCGGGCACTGGCGGTCCTGCGCGGCGTGGCCGAGGGCGTGCTCAAGGCCAGTCTGCAGCTGCCGGAGAGTCTCGATGGCTGGCCGCAAGAGCAGATGGCAAAACGCCACCAGCTGCGCCCGGCACAGCTGGACAGCTGGATGCAGCAGACGCTGCAGCAGGCCTGGCAGAAGAAACTGCGCCCCGCGCTGGAAACCGAGCTGGTCAAGCGTCTGCGCGAGCAGGCGGAACAGGCGGCCATCGAGGTGTTTGCCCGCAACCTGCAGGATCTGCTGCTGGCCGCACCGGCCGGGGCCAAGGCCACTCTGGGTCTGGACCCGGGCCTGCGCACCGGGGTGAAGGTGGCGGTGATCGATGCCACCGGCAAACTGGTCGATTACACCACCATTTACCCGCATGTGCCTCAGCAGCAGTGGGACAAATCACTGCACACCCTGTCTGCACTGGCGAAAAAGTACCGGATCGAGCTGATCGCCGTGGGCAACGGCACCGCCTCGCGCGAAACCGAGCAACTGGCCCAGGCGGTGTGCAAGACACTGCCCGAGCAGAATATCCAGGCGGTACTGGTCAACGAAGCCGGTGCCTCGGTCTATTCCGCCTCGGCTCTGGCCGCCGCCGAATTCCCGGATATTGACGTCACCATCCGCGGTGCCGTTTCCATCGCCCGCCGGCTGCAGGACCCGCTGGCAGAACTGGTCAAGATCGATCCCAAGTCGATCGGCGTCGGCCAGTACCAGCACGACGTGGACCAGAGCCGTCTGGGCGAGGCGCTTGATGCTGTCATCGAACACTGCGTCAACCATGTGGGCGTGGACGTGAACACCGCATCCGCCGCTCTGCTCAGCCATGTGGCCGGTCTCAACCGCACCACCGCCGACAACATCATCGCCTGGCGCGACGAGCATGGCGCGCTGCGCAACCGCCGCCAGCTGCTCAAGGTGCCGCGACTGGGACCCAAGGCGTTTGAACAGTGCGCCGGTTTCCTGCGCATTCGCAATGGCGAGGAGCCGCTGGACAACTCCGCCGTACACCCGGAAAGCTATCCGCTGGCCGCAGCGATTGCCGCCAGCTGCGGTCTGCCACTGCAACAGCTGCTGCAACAGCCGGATCGACTGCAGCAGATCGACCGCGCGGCTCTGGAAGCCAAGGGCTACGGCGCCTACACCGTTCGCGACGTGATCGCCGAGCTGGAGAAGCCCGGCCGCGACCCACGCCCGGAATTCCGTTCGGTGCAGTACGCCGCCGGGGTGGAGACGCTGAAGGACCTGCAGCCGGGCATGACGCTGGAAGGGGTGGTGACCAACGTTACCCACTTCGGCGCTTTCGTCGATATCGGCGTGCATCAGGACGGACTGGTGCACATCTCCCAGCTGGCCGATCGCTTC
>CAYMHL010000018.1:7142-15557 GCA_964390205.1 uncultured Marinobacterium sp.
GCAAACCGGGTCGCTGATCCGACCCGAAATGACATCGCGCCCCGAAAGCGCTGTATAATGCGCGCCTTTCAGGCTCAATCACAGGAATGACATGGTGCTGGCAACTCTCGAACACCAACTCGAACGCCTGGCCCACGCGGGCCATGCCGCCTTGCTTACTCAGACCCGTCAGGGTATCGAGAAGGAAGGCCTGCGCGTCACCGCCGATGCCCATATTGCCCAGACACCGCACCCGCGCGGCCTGGGTTCGGCGCTGACCCACGAGTTCATCACCACCGATTACTCAGAAGCGCTGCTGGAATTCATCACCCCGGTGCATGACACCCCGGCCGAGGCGCTGGCATTTCTGACCCAGCTGCATGCCTTCAGCTATGGCCAGCTCGGCGATGAGCAGCTCTGGTGCGCCAGCATGCCCTGCGAGATTCCGTCTGAAGAGGCCATTCCGATCGCCGAATACGGCAGCTCCAATGTCGGGCAGCTCAAGCATGTCTATCGTCAGGGACTGAAATACCGCTACGGCAAGATGATGCAGACCATCGCCGGCATCCACTACAACTTCTCGCTGCCCGACGCCTTCTGGCCCGCCTGGCAACAGCTTGAGGGCAATACGGAAAGCCTGCAGGCGTTCCGTTCCGCCGGCTACTTCCGTCTGATTCGCAACTTCCGCCGCTACGGCTGGCTGCTGCTGTACCTGTTCGGTGCCTCGCCGGCCCTGTCGGCGTCGTTCATGGCCGGACGCCGCCACAGCCTGGAGCAGCTTAACGCCGATACGCTGTATCTGCCTTATGCCACCTCGCTGCGTATGAGCGACCTGGGCTACTCCAACAAGGCACAGGCGGACCTGCAGATCTGCTTCAACCATCTGGACAGCTACGCCGAATCCCTGCACCGGGCGATCCACACCTCGCTCCCGGCCTATGAACAGATCGGCGTGCGGGTAGACGGTCACTACCGACAGCTCAACACCAATGTGCTGCAGATCGAGAACGAGTATTACAGCGACGTGCGTCCCAAGCGTGTCACCGAGTCCGGCGAGAAACCGGTGCATGCACTGATGCGGCGCGGTGTCGAGTATGTCGAAGTACGCAACACCGACATCAACCCGCTGCTGCCGTTGGGCATGGATACCGCTCAGGCGCAGTTCCTTAACGCCTTTCTGCTCACCTGCCTGCTGGGCCAGGCGGATGATCTGGACGAGCGCGAGTGCCGTCTGGTGGGCGAGAATCACGCGCGCATCGTCAACCGTGGCCGTGAACCGGGGCTGCTGCTGCACACCTGCCAGGGCGAAGTGCCCCGTGAACAGCTGGCAACGCAGATTCTGGACAAGGTTGCCCGTACCGCAGCCCTGCTGGATGACGTGGAGGGAGGCGACGGCCACCGGCGCGCCGTTGAACTGCAGCGCGACAAGGTCGCCGCACCCGAGCTGACACCCTCGGCACAGGTGTTGCAGGCACTGCGCGAGAGCGGTCTGAGTCACAGTGAGTGGGTGCTGGAGATGAGCCGCCAACACCGCCGTGCAGTAGAGCCGGAGCTGAATGCCGATACGGCCACCCGGCTGCAGCAGGCCGCACAGGATTCACTCAGCCGTCAGGCGGAGCTGGAAGCGGCCCCGGCCCCGGCCTTTGCCGACTTTCTGGCGGAGTACATCGCCGACTGAGTCGGCGTTTACTGGGTCACAAAGCTGGTAAAAAAGAGATCGGATACATGGGGCTGTCCGGTCTCGGTCTGCAACAGCTGCTGCACCGCGTGCAGCGCCTGTTCGGCCAGCACCTGCTGGGCAGCCACGCTGCCGACCTGATCCTCCTGCACGGCGGAAAACAGGAACACCAGATCATTGCGGATGTGAGCCATGTGCGCGTTGACAGCGTGGTGTGCCGCAGGATCATCCACCTGAATGGTCACTTCGGCCTTCAAAAAACGCACCTTGCCAGGCCCACCGTAATTGGTCACGAACGGCTTGAGTTCGATGTAGTTGATATAGTCTTCCGCGGTTTTCTCCGCCTGCGCCGGCAGGCTCAACAAGGCCGCCAGCAGGGCAAAATACAGCCCCAGATGTCGCCACATGGCATTCTCTCCGTTTATCCGTGAGCGCTCAGTATACCCCTGCCGGCGACCTCTTCTCCACGCCTTCTGCAGGTGTATTGCACCCTCTTGGGGGTGGCAGTAGTATGGAGTCAATCAACCTGGGAGGGACGGATCATGCTCGAAAAATGTCGCAACGCCAAAGAACGCTGGGGCGGTGTCAGTACGATCATCGACCACTGGCTGGAGGAGCGGCAGCAGCTGATCGCCACCTTCTGCTCCCTGCCGGCTCAGGAAGCGGGCGCACCCTTGAACAGTTCGGTAAGCGAGTTCTGCGACCTGCTGATGGATTATCTGTCGTCCGGACATTTCGAAGTCTATGAGCAGCTGCTGCGTGAAGGCAGTGACTTTGCCGATGGCAGCCTGGAACAGGCCCAGCATATCTTCCCGCTGATCCAGCCCTCCACCGATTCCGCACTGGACTTCAACGATGCCTACGGCAGCCTCGACAAACCGACGCTGCAACAGCTGTGTCAGCTGTCGCGAGATCTGTCCGACCTGGGCGAAACCCTGGAAGAGCGCTTCGCGCTGGAAGACCGGTTGATCGAAACATTGCACAATGCGCACAAGGATCTGGTAGACGCAACGTGATCCCGCCGCGATATGCTACCCCGCTGCTGGCAGGCCTGCTGCTCGGCGGCTGCGATACCAGTGCCGACTCGGCCGCAGAGGCGCTGACCCTGACCGAACAGAGCGGTGCCTACAGTGCTGACCTGTCTGCCGATGGCCGCTACGCTCTGGTCGGTGCCGTCAGCCACGGCGGCAGTCTCTGGGAACTGCAGCAGCGCGCGCGCCTGTTTGACTGGAATCACCAGCCGCGTACCTTCAGCGTACTCTCCGCCGTCGATTTCTCACCTTCAGGGCAATATGCACTGACCGCAAGTCCTCAGGATCTGGTGTTGTGGAATGTTGCCACCGGCGCAGCGGAGGGCTTCTGGAGCTCGCCCGGCGAGGTTCTGGATGCCGAACTTTCCAGCCAGGGCAACTACGCTCTGCTGGGGCTGGCCAACCATGAAGCGGTGTATTTTGACATTCGCAACGGCGGCGTCCGCAGCAGCCTCAGGCACCCCGCACGGGTACGCAGCGTTGCCCTGAGCAGCGATGAGCGTGTTGCACTTACCGGCGCCGATGATCGCATCGCCCGCCTCTGGGATCTGGAAAACGCCACTGAGCTGCGCCGCATCGAGCTGGGCAACACCGTGGATACGGTTGCGCTCTCACCCAATGGGCGTCTGGCCTTCAGCGCGGGCAGCCTGGATGAGGCCCTGGTCTGGCAGACCGACAGCGGTGAGGTTCTGTTCAATCTCAGTGGTGACGAGCGTTTTTTCCCCCGTCGGCTGAGCTATCTGAGTGCGCGTTTCTCCGCCAACAGTGATCAACTGCTGACCGGTCGAGCCGATGGCACGGTCGAGCTTTGGGATCTGAATCGGCAACAGGTCATGCGCCGCTGGAAGCTGGACAAACGCGCCAGTTACGGGCCCACCAGCACCGGAGTGATTGCAGTTGAATTCGGTCAGGATGGCCGCAGCTGGCTGGCAATCGGTTCCAACGGCATGATCAACTGGCTGCGCTGAACCAAGACGTTGGCCGAGCACGGGTGTCGGAGCAAGACTTCAACGCGAGGGAAAGGCCTGCCACCCAGGGTGACAGGCGCGGTGCTTATTGCTGCTCGTCGGACGGATTGACTTCCAGCAGCTCGACTTCGAACACCAGCGTCTCGTTCGGACCGATGGCATTGCCCATGCCGCCCGGGCCGTAGGCCAGCTCGGCCGGAATCACCAGACGGCTCTTGCCACCCTCTTTCATCAGCTGCAGCCCTTCAGTCCAGCCAGGGATAACACCGTTGAGCGGGAAGGAGACCGGCTCGTTGCGGGCATAGGAACTGTCGAACTCGGTGCCGTCGATCAGCTCACCGCGGTAGTGCACCTTGACCGTATCCTCGGCACCCGGGCTTTTGCCCTTGCCGGTGGTCAGAGCTTCATACTGCAAACCGGACTCGGTGGTCTTCACGCCCTTTTTCTTGCCGTTCTCGGCCATGTAGGCCTGACCCTTGTCGAGGTTTTCCTGCGCCAGTTTGGCAATTGCCTGACGCTGCTCTTCCATCTTGCGCGCCTGGAACGCCTGCATCACCTCGGCGACCTGCTGCTGATCCAGCAACGGGGTTTCATCCTTGTAAACCGCTTCAACCCCACGGGTGAAGGCGTCGATGTCCAGCGCCTCCACGTCGGCCTGAATGCGTTCACCCAGGATCAGGCCAAGGCTGTAGCTCAGTTTCTGCTGTTCCGTTTCCAGTGCTTCGGCCTGAGCGCCCGCGCTGGCTACCAGAGCGCCGCTCAGGGCGATGGCAAGCATGCTTTTTTTCATAGTGTCCTGTCCTTCGTTCGCGTTATTCAGCGTACACAGTGAGTGGTTAGTACCCTTGCCCGGAGGAAAGTTCAGCGTCCTCCATCGACAGATCGGCCGCGGCCTGCGCCAGTTGCCGCAGACAGCCCTCATCCAGCGACTGTCCGGACAACCGACGATAGCTGATCAGGTTATCCCGTATCAATGCCCTGCCGGCAATTGACGGCTGCGCCGGCCAGGTCAAAGCCGTTTGCTGGAGCAGCATCAGCTCCACCTGCTCGGCCGCCAGTTCCGCCTGACGCAATGCCCGATAGCAGGCTTCGACTTCGGGCTGCTGCACCTTCAGTGCGCGCACCCGATAGCGGATTTCGCGCAGGGGTTCGGTAATCTCCCGACGCCATTGCGGGTCCAGCTGTTGCCAGCGATCAGCATCCAACTCAACCCCTCGCTGACCCAGCCAGCAGGCCAGCAACAGCCGATTGATCGCCGCCCCCTGATGCTGCAGCTGCAGACAGCTGTGTTCCACCCCGGGACGCGAATAAAGTGCCAGCGCATAGCGCCAGAGAGCATTGTCCAGAGCCATGCTGTGGTAATATCCCCGCCATGATTCAGATACAGAACCTTAGCTTACATCGTGGCCCGCAGCAGTTGCTAGCCGAGGCCAATCTGACCCTGCATTCCGGCTGGAAAGTGGGCATTGTGGGCGCCAATGGCGTCGGCAAGTCGTCACTGTTCAAGCTGCTGCTGGGCCAGCTGCACCAGGATGCCGGCGAGCTGCAGCTGCCCGGCCAGTTGCGCATTGCGCACATGGCCCAGGAAGTCAGTATCAGCGAGCGCCGCGCAGTCGACTATGTCATCGATGGCGACCATCGTCTACGCGCCGTGGAGGCTGAACTGGCCGTTGCCGAGGCGCAGCATCAGGATGGCCGTATCGGCGAGCTGCATGCCGAATTGGAAGCGATGGATGGCTACCGAGCCGAATCCCGCGCCCACCAGCTGCTGGCCGGACTGGGCTTTGCGCCCGGTGATGCCGACCGCCCGGTGAGCAGTTTTTCCGGTGGCTGGCGCATCCGCCTCAATCTGGCGCAGGCTCTGATGTGCCCGTCGGATCTGCTGCTGCTCGACGAGCCCACCAACCACCTGGATCTGGATGCCACCATCTGGCTGGAGCAGTGGCTGCGCCAGTACCCCGGCACCCTGCTGCTGATCTCCCATGACCGCGATTTCCTCGATAACGTGGTCAGCCATATCGTGCATCAGGCCAACCAGGCACTGACCCTGTATAAGGGCAACTACACGGCCTTCGAGCGTCTGCGTGCTGAAAAACTGTCACAACAGCAGGCCGCCTTCGAGAAACAGCAGGCACGTATCGAACAGATCGAAAGTTTCGTCCGCCGCTTCCGCGCCAAGGCCACCAAGGCCAAGCAGGCACAGAGCCGACTCAAGGAACTGGAACGGATGGAACAGATCGCGCCGGCCCATGTGGACTCGCCGTTCAGTTTCCGTTTCGACGCCAGCGACAAGCTGTCTTCACCGCTGCTGACGCTCAGTGATGCCGATTTGGGCTACCCGGATCGCACCATCCTGCGCCAGCAGTCGCTGACGCTCATTCCCGGTGCCCGCATCGGCCTGCTCGGTGCCAACGGCGCCGGCAAGTCCACCCTGATCAAGACCCTGGTGGGTGACCTGTCGCTGCAAGCCGGTGAACGCCACGAAGGTGAACACCTGCGCATCGGTTACTTCGCCCAGCACCAGCTCGAAGCGTTGGACATGCAGGCTTCACCCCTGCTACATCTGCAGCGCATCAGCCCCAAAGCCAGCGACCAGGAACTGCGCAACTTCCTCGGCAGCTTCGGTTTCATCGGCGATGATGCTCTGGATCCGGTCGGCCGCTTTTCCGGCGGCGAAAAGGCCCGTGTTGCCCTGGCACTGATCGCCTGGCAGAAGCCCAACCTGTTGCTGCTCGACGAACCGACCAACCACCTGGATCTGGAGGTGCGTCTGGCGCTGACGCTGGCACTGCAGGACTTTGAGGGTGCGCTGATTCTGGTCTCCCATGACCGTCACCTGCTGCGCAACACCGTGGACCAGTTCCTGCTGGTGCATGACGGCGAGATCAGTGAATTCAACGGCGACCTGGATGACTATCACCAGTGGCTGGCACGACAGCGCCGCGAAGAACAGAAACGTGATACGGATGCAGACGCGGCCGAAACGGCTGCCGATGCGCCCCGTTCACTCAGCGCCGCCGAGCGCAAGGAGCAGAAACGTCTGCAGGCCGAACAGCGTGCCAGGCTGCGCCCGCTGAAACAGGCCGTCAGCAAACTCGAACAGCAGATGGAAACCTTGTCAGCGGAGCTGGACAGGATCGAAACCGCGCTCGGCGATACCGATCTCTACAGCGATGCGCGCAAGGACGAGCTCAAGCAGTTGCTGCAGCGTCAGGCCGAACACAAGCGTCAGCTGGACGATACCGAGGCAGAGTGGCTGGAGCAGCAGGAAGCGTTGGAGGCTCTGGAGCAGAGCCTCGCGGACGTTGAATGATCAGGCACCTGCATCGAAGAGTCTGGACAGCTGCGACAGACTCTCGGTCTGCGCCTTGACCTCCTCCACTGCCTGACGCACCTGCTCCGGTGCCAGCGCCAGCTGTGCCATCAGTCCATCGGCAATCGCCACGCGGGGACCATCGCTGAGGCCTTCGGCACGCAGCAGGCGACTGGCCAGATACAGCAGGCGCGCGTAGTGCTGGTGCTCCCCCGCCTCTACAGGCACCTGCTGGCAGCGTACCGCCATGGACACCTCATCCGGCAGCTTCCAGCTTTCCAGCAGCCAGCCACCGATCTGTTCGCGCGTCACATGCAGCACTTCCTGCTCGACCTGCTGCTGCTCCAGGTGCGGATTGGCCTCGATATAGCGGGACAATTTCGAAAAATAGGGCGGAAACAGGTAACCCAGCACCAGATAGCCGAAGTTGTGCAGCAACCCTGCCAGATAGGCCAGTCCCGGTCGGGGACGCTCATCCAGCTGCGACAGGGTCGCCAGCTTTTCACACAGGGTGGCGGTGAAGATCGCCTGATCCCAGTGATAGATGGATCCTCTGGGGATATCCTGGGGCAGTTGCAGCACCTTGCCCATGGCCACACCCAGCGCCAGGTTAATGACCAGATCAAAGCCCAGCACACGAATCACGGCATCCTCGATGGAGCGGACTTTACCCGGTGCAGCGTAATAGGGCGAGGAGGCCCAGCCCATCACCTGAGCGGACAGGCTGGGATCACGTTTGACGACCGGCACCAGATCATCAACCCCGGCATCGGGATTGGAACGCAGGCGTACAATACTGTGCATGCTCTCGGACAGCCCCGGCAGCCCCAACAGATCTTCCAGACGTTGCTGCACACGCAGACCGGTAAAGCGTTCGACGGCGCGATTGATCACTACGCTGTCACTGATACCCACCGACTCCTGCGGTGCCTGTGCCGCGATGGCAAAGTGGCCGCGCTGCACCTGCTCATGCTGCGGCGGCTGCTGCAGTGTAAACTGCCAGCCCGAATGCGGTTCCTGACATAACCAGTCAGATGCGGGGCACTGACTGTCCAGCAGCACCGGCAGGGACAGCAGCTGCTCTCGTCCCGCCGGGGTCTGCAGCCCCGGCTGACTGAAGAAACGCCGGGCATCCTCGGCTTTCACCGGTTGCAGATCGCGCTCAGCCAACTGGCACAGGCGGTTCAGATCCAGCAGAGCCGCCGCCGGCAACAGTGCCAGCACCTTGCCCATACGATCATGCAGCAGCACCAGGCGAACGGGTGTACCACTGTTTGGTGTACCAGTGTTTTCAGTCAAATGCTGGCCAGAAACTGCGACAGGCAAGTTTTTTCTCCCCTTGTACGTTTGGGTTAAGCTGTAACGACACCCTAGTTGGCAGTACTCTATCCAAGCCTATATCAAACGGGAAGTTCACACAGCCATGCAAATCAAGATTCTGGCCGC
>CAYMHL010000018.1:15657-18058 GCA_964390205.1 uncultured Marinobacterium sp.
ATGGCCTTGCAGGGCTTGTCCGATCGTACCATCGTGCTGACCGGCGCCATGCAGCCGGCCCGCTTTCGCGACAGCGATGCCGCCTTCAATCTGGGCGGTGCCGTTGCCCTGGCGCAGGCCATGCCCGCCGGCGTCTATATTTACATGAACGGGCGCGTGTTCCACCCGGAACGCACGGTGAAGAACCGCGCCGCCGGCACTTTTGAGGAGCGCTCATGATCCGCTTGTGGACTCTGCTGGTCCTGCTGCTGGTTCTGCCATCGGCCCATGCGTTTAACGAATCCAGGGCACCGGAGAGCGCCACCGGCTGGCAGCCCCGAGATCCTGTTGTTGTCGACAGTACACTGGTGGTCAGTGCTCACCCGCTGGCCACCCGGGCCGGTATGGCCATGCTGGACGACAACGGCAGCGCCCTGGATGCCGCCATTGCCGTGCAGGCAATGCTGACGCTGGTGGAACCCCAGTCATCCGGCATTGGCGGCGGGGCCTTTCTGCTGTACTGGGACGCCACACAACAGCAACTCTTTGCCTATGATGGCCGTGAAACCGCACCGGCAGCCGTGACCCCTGACCTTTTCCTCAACGAGGACGGCAGCCCCATGCCCTGGCAACAGGCGCTGGTCGGCGGCCGCTCGGTCGGCACACCCGGAGTGCTGCGCATGCTGGAGCTGGCCCATCAGCGCCATGGCCGCCTGCCTTGGCAGGCACCTTTTCAGCCGGCGATTCATCAGGCTCGTGAAGGCTTTAACGTAACGCCACGGCTACATCGACTGATCGCAGACGGCATCAATCCGGGGTTGAAGCATTATCCCGAAGCGCGCAGCTACTTTTTCACTGCCGACGGCCAGCCGCTGCCAGTCGGTACCCTGGTGCACAATCTCGAACTGGCTGAATCGCTGCAACTGATTGCCGAACAGGGCGCCAATGTTTTCTATCGTGGCACACTGGCCGAAAAAATCGTTGCCGCGGTACAGGCTGCCGGAGACAACCCCGGTCGCCTGCAGGCAGAGGATCTGGCGAACTATCAGCCCCGTGAGCGCACGCCTTTGTGTCGCCCCTATCGCGAATACCGCATCTGTGGCTTCCCGCCACCCACTTCCGGCGGTGTTACCCTGCTGCAGATCCTCGGCCTGATGGCACAGCAGACATTCACCATCGGCTCTCTGCCGGATGTGGATTTCAGCCATCTGCTGACTCAAGCCAGCCGCCTGGCCTATGCCGATCGTGGACGCTATCTGGCCGACAGTGATTTTGTCGAGGTGCCGGTGGATGCACTGCTTGCGCCTGACTATCTGCAGCAGCGCGCCAGGTTGATTGATCCGACCCGGGACATGGGCCAGGCCCAGCCCGGCGCACCAACCCTGCTGGAGCGCAGCGATGACCAGGCAGCCGAACGGCCATCAACCAGCCATTTCGTCATTCGTGATGCCGAGGGCAACCTGGTATCCATGACCACCAGTATCGAAATGGCGTTCGGTTCTACGTTGATGGCCGGCGGTTTCCTGCTTAACAATCAACTCACCGATTTCTCCTTTGTAGCCGAGCAGGACGGCAAACCGGTCGCCAACCGCATTGCACCGGGCAAGCGACCGCGCAGCTCAATGGCTCCGGTGATGGTGTTTGACCAGGACAACCGCCCGGTAGCCGCGCTGGGATCACCGGGCGGCAGCCGCATCATCAGCTATGTGGCGCAGACGCTGCTGTTGATGCTGCACACCGACCTGCCGCTGCAGGAGATCCTGCACCAGGGCCATGTCAGCAACCGCAACGGCATCACCGAACTGGAACAGGACACGGCCGCCGAACAGCTGCTGTTCGAGCTTCAGGATCGCGGCCACGCCGTGACCATACGCGAGCTCAACAGCGGCGTTCATGCCCTGCGTCTGCGCGCCGATGGTCGCTGGGAAGCCGGTGTGGATCCACGAAGAGAGGGGCTTGCTCTGGGTCGCTGAGCCGGAGCCTTTCTGTCCCTGCGCCCGGAACCGGGCGCAGAAACCGATGCTTACTGACGGGTGATGTGTGTCACGGGACCGAGCCCGCGCAGCTTGCGAATCACCCGTGCCAGATGTACGCGGTTGAATACGGTCAACTCCATCTGCACGCTGCACAGCTGGCCGTCACGCTCACCGCTGTCGATCTTCAGCAGGTTGGCGCCCACTTCCGCCGCTGCCGTGGCCAGGTTGGCAATAATGCCGCGCTGGGAGTGCACCTCCAGCTGCAGGCCCACCACGAACTCTTCCTCGTTGTCCTGAGGCGCCGACCATTCCAGATAGATGGTCTTTTCGGGATTGTCACGCAGATAGCCGATGTTGCGGCACTCGGTACGGTGCACCACCAGCCCGCGACCGCTGCTGATGTGACCAATGATGGCATCACCCGGAATCGGATGACAGCAGCGGGC
>CAYMHL010000018.1:18158-25953 GCA_964390205.1 uncultured Marinobacterium sp.
CGCCGGCCCAGTTCAATTGACTCGTTACGCTGCTGATTCTTGAGGAAGTGGCGAATGCTGGTGCGGGCCTTGCCGGTCACCACGAAGTTGAGCCAGGCCATGTTGGGCTGTGCCCGTGGTGTGGTGATGATCTCCACGGTCTGACCGCTTTCCAGCGGTTCCGACAAAGGCGCCAGACGGCGATTGATACGACAGGATACGCAGGAGTTGCCGACATCGGTATGCACCGCATAGGCAAAATCCACTGGCGTCGCGCCACGAGGCAGTTCCAGAATCCGGCCCTTGGGAGTAAAGATGTAGACCTCGTCAGGGAACAGGTCCTTCTTCACGCTCTCGATGAACTCCATGGAATCACCGGCGTTCTGCTGCATCTCCAGCAGCCCCTGCACCCACTTGCGTGCCCGGTTGTAGGAGCCCATCGCCGTTTCGGTACTGCCGTTGACCTTGTAGTGGCTGTGTTCGGCAATACCCTGACTGGCCACCGCATCCATGTCTTGCGTACGGATCTGGACTTCAATGGTCATGCCCTTGGCGCCGAAGAGCACCGTATGCAGGGACTGATAGCCGTTGGCCTTGGGGATGGCGATGTAATCCTTGAAACAGCCCGGCACCGGCTTGTAGAGGTTGTGCACGGCACCGAGGATGCGGTAACAGTCGTCGACGCTTTCGGTGACCACGCGGAAGGCGAACACATCCATGATGTCGGCAAACGCCTTGCGCTGTACCTTCATCTTGCGATAGATGCTGTAGAGATGCTTTTCACGCCCGCTGACCCGACCACTGAGACCTTCCTGGTCCAGCCGGTTCTGCATGCTTTCGCGGACATGTTCGATGATGTCCTTGCGCTGACCACGGGCATGGACCACGGCACGGCGGATACGCTTGGCCCGCATGGGGTAATAGGACTGGAAGGCCAGATCTTCCAGTTCGACCTGCAGATCACGCATGCCCAGACGGGCCGCGATGGGCGCGTAGATGTCGAGGGTTTCACGCGCGATGCGGCGCTGCTTGTCGGGACGCATCGCGCCCAGGGTACGCATGTTGTGCAGACGATCGGCGAGCTTGACCAGGATGACGCGGATATCCTCGGCCATCGCCAACACCATCTTCTGAAAATTTTCCGCCTGGGCCTCGGCCTTGGTTTCAAACTCCAGATGGGTCAATTTGGAGACGCCATCGACAATATCGGCCACCGAAGTGCCAAACTGCCCTTCGATGCCGGCGTAGTCGATTTCGGTATCTTCGATCACGTCATGCAGCATGGCCGCCATCAGGCTCTGATGGTCCATGTGCATGCCGGCCAGAACATTGGCAACCGCCAATGGGTGAGTCACATAGGGCTCGCCACTCTTGCGTCGCTGGCCATCGTGGGCCTGCTCAGCGTAGAAATAGGCACGCCGAACCCGAGCGATCTGCTCCGGGATCAGATACTCTTCGAGGCGATGGGAAAGGGCGTCTATCGTCGGCATCAACATCTCCGCTTGGGGCTGAAGGCTGGCCAGCGCCAGCCACCTCTATCCCTGATGATGCCGCATTACGGTCGCGGGGGAAAGATCAGCCCCGGTCCTGAGCGTCCAGCACTTCGCGGTTGATCAGGTTTTCCGCGATTTCACGCAGGGCAACCACTGTCGGCTTGTCGTTTTCCCACTCCACCTTGGGATCCTTGCCACCGACCGCGAGCTGGCGCGCACGCTTGGATGCAACCATGACCAGCTCAAAGCGGTTTTCTACATTTTCCAGACAATCTTCAACGGTTACTCGTGCCATTGCGACCTCGAACAGGGTTGGAAGGAGCTATAAGAACTACCAAAAGGGACCGCACAGTTTACGGGGCTTTCAGTCCTCAGACAAGAGCTGCTCCAGCAGCGTCTCATGGCGCATCTGCTGCACGGACTGGCGCAGACGCCGCGCCCGGAACAGGCTGGCCAGCTGCTGCAGAGCCGTATCAAAGTCGTCGTTGATCAGCAGGTAATCATATTCCGGATAGTGGCTCATTTCGTTGGTGGCTTCCGCCATGCGCCCCTCGATCACCTCATCACTGTCCTGACCACGGGCATTGAGACGTTCGCGCAGTGCCGCCCGACTGGGCGGCAGAATGAACAGGGTAACCGCCTCAGGCATCAGTCTGCGCACCTGTTCGGCGCCCTGCCAGTCGATCTCCAGAATCACATCGCGCCCCCCGGCCAACTGCTCCTTCACCCACTGCTGAGAGGTGCCGTACTTGTTGCCGAACACTTCGGCATATTCCAGGAACTGGCCCTGCTCGATCAGCGCATTGAAGTCGTCCATGCTGACGAAGTTGTAGTCCACGCCATCCACTTCTCCCGGTCGCATGGCGCGAGTGGTATGGGACACCGACACTCCGACCTGATCATCCTGCTGCAGCAGCGCCTTCACGAGGCTGGTTTTACCTGCGCCCGAAGGGGCCGAGAGAATGTATAAAGTACCGGCAAGTGGAGTCATCTGTGCGTTCCGATCATGTGGCTGTCAAAGCGGGCACTATAGCCCGAGGCTGCCGGTCGATCAAACCGGCTGCCCCGAGGTCAGCCAAAGGCCAGGTCACGAAGGAAAAGCGCTATCTGCGGGAACATGATCAACAGCGCCGCTGCCAACACCAGCATGAAGACAAAGGGCGGTGTGCCGCGAATCACCTCCAGATAGGGTCGACGGAAGATGGCAATGGCGGTGAAGATGTCACAGCCGAACGGCGGCGTCGCCGAACCGATGGCGACCTGAAGAGTGATCAACACCCCGACCAGCACCGGATCCAGTCCGGCTGAAGCCACCAGTGGCGCGAATATGGGCACCAGCACCAGAATCACCACAATCGGGTCGACAAACATGCAGCCGATGAAAAAGGCGATGGAGATCGCGATCAGTACGCCGGTCGGGCTGGCATCGGCCAGCCCCAGCGAAGCGATAAGCGTCTGCGGGATCTGAGCAAAAGAGATGATCCAGGAAAAGGCCGCACCGGCCGCCACCAGGATGAACACCACCGCGGTGATCAGGCCGGTGGATTTGGCAATCCGGTACAGCTCGACCGGCTTGAGTGCCCGGAACACGATAAACTCCAGAATCACCGCATACAGCACACAGACCGCGGCCGCTTCAGTAGGGCTGAACACCCCACCGTAAATACCGCCGACAATGATGACCGGAAAGCCCAGTGGCCAGATCGCCTTGCGCACGGCCTGCCAACGTTCCGGCCAGCTGGCTCTGGCTTCTGTCGGCACCTTGTGGATCAGGGCATAGATATAGCTGTATAGGGCAAACATGCCCAGAATCATCAGCCCCGGACCTATGCCGGCGATAAACAGTTCGGAGATCGAGGTGTTGGACACCACGCCGTAGATGATCATGCCGATACTGGGCGGAATCAGGAAGGCGATATCACTGGCGTTGATGATCAGCGCCAGCACGAAATTGTCCTTGTAGCCGGCCTTGAGCATCTTTGGCCGCAGCGGCGATCCCACTGCCACCACTGTGGCCTGGGTCGAACCCGACACAGCCCCGAAGAGCGTACAGGCGGTCGCCGTACTGATCGCCAGCCCGCCGCGAACATGGCCGATGAACTTCATCACCATTTCGATCAGGCGATCCGCGGAATGCCCTCGCGTCATGATATCGGCTGCCAGAATGAACATGGGCACGGCGATCAGGGACGCGGGCCGGATACCGGCCATGAACTGCTGGATCATAAAGTCCATTTGATCGATGCCGCCAAACATCGAATAGAAACCGATGAAGGCTGCCGCAATCAACGGAATCATCATCGGGAACCCCAGCAACAGGAGCACAATCATCGTGCCCACCATAATTGCCGTCATGCCGCCTCTCCCCGGTCGCCCCAGTGTCTGCCATGAAGGTTGTCAGTCATCGTCATAGCCGTCCTTTACCTGGGTCGAGAGGTAAACCTCCCGGCTGATCACGTTCTTTACCGCGGTCAACAGGTACTGTATTCCGGTTACGCCAAGCCCCACCGGCACCCACAGAAAGATCCACCATACCGGGATCTGCAGTGCCGGGAGTATACGCCCCGAGCCTGCAACGCTGTCGATGTAAAATACCGAAAACCAGGTCAGCGCAAACATGAACAGCGACGTGATCAGCGCGATGAACACCATCAGCCAGCGCCGGCCGGCCGTAGGCAAGGCATCGAACAAGGCCGACATGCGAATGTGACGACCCTGCCGGGCGGCATAGCCAACCCCGGCAAAGGTAATCATGATAATCAGGATGCGGTTGACCTCTTCGGTGAAAAAGAAGCTGTGCTGAAACAGAAAGCGACCAATCACATTGGCCACGGTGTTGAGCGCCATGAGCAGGACACCGGCACCCAGTATCAGTGCTTCGGCACGGCCGAGCCAGGTATCAACCCAGCCCAGCACACCGGGAAGCTGTGATGTCCGCTTGGACGGACTCTGTCTGGACATGTTACACGGATCTCATCAGGGACCGACCCCGGGAGGGCCGGCTGTAGCCTACTGAGCCTTGGCGGCTTCCAGGTCCTGTTTGAACTGCTGCAGCAGCGCCTTGCCGGAATCACCGGTCATTTCGATGAATTTGGCTTCCACTTCTGCCGCCGCGGCACGGAAGGGTTCACGCTGGGCTTCGTTCAGGTGGACCACTTTCATATCAGGCTTTTGCTCGAGGATTTTTTCCAGCGAGCGTTCGCTCAAGCCCTGCTGATACTCCATGATGTGATCAAAGGCGACCTGCATGGCATCACGAATCAACTGCTGGTCTTCTGCAGGCAAACCATCAAAGAAGCGCTTGTTGGCCATCACGGCGGTGGTGAAGTTGTTGTGCCCGGTGAAGGTAATAACGTCGGACACTTCGTACATTTTCGCGGATTCGACCCAGAACAGCGGGTTTTCCTGCCCCTGAATGATGTTGGTTTGCAGACCACCGTAAACCTCGCCCCAGGGCAGGGGTGTCGGCGTGGCGCCAAACGCCTTGTAGGACTCCACCAGCAGCGGATTGGTCATGACACGGACCTTGACGCCATTCAAATCGGCCGGTTTTTCGAAAGGCTCCTGAGTGGTAATCACGACCTCGCCCTCCGGGAACATTTTCAGCAGTTCCAAACCATGCTCGGCGTAGATCGTCTTGAAATCTTCGTTGATCGCCTTGCTGTTGCGGAAGAAATGATCCAGCGCCTCATGGGTTTCAGGCAGCAGGTAAGGAATAAAAAAGACCTGAGCTTCGGGAATCAACGAACCGGTGAAACCGGGGGACTGGTCGACAAACTGCAGCAGACCGGCCTGAGCCTGTTCCATGGTATCGGCGGATTCACCCAGAGTACCGTAGGGAAAGAGCTGAATCTGGTGGTCGGAATTGGCTTCGATATGTTCCTTGAACTTGCTGGCGTACACACCCTGCACATCGGTGATGGCTTCTTCAAAGGCGTAGCGCCAGGTAGCCGCCTCTGCTGTCATTGCGCTGCCCAGTGTCGCCAATGCCAGCGTGCATGCACTCGCAAGTCGTTTAATCCTGGTCATGATCTGTTCTCCCGATTCTGATCCGAAGCCATTCGCGACACTGTTAATCCATGCCGCCAGGCGAATTTTCAATCTCCTTGGCTATAAATACTTAGCATATCTAAATATATGTTTGCAAAACACGCCTGTGCCAAGCGAGCGCAACAAACAAGGAACGTTGTCCGCTTATGCATCGAAATGCAATTAAAAACGAATAAATATCAGAAAAATGGCAGAAAAAGTTGCGATGACATGGCCAAAAATAAAACTCACGGAAAGGCCTGAAATATTTTACGACCGGAGAATCTCCTTAAACCCACACAAATACAGAGCATTGCGAACAATCAACCGACGACCCAATAGACCGCAGCCGTACTGGGTCGTCTATCTGCGGCTGAAATCACTCAATATTCTGAATCTGTTCTCTCATCTGCTCGATCAGCACCTTGAGTTCCACGGCACTTCGCGTGGTGGCTGCCACGATCGACTTGGACGAAAGCGTGTTGGCTTCACGGTTCAACTCCTGCATGAGGAAATCCAGACGTCGGCCAATGGGACCCTTCTGTGTCAGTACCCGCCGCACCTCCTGCACATGAGTCTGCAGGCGGTCAACCTCTTCGTCCACATCCGCCTTATGGGCCAAGAGTACGATCTCCTGCTCCAGACGACCAGGGTCCAGTTCGCTGCTCAGCTCAGACAGTTTCTGCTGCAGGTTATCCCGTTGCGCCTGCAGGATGCTCGGCAGCATCTGCTTCACGTCTTCAACAATGGCATCGATGCTGTCCAAGCGCTGGATAATCAGCTGGTTCAGCTCCTCGCCTTCACGCTCACGGCCTGCAATCAGGTCGTTCAAGCCATCCCGAAACAGGATCTGCGCCTGCTGTTTGACCTCGCGCATATCCAGCGCCGACTCGACCAGCACTCCGGGCCAGCCAAGCAGCTCCAGGGGGTTCAGCGGCTGCATCTCGGTACCGGCTTGCTGCAGTACACGGGTGGCTGCCAATACCTCCTGCAGGCGAGCCTGATCGACCTGCAGGGCACCAGAAGTATTCTCCGGCACGAAACGGAGCGTCGCTTCAATCTTGCCACGGCTGACCGCCTTGCGCAGAGCTTCACGCAGCGGGCCTTCAATCTCCCGCAGCGATTCCGGCAGTCGGAAATGGGGCTCCAGATAACGATGATTGACTGAACGCAACTCCCAAATCAGTGCTCCCCAGGGCTGCTGCATTTCCTGTCGGGTAAAGGCGGTCATGCTTCGTGTCATAATCGATCGATCTCTATTAGAATTGCGTTTCGATTATTTTAACAGCCATCCGGTCACCGTGCGCGAGCAGGATGGAGACACACATATAAGGGTAGGCCACATGAGTTCGAGCTTTTCTGAACAACTGCAGAACCTGGGACTGAACAAAATGCGTCCAAGCGGCAGACAGCCGGACCAGATGCGCGATATCCGAATCACCCGCAACTTTACCCGCCACGCTGAAGGTTCGGTGCTGGTCGAGTTCGGTGATACCAAAGTCATTTGTACTGCCACTGTTGACCGCGGTGTACCCCGCTTCCTGCGCGGCAGCGGTTCTGGTTGGGTCACCGCTGAATACGGCATGCTGCCGCGGTCTACCAACACCCGGTCTGATCGCGAAGCTGCCCGCGGCAAGCAGACCGGTCGCACCATCGAGATCCAGCGTCTGATCGGCAGATCGCTGCGCGCTGCACTGGATCTGAAAAAGCTTGGGGAAAATACCATCACCATCGACTGTGATGTCATTCAGGCCGACGGCGGTACACGCACAGCCTCCATTACCGGTGCCTGCGTTGCCCTGATGGATGCCATCAATGTGCTGAAACAGGACAAGAACGGTGCCATGAAAGGCAACCCGATCAAGCAGATGATTGCGGCAGTCTCGGTCGGCATCTACAAAGGTGAGCCGGTACTGGATCTCGACTACGCCGAGGACTCAGCGGCCGAAACCGACATGAACGTCATCATGACCGATGCGGGTGGTTTCATTGAGGTTCAGGGTACAGCAGAGGGTGCGCCCTATTCCCAGGAAGAGCTCAATGCCATGCTGGCACTGGCACAGAAAGGCATTACTGAGCTGGTCGAGTTGCAGAAACAGGCACTGGCGGGCTGAGACATCATACCGGGCCGCCCTCATCGCGGCGGCCCGACATGTTTCAGATCTCGATGTCGTAATCGATGGTCAGAGGAGCATGCTCCGAAAAGCGCTGCTCGCGGTAGATCCGCGCGCCCTTCACGGTCTTGCGCAGATTTGCCGTAGTGAGCTGGTAATCCAGACGCGCACCTTCGTTCA
>CAYMHL010000018.1:26053-27153 GCA_964390205.1 uncultured Marinobacterium sp.
GGCAGGTGTCGTGTGTAGATGGCAACGCCACTGAAGCCGTCTTCGAAGGCATCAAAGAAATAGGCGTGATAACCCTCAGGATGGTAACGATCACCATCAAGCTGATACTCCTTTGCCCTCAGATTCTGCAGACATACCACATCGGCATCCTGTTGGATCATCCAGTCAAAAAAGCCATTATCTGCAGCCTGTTCAATACCTTGAGTATTGAAGGTGATCACACGCATAGTGTCTTAGCCCCGTTGAGCCTATTCGAACGAATATGGGATGGAAGGTAAAAGAGAATTGTAC
The DNA here is from genome assembly GCA_964390205.1 of uncultured Marinobacterium sp. Taxonomy (GTDB): domain Bacteria; phylum Pseudomonadota; class Gammaproteobacteria; order Pseudomonadales; family Balneatricaceae; genus Marinobacterium. The sequence goes on from CAYMHL010000018.1 coordinate 26,345, forward strand.
CCATTGAACGCTTAAATTTGAAATTTTTCTGGCTGATGCCTGCATGGATGCCACCGAAAGCAGCAGGTATCATAGCCTTGTTCCCATTATTGCAGCGGAGAGAGAGATGCTGGACTACCAACGAGAGTTTATCGAGTTTGCCCTGGAAAAAAATGTTCTGCGCTTTGGCGAATTTACGCTTAAGTCCGGCCGTAAAAGCCCCTATTTCTTCAATGCTGGCCTGTTCAATTCCGGTATGGCACTGGCCAAACTGGGACGCTTTTATGCCGCTGCGCTGGAAAATGCCGGTATTGAATATGATGTGATGTTGGGTCCCGCCTATAAAGGTATCCCTCTGGCAGCGGCAACCTGTGTATCCCTCGCCAACGACCACGGCAAGGACGTTCCTTACGTATTCAACCGCAAGGAAGCCAAAGACCACGGTGAAGGCGGAAACCTCGTAGGTGCGCCGCTGGAAGGCCGTGTGCTGATCATCGACGATGTCATCACTGCAGGCACGGCCATCCGTGAAGTCATGGCCATCATCGAGCAGGCTGGGGCACAACCGGCCGCCACGCTGATCGCGCTTGACCGCCAGGAAAAGGGTACTGGCGAACTCTCTGCAATCCAGGAAGTGGAACGTGATTACAAGATGCCTGTCATCAGCATCATCAGCCTGGCCAACCTGGTGGAGTACTTGCAAGAACAAGGCAATATGACCGCTGAACTGGCGGCAATTCAGGCCTACCGCCAGCAATACGGTATTCAGTGAGAATTAGGAATTTTTCCTATATACCCGCTATTTTCTTCTGGTTATTATGCTTCCCGAG
>CAYMHL010000019.1:0-7967 GCA_964390205.1 uncultured Marinobacterium sp.
TGCCACTGATCCTGCCGCCGACGGTACTGGGTTTTTATCTGCTGCTGGCGTTTGCACCGGACGGGATTCTTGGCGCGCCCTGGCAGTGGCTGACCGGTTCCGGGCTGGCATTCACCTTCACCGGACTGCTGATCGGCTCCATCCTCTACTCCTTGCCCTTTGTGGTTCAGCCGCTGCAAAGCGGCTTCGAACAGCTGGATCATGGCCTGCTGCAGGCAGCGCGCTCGCTCGGCGCCGGTCGCTGGTCCTGCTTTCGGCGCATTGTCATACCCTTATGTCGCCGCAGCTTTCTCACGGCCATAACCCTGGGATTTGCCCACACCGTGGGTGAGTTCGGTGTGGTCTTGATGATCGGCGGCAATATTCCCGGCAGCACCCAGGTGCTGTCCATTGCCCTGTACGATCATGTGGAAACCCTGGACTACGCTCGTGCTCACTGGCTTGCCGGAGGGTTACTGCTGTTTTCCGTCAGCCTGCTGCTGGTGCTCTACAGCCTGAACCGGCGCCGCCCGGCCGAGGCGGCACCATGAGCCTGTCGCTGTCACTGCGCCATCGCTATGCCGATTTCGAGCTGGATGTGCAGCTGCAGCTGGCCACCGAGGGGATTACCGCACTCTTCGGCCCCTCTGGCTGCGGCAAATCCACCCTGCTGCGACTGCTGTCAGGTCTGGAGCCGGCGCAACGAGGCCAAATCCACTTTTGCGACCAATGCTGGCAGGACAGTCAACACAACTTCTTTACCCCGGCCAACCGACGCGACATCGGGCTGGTGTTTCAGGATGCCCGCCTCTTTCCCCACCTCAGTGTGCGCGACAACCTGAGCTTTGCCGCTCCCTACCGGCGTGGTGGCGTGCAACTGGATGAACGCGAACTGGTCGAACGGCTGCGACTGGCCCCGTTGCTGACACAAAAGCCTGATACCCTTTCCGGCGGACAGAAGCAACGTGTTGCGCTGGCACGAGCCCTGCTCAGCCGACCGCGACTGCTGCTGCTGGACGAACCCTTGAGTGCGCTGGACGGAGAGTCCCGTCGGCTGATCATGGATCTGCTCGAACAGCTGCAGCGCCAGCATCGTCTGCCGATTCTGTATGTCACCCATGCGGTCGATGAGGTGCTGCGACTGGCCAACCATCTGGTCTGCCTGCAGGAAGGCAAGGTGGTGGCCGAGGGTGATCCGGTGCAGCTGTTCGGCCGCCAGGGCATCATGCCGCAGTTGGGCAATCGCGCCCTGCTGCGCGGTCGGGTAATTCAACTGGACCCGGATGACCGCATGACCGCCATTGCATGTGCGGACGGGCTGCCGCCGATCTGGATAGCCGGTACGGCCCATACACCGGGGACAAGGGTAACACTGAGCCTTCAGGCCGAGGATATCGCGCTTTCGCTGCAGCCCCTACGCGGTACCAGCCTGCAAAACCAGCTTCCGGTGGAGGTCGTTGCCATCGAGCAGGCCGACAGCGACCGCCCCTGCGTACAGGTGCGTTTCGGCACCCACCTGCTGCCGGTCAGCATCAGCCATCGCGCCCTGAAGGAACTTGAACTGCACTCGGACCAGCGGCTTTGGGCATTGATCAAATCCGTCGCCGTGGAATGCTGAGCGTCAGAAAATCAAGCCAGTACAAACGCTTACTCGACCTTCTCAGGTGGCTCTGCTAATTTTGATGTATATACATAAAGGAGATGTGCATTAAATGACACTGGAGATGCTGGGGCAGCTGTTTGGCGGCATAGGGCTGTTTCTGCTGGGTATGCAGCTGCTCACCAATGGCCTTAAACAGGCCGCCGGTCGTTCACTCAAGGCCGCACTGGAACATGCCACGGGCTCACGCCTGAAAGGCGTGGTATCCGGCGCCCTGATCACCGCGCTGGTGCAGTCATCCAGTGCCGTTACCGTCGCTACCCTGGGTTTCGTCAACGCCGGTCTGCTGTCGCTGACCCAGTCGGTATCGATCATCTACGGCAGCAATATCGGCACCACCATGGTGGGCTGGCTGGTCGCCCTGATCGGCTTCAAAATCAAGATCAGCGCCTTCGCCCTGCCCCTGATAGGTGCCGGCATGGTCTTGCGTGTCAGCGGCAACAACAGCCGACGGGGCCACATAGGGACCGCCATTGCCGGTTTCGGCATTTTCTTTATCGGTCTGGATTTCCTGCGCGCCAGCTTTGACGGCCTGAGCAATGCCGTGCCTCTGGCTGAACTGGGCGCGGGGCCTCTGGCGCTCGCTCTTTTTGTAGTCGCCGGCATAGTGCTGACCTTTTTGATGCAAGCCTCGGCAGCGGTCATCGCCATCGCGCTGTCACTGGTGCATACCGAGAGCATCTCCCTGGCGGCCGCCGCGGCACTGGTGATCGGTGCCAACGTGGGCACCACCACTACCGCACTGCTGGCCTCCATCGGTGCCACGCCCAACGCCAAGCGCATCTCGGCGGCGCATGTGCTGTTCAACCTGCTCACCGGGCTGGTCGGGCTGGTACTGCTGATCACTCTGGGCGGCATGCTCAATCGGCTGGACCCGGCCACCTTTGATCTGGTATTCCTGCTTGCCCTGTTCCACACCCTGTTCAACATTGTCGGCGTAGTGCTGATGTGGCCGTTGACCAACCGGATGGTCGACTTCCTGAGCAAGCGCTTCCGCACCCTGGAAGAAAGCGAAGCCATGCCACGCTATCTGGATAAAAACATTCTGACCACACCCTCACTGGCGGTGGAGGCGATCAACATGGAACTGTCTCGGGTCAGTCGCATCTGCAGCCGCATGGCCCGGGAGGCGATCAGTGCCGAACGCGGCGCCGCCGATCGTCTGCAGCAGCAGTATGAAAGCCTCAATCTGCTGGTAGGCCACATTGTCGAGTTCAACCAGGAACTGGCGCGTCAGAACCTCAACGTCGAGATCAGCGAAACCCTGCCGGTGTCCTTGCGCGTGGCGCGTTATTTCAACGAGATGGCACGACTTTCAGCCCGCCTGCCGGAATATTACCCGGTGTTCGAGCAACTACGGGACGCCGGCATTCGCTCCAGCGTGCATGATTTCCAGCAGGCGGTCATTCACCTGATCGACGCCTGTGAAGTGCTCGAAGACAGCGCGACTCAAGGCTATGAAACCCACCAGATGAAACAGGAGATGGAACGCGAGTATCAGCATCTCAAGGGCGGCCTGCTCAACCAGACCATCTCCAGCCAGCTGACATCGGCCGAGTCGGTGACCCTGCTCGACGCCCTCAGCCATATCCACCGTCTGGCAGAACAGGCGGAAAAGGCCTCCCGTTACTGGAGCAGCACCACCCCGGTGCAGCAGCGGGCACCGCTGCTGGCACATGAGTGATGGGATATACTGCGCCGGAACTGACCCGCGGAGCAGCAGATGAACCCACACACCCCCTTTCCGATGCAGGCGATCGGCTATATCCACAGCCCCTTCGACGAGAAGTTCGGCATTCCGCGCCAGCCGGGGCTGGCCTCCATCCGCGCCGAAGTGGAGCTGGTGCCGCCCTATGCAAGCGCTGATGCCGTGCGCGGACTGGAACACTGCAGCCACATCTGGCTGGTGTTTCTGTTCAGCGCCACCGCCGACAAGGGCTGGAGCCCCACGGTGCGGCCACCACGACTTGGCGGTAATCAGCGCCTGGGCGTATTCGCCACCCGTTCGCCCTTTCGTCCCAACCCCATAGGGCTGTCCTGTGTCCGCCTGACTGCAATCCACTGCCAGGGGGACAGAGTGCGACTGGAAATCGAAGGCGCCGATCTGCTCGATGGGACGCCCATTCTCGATATCAAACCCTACCTGCCCTATTCGGACAGCCTGCCGGAGGCGGAATTTGCGCTGGCATCAAAGATAGAACGCCTGTCACTGCCGGTGGTGTTCAGTCCTGCAGCCGAACAGGCCTGTGCTCGCCTGAGCCGGCAACTGGATCAACCTCTCGATCGGCAGATCGAAGAGATCCTGCGCTGTGATCCTCGTCCGGCTTACAAAAAGGACGACAGCGAGCGGATCTATGGCATCAGCCTCTATGGTCACAACATCCGTTTTCGTATTACTGCGCAGCAGATCGAGGTGATCAGTATCGATCCCGGTACACAGGTTGATAACTGACCCGCCAAGCCTGAGCTGTTTTGCATGCACAACGATTGAAAATACCGGTTGCGAACAGCCAAGCTACGGCCGGATAATATATGAGTATTTTTTAATATAAAGGAGTGCGACATGTCTGACCGAACACCCGCCACTGGCGTCGCCACCTGGCTGCCGTTTTTTCCGGTCGCCTTTTTCGCCAGTGTCATGGGACTTACCGGTCTTACCCTGAGCTGGCAAAAAGCGGCGCACAGCCTCGGCCTCGAACCTCTGGTCAGCCAGGTCTTGCTGGTACTCACCGCCTGCGTACTGTTGACCCTGACCTGCATTTATCTGATCAAAATTTTGGGTTACCGTGAACAGGTACTGGCTGAGTTCAACCATCCGATCCAGACCAGCTTCTTCCCCGCCTTCTCCATTAGCCTGATGCTGCTGGCGGTGGCCACACTGGAAGTGTCCATGGCGCTGTCGCACTACCTGTGGATCTGCGGCGCAGCACTGCACCTGCTGCTGACATTGAACGTGATGACCCAATGGATTCATCACACACGCTTCCAGGTTCAACACAGCACTCCGGCCTGGTTCATTCCGGTAGTCGGCAACATCATCGCACCCATTGCCGGTGTGCAGCACGGCTATATCGAGGCCAGCTGGTTTTTCTTCGCTATCGGCCTGCTCTACTGGCTGGTGCTCAAGACCCTGATCTTCAACCGCATTCTGTTTCATGATCCCCTGCCGGAAAAACTGCTGCCGACACTGTTCATCATGATTGCACCGCCTTCCATCGGCTTCATTTCATACCTGCAGCTCAACAACGGCCTGGTGGACAACTTTGCCCGTGTGCTCTATTACTCAGCCATGTTCATCACCCTGCTGCTGTTCACCCAGTTGCCGCGCTTTTCGCGCATCCAGTTCTATCTGTCCTGGTGGGCCTACAGCTTTCCGCTGGCTGCGTTTTCCATCGCCACGCAAAGCATGTGGCTCAACACCCGCAGCGAATTTTTCCTGCTGTTGAGCTGGATAACCCTGATTGTTGTCACCTTTGTTGTTATGCTTCTGTTAATCAAGACGACACGCGCCGTCATCAGCGGCAGACTGTTTCAACCGGACTGAATCAGGTACCTGCACCCATGTCGAAGGAAAGTCCCACTCTCAGAAGGATCAGCTACATCCTGGTGCTGGCGGGGCTTTTTTTCAGCATGGCGCTGTTCCTGGATAATAACCGCAGGGACAAGCAGCAGCAGTTTCTGGATCATACGGTTACCCTGCTGAACACCACCTACCATGCCAGTCTGGATCGTTATGCGCTGGCCATGGATACCTTCCACGCCGGGCTGCTGCAACGCCCCGATGTGCTCAATCTGATGCGCTCCGGCATTGATACCCAGGGCATTGAACGCCAGGTTCTGCGCGAGGTGCTCTATCAGCAACTGCTGCCCGATTACCGGGAACTCCAGGCAAGGGGCATTGAGCAGTGGCAGTTCCACCTCGCCGATGGCAGCAGCTATCTGCGCTTTCATGCCCCGGGCATTCACGGCGACAGTCTGTTACAGGTTCGCCCTTCTCTGCAGCAGATACAGGAGCATCCTGAACCTCGATACGGCTTCGAAGTAGGTCGGCTGTTCATCGGCTTCCGCTTTATCCACCCGCTGCTGGATGAAGACAGATTGCTTGGCAGCATGGAAACCGCCGTCTCCTTTCAGCAGATCAGTCGTACCCTGTCGGACCTTGCCCCCGGTCAGGCCTTCCTGTTCCTGCTGCAGCGGGACACCATTGAAGGCGTCAGCTTTTCCGAACTGCGCCGTGAACTGCGCCCGGCCGTCTTCAGCGATGACTACCTGCTGGACGACCGCAGCCTGATGCTGTCGGATACGGCATCGCTGCCACTGGACGCCCTGCTGCAGCAGCTGGCCGAGGAGAATGACCTGGCCTTGAAACTGGCACAGGGACAGCAGTTTGCGCTGGCAATCCACCACCAAAGCCTGGGCTACAGTGCCTCCTTTATCCCGGTGTACGCATTCGACGGCAGCCTGGGCGGCTACATCCTCGCACTGCACCCCGAGCCGCTGCTGACCAGCATTCAGTGGGAGTTCTACAGCTCCCTGGGGATAGGCCTGCTGGCCATTCTGCTACTGGGCTGGCTGCTGCTGAGCCTGCATCAACAGCGCCAACAGGTGCTGCAGCAACAACAGCGACTGGATGCCATCGGTCAGGCGGTCGGCGAAGGGATCTATGTACTCGATCTGGAAGGCCGCACCCTGTTCGTCAATGCCGCCACCAGCCGCCTGACCGGTTTCAATGCCGAAAAACTCTACCGCGGCCGCATCCATGAACTGATCCACAGTCATCCGGGCAACGGCAACCTGCCTTTCAGCCAGTGCCCCATTTTTGCAGCCGCCGTAAAAGGCGAAAGCTACGAAGGTGACGAGCTGTTTCGTACCCGTACCGGTGAACTCCTGCCCGTGCTTGTTACCTGTCGACCGATGATCGAGCACGGCCGCATCACCGGGGTAGTGACCGTGTTTCGTGACATCACCGAACGCAAGGAAAACGAGCGCAAGCTGGAGCGACTGGCCACCACAGACCCACTCACGGGGCTGTGTAATCGCCGTGCCTTCATCGAGCACCTGCATGACGAAATGCGCCTGAGCCGACGCCTGCACCATGAAAGCGCCCTGATGATGATCGACTTCGATCATTTCAAACAGATCAACGACCAATACGGCCACCATGCCGGCGACGAAGTGCTGCAGCATTTCGCCCGGCTCGCTTCCGGCTGCCTGCGTGAAACCGACCTGCTGGGCCGTCTGGGCGGTGAAGAATTTGCCCTGCTGCTGCCCGGCACCAACCTGCAGGGCGCCCTGCATCTGGCCGAGCGCATACGCCTGCTGCTGGAGCAGAATCCGACCCAAACCGATGAACAACGGATTCCGATGACCCTGTCGATTGGCGTTACCCTGCTGCAGAACGAAGATGCGGACACCTCGACCGCTCTCAGCCGTGCCGACAAGGCGCTGTATCAAGCCAAAAACGGCGGTCGCAACCGAGTCGAGAGCACCTGAGCCGGACTTGCGTCCGTCGGCAAAGACCGCTCTAATGGCCTGCTTCACTCATTTACCAGGAGTCAGCGACCATGATGAACGGCCCCAATGCAGAACAGCTGGCCTTTGATTCCCGACATATCTGGCACCCCTACTCATCGATGATCAACCCGCCTGCCATGTTCCCGGTCGAGTCGGCTTCGGGCGTGCGCATCAAGCTGAGTGACGGCCGCGAACTGATCGACGGCATGGCATCCTGGTGGTCTGCGGTGCACGGCTACAACCACCCGCGCCTGAATGCCGCCGCCAAGGCGCAGATCGATCGCATGGCACACGTCATGTTCGGCGGCCTGACCCACACCCCGGCGATCGAACTGTCACGCAAGCTGGTCGAGATGACGCCCGAACCCCTGCAGCGGGTGTTCATTGCCGATTCCGGCTCCGTTGCCGTGGAAGTGGCGCTGAAGATGGCGATCCAGTATTGGCACGCCCGTGACAAACCCGGCAAACACCGCATGCTCAGTATCCGTAACGGCTATCACGGTGATACCTTCGGTGCCATGTCGGTGTGCGACCCGGTCAACGGCATGCATGAGCTGTTCAGCGGCGTGCTGGCACAGCAGCTGTTCGCACCCCGCCCGGAAACGCCCTTTGAGGGCGATTTTGACGCAGCGGATACAGCCGAACTGGAACGCCTGCTGGCCGAGCACCACGACGAGCTGGCCGCCCTGATCCTGGAACCGATCGTGCAGGGGGCCGGGGGCATGCGCTTCTATTCTCCGGCCTGGCTGCGCCGAGCCCGTGAGCTTTGCGATCGATACGAGGTGCTGCTGATCGCCGATGAGATCGCCACCGG
>CAYMHL010000019.1:8067-26729 GCA_964390205.1 uncultured Marinobacterium sp.
AGCCGGTGAAACTGGCCGAGGTACAACCGCTGTTTGTCGAGCGCGGCATCTGGGTGCGTCCCTTCGGCAAGCTTGTCTATGTGATGCCGCCGTATATCATGAGTGATGAGGACCTGGCGACACTCACCGGCGCCATGGTCGATGTGATCAAGGCCCTGGATTGATGGGCATACACCTCGGAAGGAGCCTCTGACGATGGCACGAATCAAACTGGACATGCCGGACAACTATCTGTTCAGCACCGAACTGGCTGTGCGCATCAGCGACATCAACTACGGCGGCCATCTGGGCAACGATGCCGTCCTGTCGATGGTACACGAAGCCCGGCTGCGCTTTCTCAAGCACTACCACTACACCGAGATGGATGTGGAGGGCGCAAGCATCATCATGAGTGACTCGGCGGTGGTGTATAAAGCGGAAGGTTTCCACGGCGACCGTGTTCAGGTCGATGTGACCGTGGCCGACTTCAACAAGTACGGCTGCGACCTCTACTACCTGCTGAGCAACAAGGACACGGCGGTGGAAATTGCCCACGCAAAGACCGGCATTGTGTTTTTCGACTACGGCGAACGCAAGGTACTAACGGTGCCCGAAGGCTTTCGCAACAAGATGCTCAGGGAATCCTGAGCATCACTTTATCGATCCACCCAGAATCTATTCATCCTGCCCATAGTCATAGGCACCGTGGGCCAGATTTTCAAAGCGCGTGTACTTGCCGATAAAGGCCAGGCGTACCGAGCCGATGGGACCGTTACGCTGCTTGCCGATGATAATCTCGGCCACGCCCTTGTCCGGGCTGTCCTCGTTGTAGACTTCATCACGGTAGATGAACATGATCACGTCCGCATCCTGCTCGATGGCGCCGGATTCACGCAGGTCCGAGTTCACCGGGCGCTTGTTGGGCCGCTGCTCAAGACTACGGTTCAACTGCGACAGCGCCACCACCGGGCAGCCCATCTCCTTGGCCAACGCCTTCAATGAGCGCGAAATCTCGGAGATCTCCTGGGTACGCCCCTCGCTCTTGCCGGTTTTCAGCGTCATCAGCTGCAGGTAGTCGACCATGATCATGGCCAAGTCACCATGCTCGCGCACAATACGCCGGGCGCGGGTGCGCATTTCGTTGGGGCTGATGCCGGGCTGATCATCAATGAACAGCGGCTTGTTCTTCAGCATGTTGACCGCCGTGGTCAGCTTCGGCCAGTCATCCTCCTCCAGCTGACCGTTACGTACCTTGGTCTGGTTGATCCGCCCCAGCGACGACAGCATACGGGTGACCAGCTGATCGGCGGGCATCTCCAGCGAGAACACCAGCACCGGCCGCTCGGTGGCCATGAGCGCGTTCTCGACCAGGTTCATGGCGAAGGTGGTTTTACCCATGGAAGGACGCGCCGCCACAATCACCAGATCCGATTTCTGCAGACCGCCGGTGCGGTCGTCCAGATCATCAAATCCGGTGGTCACCCCCGTAAGTGAATCCGCATTGTTGAACAGCTCGTCAATGCGGTCCACCGCCCGCTTCAGCAGCGGATTGACCGGTTCCGGCCCACCCTGATTGGGACGATTTTCCGCAATCTGGAAGATCTTCTGCTCGGCATCGTTGAGAATCTCGTCCGATGCACGACCGCCGGGGTTGTAGGCGCTGTCGGCGATCTCGTTGGATACCTTGATCATCTGCCGCAGCAGCGCGCGGTCACGCACGATTTCGGCATAGGCGCGAATATTGGACACACTGGGCGTATTGCGCGCCAGTGCCACCAGGGCTTCCAGCCCGCCGGCCTGCTCCAGCTCACCGGTCCGATCCAGCTCTTCGGACAGCGTCACCACATCGATCGGCCGGCCATCATCGACCAGCTTCTGCATGGTGCGGAAGATCATGCGATGGTCGCCACGATAGAACTGATCTTCCAGCAGTATCTCGGAGACCGTATCCCAGGTGTTGTTGTCCAGCATCAGACCGCCCAGTACCGACTGCTCGGCCTCGATCGACTGCGGCGGCTGCTTGATCATGGCCAAAGCATCATCATTCAGGTCGGTCATATCCATCGCTGAACTACCTCTTGGGGACAATATTCAATCGCCGCTCCTGTGCATCCATGCACCCGCAGCATACCGTACGTCCTGTACATAACCGCTCTTTTGCGTCCATGCAATCGCGGAATACCGTACATCCTGTACATAACCGCTCTTTTGCGTCCATGCAATCGCGGAATACCGTACATCCTGTACATAAAAAAGCACCGCGCAGTATATACCACGCGGTGCTTTTTCTTAACCGATTGTCAGGCGGGAATTACTCGCCGGCGATAACCAGTTTGATGGTAGCGGTGACTTCCGGGTGAACCTGGATGTCAACGTCGAACTCGCCCACGTGGCGAATCGCGCCTTCCGGCAGACGAACTTCGCTCTTGTCGGCTTCAACACCGGCAGAAGTCAGTGCTTCAGCGATGTCGCGAGTACCGATAGAACCGAACAGTTTGCCTTCATCACCGGCTTTGGTGACCAGCGACAGTTCCAGTTCGTTCAGCTGTTCAGCACGCGCCTGGGCATTGGCCAGCTTGTCAGCAGCGGCTTTTTCCAGCTCGGCACGACGCTCTTCGAACTGTGCTACGTTGGCGGCGGTAGCCGGTACGGCTTTACCCTGGGGAACCAGGTAGTTACGGCCAAAACCGGATTTTACGGCAACTTTGTCGCCCAGCTTACCCAGCTTGCCGATATTTTCGAGCAGAATAACTTCCATCTCGTAAACCTCTTGTTCTGCAAAGGCTGCAGTCTTGAATCCTGGCTGCACATATCCACTGGATATCCACAGCATTAAACTTGATCGGGTCGCACACCCTTTGGCGCACGACCACCGGCTGTATCAGCCGACGTCAATCAAACGTCGTGGCTGTCGGTGTACGGCAGCAGGGCCAGGTAGCGTGCGCGCTTGATAGCGGTCGCCAGCTGACGCTGGTAGCGTGCCTTGGTACCGGTGATACGGCTCGGAACGATTTTGCCGGTTTCAGTGATGTAGCCTTTCAGGGTGTCCAGATCTTTGTAATCGATCTGCTTGACGCCTTCAGCGGTGAAACGGCAGAACTTGCGACGACGGAAAAAACGTGCCATCTGAATTTCTCCAAAAATAAGGTTAACGATTACTCTTCAGCAGCTTCTTCAGAGGCGTCAGCAGTTCTTTCCTGCTTCTGCTCTGAACGCTCTTCGCGACGCGGCTTGCGCTCTTCGCGAGACTCTGCAGCCTTGATCGGAGAATCTTCAGTGATCGCTTCGTTGCAACGAATCACCATGTTACGCAGAACGGCATCGTTGTAGCGGAACATGTTGGACAGTTCGTCCATAACGTCCTGAGTCGCTTCAACGTTCATCAGCACGTAGTGTGCCTTGTGCGCGTTGTTGATCGGGTAAGCCAGCTGACGACGGCCCCAGTCTTCCAGACGGTGGATGGTACCTTCGGCACCTTCGATCAGCGACTTGTAGCGCTCGATCATCGCCGGAACCTGCTCGCTCTGGTTCGGGTGAACCAGGAATACGATTTCGTAATGACGCATTTTTGCTCCTTACGGTTTCACAGCCTCCAAATCACCCGCCGCATGCGGATGGTTGAAAGCAAGGAGTTGAACAAATAAAAGGACGCAACATTCTAATGCTGCGCCCCGGCAAAGACAAGCCAAAAATCGAGCGATTTACTCGACCTCGACAATCTCGAAACTGTGGCTGATTTTGACGCCGCCGCGCTCCAGCATCAGTGAAGCCGAGCAGTACTGTTCCGCTGACAGACGAACCGCCCGTTCCACGGCTGCTTCGCGCAGCTTGCGGCCGCTGACGATGAATTTGACGTGAATCTCGGTGAACACCGAGGGCACTTCGTCGGAGCGTTCTGCCTGAATTTCGGCCACACAGCCGACCACGTCCTGACGTGCCTTGCGCAGGATACCGACCACATCCACGCTGGTGCAGCCACCCAGGCCCGCCAGCATCAGTTCCATGGGGCGCGGACCCTGTTGCAGGTCCTTGTCGATCATAATGTCAAAACCGGAACCGGTAGTCGCCTTGAAGCGATCATCGCCATCCCAGTTAACGCTGACACTCATACTCATAAGATCTGTCTCTAATCAGGTTGATCCAATCGGGTTAGTTGGCCGTCTGTGCCGCGGCAAAAAACTCGGCCAGGGTCTGCCCCGGATTTTCGGTGCGCATGAACGCCTCACCGATCAGGAAGGCGTTGACCTGATGCGCCTGCATGGCAGCAACATCTTCGGGGGTAAGGATACCACTTTCGGTGACCACAATGCGGTCCTGCGGAATGCGATCCAGCAGCTTGAAGGTGTTGTCCAGGCTGACTTCGAAGGTGTGCAGGTCGCGGTTGTTGATGCCGATCAGACGGGTATTCAACGGCAGAATGCGTTCCAGCTCCTCGGCGTTGTGCACCTCAACCAGTACGTCCATGCCCAACTCATGGGTCAGCGCGGTCAACTCGGCCAGCTGGACATCATTCAGTGCCGCCACGATCAGCAGGATGCAATCCGCTCCCAATGCACGGGCTTCATAGATCTGGTAGGGGTCGACGATGAAATCCTTGCGGATCACCGGCAGCGAACAGGCCGCGCGCGCCTGCTGCAGGTAGGCGTCACTGCCCTGGAAAAAGTCCACATCGGTCAGCACCGACAGGCAGCTGGCACCGCCGGCCTCGTAGGAGGGCGCAATCTCCGCCGGCACGAAGGGGTCACGAATGACGCCCTTGGAGGGGCTGGCCTTCTTGATCTCGGCGATCACCGCGGCACGACCCGCCGCCAGCGAACGCTCCAGAGCGGCAACAAAGCCGCGGGGATCGGTGTCGCCACCCTGCTGACGGGCGATCTGCGCCTTGAGGTCGTCAATGGATACACGGGCGCTGCGTTCGGCGACTTCTTCCTGCTTGCGCGCGATGATTTTCTTCAGAATGGTCGGGGTATCGCTCATCACTTGCCCTGCTCCAGTTGTCGGCAGAAGGTTGCCAGCTGATCCATTTTTGCCAGTGCTGCGCCGGACTGGATTGCTTCAAGCGCCCGGGCAACACCCGCCTTGTGGCTGTCGGCCTGACCACTGAGGTAGACCGCCGCACCGGCATTCAATGCCACCATCGCAGCGGCCTTGCGTGCCACCGGCTCATCACTGTTGCCAAGCGCCTTTCTGATCAGTGCCAGCGACTCATCGGAAGTGTCGACCACCAACCCGATAAGACTCTGGCTGTCGATGCCCAGGTCCTCTGGAGAGACCTTGTATTCCCGAATCTCGCCATCCTTCAGCTCGGCCACGTGGGTGTGGGTTGCCAGGCTGATCTCATCCAGACCGTCATCGCCGTGTACAACCATGATGTGTTCGGCACCCAATTGCTGCATCACCTCCGCCATGGGGCGGCAGAGTTTCTGCGTGAACACGCCGATGACGATGCGCTTGGCATTGGCGGGGTTGGTCATCGGCCCCAGGATATTGAACAGGGTCCGAATGCCCAGCGCCCGGCGGGCACCGATGGCGTGCTTCATGGCGCCGTGATAGCCGGGGGCGAACATGAAGCCGACACCGACCTCGTCGATGCAGCGCGCCACGTCTTCCGCGCCGAAGTCCAGGTTGATGCCGGCCTTTTCCAGCAGATCGGCACTGCCGCTCTTGGTTGAAACGCCACGGTTGCCGTGCTTGGCCACATAGACGCCACAGGCGGCGGCTACAAAGGCGCTGGCAGAGGAAACATTGAACAGGTTGGCGCCATCACCGCCGGTACCGACGATATCCACCAGTGGTCCCTTCTCGGGACGCACAGGCGTGGCCAGTTCACGCATCACCTGAGCGGCCCCGGTGATCTCCTCAATCGATTCACTCTTCATGCGCAGTCCGACCAGGAAACCCGCCACCTGGGATTCGCTGCACTGTCCTGTCATCACCTGACGCATGACCTCGACCATCTCCGTGCGGCTGAGGTCGATATGGTCGACCACCCGGGCCAACGCTTGCTCAATGTTCATTTCATCTCTCCTCTGAAAAGGGGTCAGACCTGCTGCAGAAAATTGTCCAGCAGCCTGTGGCCCTGACGGGTCAGCACCGACTCGGGGTGGAATTGCACCCCCTGAATCGGCAGCTCCCGGTGTCGAATGGCCATGATTTCGTCTCGCTCGCCGGACGCATCGCGGGTCCAGGCGGTCACTTCCAGACAGTCGGGCAGGGTTTCAGGGCGCAGCACCAGCGAGTGATAGCGGGTCACCTCCAGCGGGTGCTCCACCCCCTTGAACACGCCTGCATCCGCGTGTTCGATCATGGATGTCTTGCCGTGCATCACCTGACGCGCGCGCACTACCTCGGCACCGAACGCCTGGCCGATGCTCTGATGCCCCAGACAGACGCCAAGAATCGGCAGCCGACCGGCAAAGTGCCGGATGGCCGCGATCGAAATCCCGGCCTCGTTGGGCGTACAGGGCCCGGGGGAAATCACCAGATGGGCGGGCTTGAGCGCTTCGATCTGCTCCAGGGTAATGGCGTTGTTGCGGTACACCTGCACCTCGCTGCCAAGCTCCTGAAAGTAGCGCACCAGATTCCAGGTAAAGCTGTCGAAATTGTCGATCATCAGCAGCATGGCTGTTCCCCTGCTACCTCCGGTTTTGCTTCCGCTCGCACGCGCTGTTCACCTTTGTTACTCAAACCACATCGGCCTATGCTGACCTTTTGGGCAATCATACAGCATGCGCGTGTAATAGCGAACTGATACACCGGCAGAAAAACGCACCCGCTTCTGCTAGAGTGAGCCCCTGTCCCGTACCACTCAAGATGTCTCATGAACACGCCCGAATCCCTGCCAATCGACGTCCTGCTGAACCCCATCTGCCAGACGCTCAGCCAACATGACGAACTGATTCTGGAAGCACCGCCCGGTGCCGGCAAGACCACCCGAGTGCCGCTGGCATTGCTGAATCAGCCCTGGCTGGGGGAACAGACGATTCTGCTGCTGGAGCCACGACGCCTGGCCGCCAAGGCCGCTGCACAACGACTGGCGCAACAGCTCGGTGAGCCGGTCGGACAACGGGTCGGCTATCGCATCCGCCTGGAGAGCAAAATCAGTGCCGCTACCCGTATAGAGGTGGTCACCGAGGGCATACTGACCCGCATGCTGCAGGATGATCCCGGGCTGGAGGGCGTCGGCCTGATCATCTTCGATGAATTCCACGAGCGCAGTCTGGACGCCGATACCGGTCTGGCACTGGCGCTGCAGGGACGAGAACTGCTGCGTGAAGGTCCGCCACTCAAGCTGCTGCTGATGTCGGCCACTCTGGACGGCGAGGCCCTGTCCGAACTGCTCAACGGCGCCCCCATCCTGCGCAGCGAGGGCCGCGCCCATCCGGTCGAGCTGATCTATTCCGACCCCAGCCGCACCGACAGCCCGATCGAGGCACGGGTGGTCAGTCGTATTCGTCAGGCTCTGGAGCGTCACCACGGCAGTCTGCTGGTATTTCTGCCGGGTCAGGGTGAAATCCGCCGGGTGATGCAACAGCTTGAAGACAGCCTGCCGACTGATCCGGATCGACTGATTACGCCGCTTTACGGTGACCTGCCGCTGAGCGAGCAGCAGCGCGCCATTGCCGCCCCCGAAGACGGCAAACGCAAGATCGTACTGGCCACCGCCATTGCCGAAACCAGCCTGACCATCGAAGGCGTCGAGGTAGTCATCGATGCGGGACTGAGCCGTCAGGCGCGTTTCGATCCAGGCAGCGGCATGACACGCCTGCTCACCACCCGAGTATCGGCTGCTGCGGCCACCCAAAGAGCCGGCCGTGCCGGACGTCTGGGCCCAGGTACCTGCTACCGGCTCTGGTCGGAACAACAACAGGCCCAGCTTGAAGCCCAGACTCCGGCGGAGATCCTGCATGCCGATCTGGCGCCGCTGGCGCTGCAACTGCTGCAGTGGGGCGTCAACGATCCGAATGAACTGCGCTGGCTAACGCCGCCACCGGCTGCGGCCTACGCTCAGGCCGTTGATCTGCTGCAGCAACTGGGTGCCATCGATAGCCCTGCCCCGAACCAGTACCGATTGACACGCCGTGGCGAACAGATGGCTCGACTGCCGGCGCATCCGCGTCTGGCCCATATGCTGCTCTGTGGCGCCGAACAGGGGCATGCCGAACTCGCCGCCGATCTGGCCGCCCTGTTGTCGGAGCGCGATCCGCTCAACACCCAACAGGCTGATCTGCAGCAGCGACTGGAATGGCTGCACGGCCGCAGCGGACAGGGCAGTCTCACGCGCGTACGCAAGCTGGCGCAGCAGTACCGGGCGCTGTGCAAGGATGTAAGGGCCACTTCAAGTACAACGCTTTCAGCGCAGGCCGCACCCGGCTACCTGATTGCCTGCGCCTACCCCGACCGCATCGCCCGGCAGCGGGACAACCAGACCGGTCAGTACCGCCTCAGTCAGGGTCGTGGCGCTCGATTGAACGAGCAGGATCGACTCAGCCGTCACCCCTGGCTTGCCGTCGCCAGCCTGACCAGTCGGCAGGACAGTGCGACCGACCAGATTCGTCTGGCCGCCGCGCTGGATCCGGCCCTGTTCGACCAGCTGCTGGCTGATCTCAAACACAGCGAGCAGGTAGTCGAGTGGGATACACGTCAGGATCGCCTGATTGCCGAGCAGCGCAGCTGTATCGGTCAATTGATACTGGCGCGCAAGCCGGTCAGGCAGCCGGATCCGGAACGCCGGACCGCCGCCCTGCTCGCTCGGGTACGTCAGGCGGGGCTGCAGCTGTTGCCGCTGGATGATACCGCCGAGCAGCTGCGCCTGCGGCTGGCGTTCGTGCGCCGCGTGGACCCGGAGCCGGAGCGCTGGCCGGACCTGTCCGATACGGCCCTGCTCGACTCACTGGAAGACTGGCTTGCGCCCTGGCTGGACGCTATCAATAAGGGCAGCGACTTTGCCCGTCTGGACATGAGCAGCATCCTGCGCAGCCGTCTGGACTGGCCGCTGCAGCAGGCACTGGACCAGCTGGCACCGGAGCGACTGCAGGTCCCGTCCGGATCGCGGATCCGGGTTGATTACAGCCAGACGCCGCCGGTGCTGGCGGTCAAGCTGCAGGAGATGTTCGGTTGCACGGATACGCCGACCCTGGGGTTCAATACCCCCGTCACCCTGCACCTGTTGTCCCCGGCGCAGCGCCCCTTGCAAGTCACTCAGGATCTGGCCGGTTTCTGGCGCGGCAGTTACCACGAGGTACGCAAGGAGATGAAGGGGCGCTATCCCAAGCACCCCTGGCCGGAAGATCCGACCTGTGCAGTGGCCACGGCCCGCACCAAACGTGCCGCCGAACACAAGCCCTGAGATCGGCGCTGAACGTCAGCCCTCAACCGGCGATGCGGGCGGCAGCTCGACCCAGAAGGTTGTACCCTCCCACGGCACACTGTCACAACCGATGCTGCCGCCCATCAGCTCCACCAACTGCTTGCTGATGCTCAGGCCGATGCCCGTGCCGGGAATATTGCTGTTTTCATAGCCCAGGCGATTGAACGGCATGAACAGCTCCTGCTGCCGTTCCGGACTGATGCCGGTACCGGTGTCGGCCACCGATATCCTGACCCTGCCATTCTGTTCGACAGCCTCTACCCTGACCTGTCCCTGGGGGCGGTTGTACTTGATCGCATTGGACAGCAGATTGAGCATCACCTGACGCAAGCGGTTGGCATCCGCCATGACACCCAGCTGACGCCCCTGCCCAAAGGGACTCAGCTGCACGGATCGGTCCGCCGCCTGGGGCTCGACCATGCGCAGACAGGCATCCACGACCTCTCCCAGGATCAAGGGTTCCGGACGGACATACACCTGCTCGGCCTGTACTTGAGCCAGATCGAGCACATCATTGATCAGATGCAACAGATGACTGGACGCACGCAGAATTTCCTCCACACAGGCGCGCTCATCTTCACCCAGTGCCTCACTGGCCTGCGCCAGCTGGGCAAAACCGATAATGGAAGTCAAAGGCGTGCGCAACTCGTGGCTGATACTGGACAAAAAGCGGTTCTTGGCTCGGTTGGCGCGCCCCAGTTCCGCGCCCATTCGGACCACGGCATCGGCGCTTTGCTGCAGCTCGCGCAGCTTGAACTGCAGCGGCTGCTGATCGTAACGCTCCTGACCGATCTCCGACAGCATCCGGTTCAGTTTCGCCAAGGGCGCCGAAATCGACCGACTGAGCCAGACAGAACGGCGCCAGGTATAGGCGAAGAACAGCAAATAAAAGAGCACCAGGCCGAGAATCAGCAGATAACCGATGATGCGAAAGTGACTCGCCAGATCATCCGCCGACTGGTAGATCGCCGCCTCATCAACGATGGTCAACAGCTGCCAGCCGGCCGAGTCGATCTCGCGCCAGGCCACGCGTTTGGTCTGGCCATTCAGTACCAGCGTGCCCTGGCCATTGGGTTCCACCAGCATCTGCTCGGCCAGCGGTGCCGTATCGGGCCTGTGGCGGATATTGAAGCGCTCGGGCTTGAAGTTTTCCCCCGGTACGCCCTGACTGGCATCAAAGGCCCCCCACTCCTCCAGGCCGAAATCGCGCTCGCCCCGCGGCGGCAACGCCATGATCCGCCCCTTGCGGTTGATCAGTACGGCATAGCCCTGCCAGGGGATATCCAGCTGCCGGATCTGCTTGACGAAGGTGGCCACGGTAATATCCGCACCCACGACGCCCTCAAGGAAATCGCCCCGATAGACCGGTGCCGCCGCCGACGCCATCCAGCCGAGGCCCGAAGGGTCCACGTAAACATCGGTCCAGATCACACCGCGTTCCGGATTGTGTTCGGCATCCGCCGAGTAGTAGAAGGGGTAATCACTGCCACGATAGTCCGGCGCATACTGGGCGGGGGTATCAAACCAGGGATAGTTGCGGATATAACCATCATGGCTGCTGAAATAGATGGCATTGATCATCGGCTGGGTCCCCATGATCTCCAGCATCAGCGGATCCAGAGGTTCCAGCCGGAACACCTTGGCCATGTCCTGACGCTCCGGCGGGGTGATGGCGGAGTAAAAGGACGCCGCCATGCCATCATCCACCGGACTATAGAGCACACCTTCAGCGTTGCGCCGATACTGGCCTTCGCTCTGTTCAGGCACCGGCGCTGCGAGCGCTCGCATCACCGACTGACGGTAGATCTCCACCAGCCCGGCAACCGAGCGTAACTGTTCATTGATGGTATTGACTTCAAGCCGTGCCGTATTGACCAGCTGCTCATCCGCCTGGGTGCGCAGCAGATCGATATTGGCCTCGCGAATGTAACCGCTGGAGAACAGATAGATCCCCACCAGCAGCGATTCCACCAGCAGCAGCGGGATCAGTGCCGAGCGCACCAGTGCCCGCCAGACCCAACGCTGGGTGCTGAGCAGCGACGCTTCCCCGTTTTGCGTGTTCGACATCAATTATTTCCGGCGTGGATCTCCACTTCATGCATTTCCAGACCACCACCGGCGCCGAAGGCTTCTTTCGGCAGTGACTGCTCACGGTGCGCGGCCTTGAAGTCGTCCGACGCGACCCAGGCCTCGAAGGCCCCCTTGTCACGCCAGTGCGTCATCACCACCCAGGGACAGCCTTCATTGACCGGGCGCATCACTTCCAGGCGCACAAAACCGGGCTGCTGCTCCACCTGACCGGCACGCTGACGGAAGCGCTCGGCAAAGGCTTCCTCATATCCCTGATTGACCATGATTCGGTTTGCAACAACGAACATAACCCTCTCCCGTTTGGATGTGGATAAAGTCTATCAAAGTTTTGCCAGAGCAAGGCGGATGAAAGGCTGAAGGAACAGCGGAAGTAACAAGGGAGGAAACTGAAAGGTGGGCAAATGAAGAATGGCCGGCACATCAGGTACCGGCCATGCGGGATCAGCTGCGAACGATGGATACGTCCTCGGCCTGAAGTCCCTTGTCGCTTTCACGAACACTGAAGCGGACCTGCTGGCCTTCGTTCAGCGAACGATGCCCCCGGCCACGGATATTGCGGAAATGCACAAACACATCATCGCCATTGTCACGGGTGATGAAACCGAACCCCTTGGAGACATTGAACCACTTGACCACACCCAGCTCGCGGCTGTCATTGGCATCCTCGCCTTCGGCGTCTTCAACCGGCTGTGCCGATTCAGTTTTTACCGGCGCAGATGCACCACTGGGCTGCCAGGCGGCGGCCAACGTCACAACAAACACAACCAGGGCCACAACCGCCAGCACCGGCAGGGAGAAATCAATTTCAACGGAAGGAACTTTCTGCAGCAGGAAGGGAATAATAAACGCGGCCAGCACACTGGCCAGAACACTTTTGATTAACTGATTACCACTCATGGATCTTCTCTGTTATTGACTAAGGTATTGATGGTGAAGGTGCGCACCCGGTCGATCAACTGCGCACTGGCTGAGCAGATATACTGTATTCACCATTTTTTTTCAATGGCTTAACCAGGAGCGCACTTTGCGCCGCGGCGGCTATCGTCTATGCTTCAGCCACACATCACCCGATCGGAACCGTACCCGATCACAAAAGTACCCGATCACAAGAGTCGACGCACAACAGCCGATTGGAAGGAGAACGACATGGCCGATCATGAGACCCTGGCGGAACTGGAATCCCGTATCGCCTTCCAGGAGGATGCCATCGACAAGCTCAGCGACATGGTCGCCAAGCAGGAGATGGATATCGAGCGCCTGACGCGGATGGTCAAGATCCTCAATGCGCAGCTGCGCGAACTGGGGTCCGAAGGCGACCTTCCATCAGCCGACGAAGCGCCGCCCCACTACTGAGGCAACTCGGGCAAGGTTACGCCCAAACTGGATATTCGGCCCTGATCAGTCGCTGCCCAGGGCCTTCAAGGCATAGATGTCGTAACGGCTGGATTTGCCGTCAACAGTGTAGGTGGGGGCAGGCCCCTCGATCGTCGGCGCCTTGCGTGCCCGCTTGACCACCACCCGGTAACGCGCCACCTTCAGTGCCGCCGCCAGCAGTTCGCGGTCATCACTGTCGTAGCCCACCAGTTCACGAAACGCCAGCATCTCTTTTTTCACCAGCGCCTTCTTGTCCGTATGCGGGAACATGGGATCCAGATAGACCAGATCCGGCGCCTGATCGGCCGGGCACTGCTCCAGCCACTGACGTCCGTCGGCCTGCTCCAGCGACATGCGCTGCAGAATCTCATCCAGCTCGGCATCGCCACGAGCCTGTTCAAGCCCCGCAGCCAGCAGTGCATGTACCACCGGTGAACGCTCAAGCATGTGCACCCGACAGCCCAGCGAAGCCAGCACAAAGGCATCCCGCCCCAGACCGGCCGTGGCATCCAGAATCGAGGGGCGTATCCCCGCTTTAATGCCACAGGCCTTGGCGATCAACTGCCCGGTGCCGCCGCCGAACTGGCGCCTATGCGCCACCGCCCCGCCGGTAAAATCCGCCTTCACCGGACCGGGACGCTTGCGCCCAGTGGCACAGAGGGACACCTCACCGCCGGATACCAACAGCACCTGGCCCCAGGGCTCGGCCTGATTCAGATCCGGCTGCGCCACCAGCGGCAGTTGCAGCTGCTGAGCCAGCGCTGCTGCTCGCGCTTCATCCTCGGCATCAATCCAGCCAACGGCCAACGTCACAGCGTGGCTCCGGGGCCCACGAAATAAACCGCCAGAAGCACCACGCCCAGCAACAGGCGGTAGATTACAAAGGGCTTCATGCCGACCCGATCGAGCCACTTCAGGAACAGGTGAATACAGGCCAGGGCACTGAGACCGGCAATCAGTGCGCCTATGCCCACCTGCAGCCAGTAGGCACCGGCACCGGCCTGGTAGAGTTCAACTCCCTTGAGGGAGCCGGCTCCCAGAATGACCGGGATCGACAGCAGAAATGAAAACCGTGCCGCACTCTGGCGATCAAAGCCCAGCATCAGCGCCGCCGTGATGGTAATGCCCGAACGCGAAGTGCCCGGAATCAGCGCGACCGCCTGCGCCAGACCGATCAGGCAGGCATCGCGCACGCCCAAGCCTTCGGTACTGCGTCGCTCTGTACGCCGGGCATCCGCCCAGCCCAGCAGCACGCCGAAAATCAGCGTGGTGGCGGCGATTACCAGAATGGAGCGGCCGTACTGATCAATCAGCCCGCCCAAAAGGAAACCGGCAAAAATGGCCGGCAGGGTTGCCAGAATCACCAGCCAGGCGAGACGCCCTTCCGCATCGATTTTGCCGGTAAGCGAACGCAGCCAGGCTTTCAGCAGCGTGAACACTTCGGCACGAAAATAGATCATCACCGCCAGCAAAGTGCCCACATGGACACCCACATCAAAGGCCAGCCCCTGATCGGGCCAGCCAAGCAGCTGCGACGGCAGAATCAAGTGCGCCGAACTGGAAATCGGCAGGAATTCGGTCAATCCCTGAATAATGGCCAGAATGGCCGTTTGGATCCATTCACTCACGTTCACTGCTGATCCTTCTTCTTCCAGGCCACCTGATCACGCAGATACACCGGCTGAGCGTCGTCAGGCGTCATTACCTCGCCACGGGCCACGGCAGCGGCCGCCAGACGGGCCATCGCTTCGGCCTGTGGGTAAATATCGGTGGTATAGTCATTGATCACAGCCGTCAGTGCCGCCGGCATGCGCTCACGGTAGCACCAGCCACTGCCCAGGGCGGCAAAGGCATTGCCACTCACGGCTGCCGGCAACTGCATGTCGGCGGGGGCAGAGACCTGCTCCTCCACCAACAGGTGCAGCGCCTGCCCCTTGCGTTGCCAGGCACACCAGTAGACTTCGTCCATGCGCGCATCCAAGGCAGTCAGCAAGTAGTCTCCGGCGGATGCATCCGCGGCAAACGCCATCGCCTCCAGCGTGGACACCGGCACCACCGGCAGGTCTGCCGCCAGGGCCAGCCCCTGAGCTGCGCCGGTAGCAATACGGATACCAGCGAAGGAGCCCGGTCCCCGCCCAAAGGCGATGGCATCCAGTGCCTTGAGCGAAATCTGCGCTTGCGCCAGCAACTCTTCGACCATGGGCAACAGCAGGTGGGTGTGACGGCGCGGTTCTACCTTGAAACGCTGCAGTATCTGGCCATCAAGCAGCAGCGCAGCCGAGCAGGCGTCAGTGGACGTATCCAGGGCGAGAATATTGGACATGGGACTCTCGATCAGTAAAAAATCGCGGCTATTGTAAAGCCAACGCCGGGGCAATGCATCCGGCAGGCCGCTACAGCATCGCCTCGCCCCAGCGCGGCAACAGGGTCTGCTCGTAGCCCAGCTGCGACAACAGACGGGCGACGATGAAATCGACCATCTCGTCTACGCTTTGAGGTTTCTGATAGAAACCGGGACTGGCCGGCACAATCACCGCGCCCATGCGGGTCAGCTTGAGCATATGCTCAAGATGAATCTCGGAGTAAGGCGCTTCCCG
This sequence comes from uncultured Marinobacterium sp., assembly GCA_964390205.1. Taxonomy (GTDB): domain Bacteria; phylum Pseudomonadota; class Gammaproteobacteria; order Pseudomonadales; family Balneatricaceae; genus Marinobacterium. The sequence goes on from CAYMHL010000019.1 coordinate 23,479, forward strand.
TGGCACCAGCAGCAGCTGGCGGCGCTCTTTCAGTGCCACATCAGCGGCGCGCTCGATCAGGTTGTTGCTGGCACCGCAGGCGATCGCCGACAGGGTGCCGGTACTGCAGGGGCAGACCACCATGGCACTGGGTGCCCCTGAACCCGAGGCCACCGGTGCCATCCACTGCTCACGGCCGTACACCTTGATCTGGCCTTCCCTTGCATTGAAGAGCTCGCTCAGAAACGCCTCCATGGCGTCAGGCGCACCAGGCAGTCGCAGGTCGGTTTCGGTGGCGATCACCACCTGTGCCGCCTTGGAGACCATCAACAGCACCTGAGCATCCAGTTCGACCAGACACTGCAGCAGGCGCAGGCCATACTGCACGCCGGACGCGCCGGTAATCGCCAGCGTCACCCGGCGGGGAAAAGCCGCTTGCGTTGCCGTCATATCAGAGCACATGTATCGATTCTCGCTGTTCCAGGGCTTTCAACAGTTTCTGGTGGATACCGCCAAAACCGCCATTGCTCATGATCACCACCTGAGCACCGCGGGGCAATTCGCCGACCAGACGGCCAACCAGCGCATCAATGTTGGTTTCCAGCCGCGCCGGCACAGGGCTTTGCTCCACCACCTCATCCAACGACCAATCCATGCCGTCCGGCTGATACCAGTAGACACGGTCAGCCGCGGCGGTCGACTGCGCCAGCGCCGCCTTGTGCGCGCCCAGACGCATGGTGTTGGAACGCGGCTCAATCACGGCGACCACTTCGGCACGCTCGCCCACCCGGGCCTTGATCCCTTCCAGCGTGGTCTGAATCGCGGTCGGATGGTGGGCAAAGTCGTCATACACGGTGATGCCGGCCACTTCACCCAGCTTCTCCATGCGCCGTTTGACGCCACCGAAGCGACTCAGCGCCTCAATGGCATGCTCCGGCTGAACGCCCACATGGCGTGCTGCCACCAGTGCATTGATCGCGTTGCTGACGTTGTGCAACCCTGTCAGCGGCCAGCAGACTTCACCTAGGGTTTCGCCTTCATGCTGCACGGCAAAGTGACTGCCGTCCTCGCTGAGCAGCTGGGCCGACCAGGCAGCACGGCGATCAAAACCGGTCAGCACTTGTTCGCTCCAGCAGCCCATTTCGATCACTTCATCCAGCGCGGCAGAATCGGCCGGCATGATGATCTGGCCATTGTCCGGCACCAGTCGCACCAGGTGATGGAACTGACGCTGGATCGCCGCCAGGTCCGGAAAGATGTCGGCATGATCGAACTCGAGATTGTTCAGAATCAGGGTGCGCGGATTGTAGTGAACGAATTTGGAGCGCTTGTCGAAGAAGGCGGTGTCATATTCGTCGGCTTCGATGACGAAAAACGGCGTTTCACCCAGACGGGCCGATGCCCTGAAGCCCAGCGGAATGCCGCCGATCAGATACCCCGGCGACATGCCCGCCTGCTCCAGAATCCAGGCCAGCATGGTGGCCGTGGTGGTCTTGCCGTGCGTGCCGGCCACCGCCAGTACCCAGCGATCCGCCAGCAGATGATCATGCAGCCACTGAGGGCCGGAGGTGTAACGCATATTGCGCTGCAGCATGTATTCCACACAGGGATTGCCGCGGGACATGGCATTGCCGACCACAATCAGGTCGGGCTGCGGCTCCAGCTGGGCCGGGTCATAGCCTTCGATCAGCTCTATGCCCTGCTGCTCCAGCTGAGTACTCATCGGCGGATAGACGTTGGCATCCGACCCCGTCACCCGGTGGCCAAGCTGTTTGGCCAGCACGGCCAGCGAACCCATAAAGGTTCCACAGATTCCGAGAATGTGAATATGCACCGGGGGCTCCTTTTTGTCGTCAATTATTGTTCTGCTTTGTAGTCCTGCAATGCCGGCATCATAGCAGCTTGCCGGGCTGAAAACCGCACCGGCAACGATCTGTTCTTATGCAAAACCGATCAGGATAGCGTACAATTCAACGCGTCTTTTTCATCGGATCAAACAAAGGCCGAAACCACAGATGCAGCTGCTCAGCAACTACCTGAAACACCACGACACCGACCTCGAACTCGTTGAACTGATCGACACCCTGATGATCGCCTGCAAGGAGATTGCCCTGCAGCTGCGTGAAGGCGCGCTGGCCGGCGTACTCGGTACCACCGAAGACACCAATGTTCAGGGCGAAACCCAGAAGAAGCTGGACGTCATCTCCAACGACGTGCTGAAAAAGGTACTGCTGGACAACCCGCTGGTACGCGGCATCGCCTCGGAAGAGGAAGATGATCCAGTGTTCGGCAACCCGAACGGCCGCTTCCTGGTGACCTTCGATCCGCTGGACGGTTCCTCCAACATCGACATCAATGTCTCCGTCGGCACCATTTTCTCCATTCTGGAAGTGCCCGAAGGCATGAGCGAAGACAGTGTCGACATGTTCCTGCAGCCGGGTCGCAAACAGCTGGCCGCCGGTTATGTCCTTTATGGACCGTCCGCCGTGCTGACGCTGAGCACCGGCCAGGGCGTCAACATGTTTACCCTGGCCCATACCGGCGACTTCCTGCTGACCCGTGAAAACGTGCGCATCCCGGAGCAGACCAAGGAGTTCGCCATTAACATGTCGAACCACCGTTTCTGGGAGCCGCCGATGCGCAACTACATCGACGACCTGCTCAAGGGCGCCGAAGGTCCCCGTGGCAAGAACTACAACATGCGCTGGATCGCCTCCATGGTCGCCGAAGTCCATCGTGTACTCACCCGTGGCGGCCTCTTTACCTACCCCTGGGACTCCCGTGATCCGTCCAAGCCGGGCAAGCTGCGCCTGATGTATGAAGGCAACCCGATGAGTCTGCTGATCGAACAGGCCGGCGGCATCTCCAGCACCTGCTACAGCGACATCCTCGACATCGAGCCGGATCACATCCACCAGCGTGTTGCCGTAGCACTGGGTTCCAAAGAAGAAGTGGAAACACTGCACAGCTACCACTGCGAAAGCTGAGAGCTTCAGCGATAAGTCGTATTCCAGCGGATCGCCGTGCTGTTTATACTGCGGTCCGCTATCCGTTCTGTCCTTGTAATCGATAACAGGAAAACAGCTCATGAGCTTCGAGAAAGTCCCTGCCGGCAAAGATCTGCCGAATGACATCTACGTGATCATCGAAATCCCGGCGGAAAGCTCCCCGGTAAAATACGAGATCGACAAAGACGCTGATGCGATCTTCGTTGACCGTTTCATGGCTGCCCCGATGTTCTACCCGGCCAACTACGGCTACATCAACAACAC
>CAYMHL010000020.1:0-5464 GCA_964390205.1 uncultured Marinobacterium sp.
GGAAGAATGGCGCGGTTTTCAAGGTGTCCGGGTGCGATGCACCCGGGGAACCGATTTAGAACTGGTTCATGGTGTTGTCTTTACCGGAAGCCTTCAGTGCAGCGTCACCAGAGAAGTACTCTTTGTGATCGTCGCCCATGTCGGAACCGGCCATGTTCTGGTGCTTGACGCAGGCGATACCCTGACGGATCTCCTTGCGCTGTACGCCTTCAACGTAGCCCAGCATGCCTGCATCGCCGAAGTATTCCTTGGCCAGGTTGTCGGTAGACAGGGCCGCAGTGTGGTAAGTCGGCAGTGTGATCAGGTGGTGGAAGATGCCGGCTTCGCGGGCTGCATCAGCCTGGAAGGTGCGGATCTTCTCGTCAGCTACGGCGGCCAGTTCGGTGTCGTCGTATTCAACGCTCATCAGGTTGGCACGATCGTAGGCGGATACGTCCTGACCGGCTTCAGCCATCGCATCGAACACCTGCTGACGGAAGTTCAGCGTCCAGTTGAAGGACGGGCTGTTGTTGTACACCAGCTTGGCATTCGGCACTGCTTCGCGGATGCGGTTAACCATGCCGGCAATCTGACCTACGTGCGGCTTCTCGGTCTCAATCCACAGCAGGTCGGCGCCATTCTGCAGTGAGGTGATGCAGTCCAGAACCACGCGGTCTTCACCGGAGCCTTTCTTGAACTGGAACAGACCGGACGGCAGACGCTTGGGCTTGAGCAGCTTGCCGTTGGCTTTCACAACCACGTCACCGTTGTCGATGTCAGCCGCGCTGTCGATGTAGTCGCCATCCAGGAAGCTGTTGTACTTGTCGCCCAGGTCGCCCGGTTCGTTGGTTACGGCGATCTGCTTGGTCAGGCCGGCACCCAGAGAGTCGGTACGGGCAACGATGACACCGTCTTCAACACCCAGCTCCAGGAAGGCGTAGCGTACGGCGCGGATCTTGGCCAGGAAGTCGGCGTGCGGTACGGTGACCTTGCCATCCTGGTGACCACACTGCTTCTCGTCGGATACCTGGTTTTCGATCTGGATCGCACAGGCACCGGCTTCGATCATCTTCTTGGCCAGCAGGTAAGTGGCTTCTTCGTTACCGAAACCGGCGTCGATGTCGGCAATGATCGGCACAACGTGGGTCTGGAAGTTGTCGATCTGAGCCTGGATGTCAGCTTCTTTAGCAGCATCACCGGCTTCACGAGCGTCGTCCAGCTGACGGAACAGGCCGCCCAGCTCACGGGCATCTGCCTGACGCAGGAAGGTGTAGAGTTCTTCGATCAGCGCCGGTACAGAGGTTTTCTCGTGCATGGACTGGTCGGGCAGCGGGCCGAACTCGGAGCGCAGCGCGGCAATCATCCAGCCGGACAGGTACAGGTAGCGCTTGTTGGTGTTACCGAAGTGCTTCTTGATGGCGATCAGCTTCTGCTGACCGATGAAACCATGCCAGCAACCCAGAGACTGAGTGTACTGAGAGCTGTCGGCATCGTACTCGGCCATATCCTGACGCATGATCTTGGCAGTGTAGCGTGCGATATCCAGACCGGTTTTGAAACGGTTCTGAATGCGCATGCGAGCCGCGTATTCAGGGTTGATCGCTTCCCAGGTGTTGCCGGCAGCAGCGCGGACGGTAGCGATGGCGTCGATCTCGTTTTTGTAAGCTGACATGGTCATTCCTTCACAATGTTTGTGTTTAGGTAATGTCAGGGCGGGCGTTGAGCGTCTGCCCCTGATCTTGCATCCGGACCGTTTGGGGTCAGTCCCGATGTGTTGAAGCGAATGATGGTCCTCCCGTTGCAAGGAGTCAAAGCGATTTTGTGCAGAGCAAAATGGATGTAGTCAGACTACACTCGAACGTATGACAAAACTGTAAAATCACTACAGCCCTGTTTTCAGGGGTAAGGGGCTGAAGGCAAGTAACCATGCAGTTTTGAGGGGCTAAACCTTAAGTTGTAGCCACTTTGGTCGTAGCAGGGAAAATGGTTTTTTACACAACCTAAAGATTATTAAAAACATTATTTATATTCCAAAATAATCATTACGATGTTCACTACAGATCGGGAAAAATTCGCCATATCAATGGGTTATGGTGATTCTTCCTTACGACCAAAGTCGAGCAAAACCGTGCGGAAACAAAAAAGCCACCCCGGCTGAAGTGGCTTTTAACAGTCGATCCGGCCTGTTGGTCAGATATCGAGGTAAAGACTGCCCTGATTAAGCAGCTGCAGAACCACGGCTTCCAGTGCTTCGTCTTGCTGCATGAAAAGTGCTTCTCGGGCACAGAGTTTGTACGCGAAGTCTTTTGCTGCAGGTGCGAAAAACCTGAATGCATGACCATCGGCAAAGAGGGTCAGGCTTTGCTCGCTGTCATCCTTGTAAAAGGCAAATCTTGAGCCTTCGTTGGCCTTCAGCTCGGCACCCTGTTCGAGTACCTCGCGCAACTCTTCCAGGGTATAGGGTTCGTCATTACCGGCCAGTTCAGGATACTTGGGCTCGGTCATCGACTGTCCGAACCAGCGCGTCAGGCGATCGCTGTCATTCAGGTACTGCTGCACGATCTGCTGAACGCGGGCAATGGCTCGGGCATCAATCTCACCGGGGTGGTTCGGCAGTGCGAGATCAGGGTCCTCGTAGCGCAGGTCGCTGCTGAGGCCATCACAAATGCTCTGAGTCAGACCCTGGAGGATTTCGCTGTGCGAGGGCGCACGAAAGCCGATCGACCAGGTCATGCAGCCATCGCCCACGCCGACACCGTTGTGACCGACACGGGGCGGCAGATAGAGCATGTCACCGGGCTGAAGCTCAAAGCTTTGTTCGGCCTGCCACTCGGGCAGAATCATCACCGGGGTATCGTCGCGGCGCGGAGAGTCCTCGCCGAACAGGCCGCCAAACTCCCAACGACGCACGCCTTCGGCCTGCAGCAGAAAAACGTCATAGTTGTCGTAATGCGGGCCAACACCGCCGCCGTCACTGGCGTAGCTGATCATCAGATCATCACGGCGCCACTGAGGGATAAAATCAAAGGCCTGCATCAGCGGGGCGACATCGGGTACCCAGTGGTCCACGGCCTGGACCAGCAGCGTCCAGGGCTTGCTGCCCAGCGTCGCAAAACGCTCTTCCGCAAAAGGGCCATGCTCCAGCGACCAGTCGCCAGTGGCCGGATCGGTTTCGATCAGGCGAGATTCGATCTCTTCTTCGCAGGCCAGACCGGCCAGTTCATCCGCGCTGATGCAGGGCACGAAACCGGGAAAGGCGTTACGGATCAGCAGCGGTTTTTTCTGCCAATAGTCACGCAGGAAGATCTCTGCGCTCAGGTCGCCCCAGTGTATTTCAGTCATCAAGATTCAACAGCTCCGCCATTTCGGTGACGGCATCCTCCAGTTCGGCCATCACCTTGCGGGTATCCCGCTGTGACAGGGCGGCCTTGCGGTCGTTACCGACCATGCGGACACATTTCTGGATCCGACGCATGCACTGGTGGACACCGGTAACATTGAATTCGAACTGCTCGTAGTCGCGGGCGGTTCGGCTTAACTGGTCGCGCAGGGCTTCTGCCTGGGCAGCCAGGGTGTGCAGGGATTGTGCGTGACTCATCCGTTACTCTCCGATCAGGACATGTATGAACAACTCTATCAGCACGGGTAATAATCTGCCGTTAATCCCGGTCAGATTTTTCGTGATCGAGCACTTCTTCAACCGAGGTCAAAATACCGCGCAACATGCCCAGTTCAGCCTTCTCCGGGCGCGTGCGGTTGAAATAGCGACGCAGTTTGTCCATTACCCGGCCTTCGTGCTGCGGAATGATGAAACGGGTGCGACGCAACACCCTTTCCAGATGTTCATAGAATAGCTGCATTTCCGTCTGCCGCGGATAGGGTGCGGGCTCCGACAGTGTATCGGCCTGTTTGGAGGCGCGGCGCAGCTCATAGCAGACCAGCTGAATGGCCTGGGCGATGTTCAACACCGGGTAGTCTTCGTTGGCATCGATGAACAGGTGGCGGTGACAGAGCATCATCTCTTCATTGGTCAGTCCCATAGTTTCGCGGCCGAAGAGGATGGCGACCTGACCGTTGCGTGCTTCATCGGTCAGCATCCGGGACGCCTGTTCCGCATCCATCAGTGGCTGGTCGAAACTGCGCTGGCGGGCGCTGGTGCCGATCACCAGCTGGCAGTCGGCGATGGCTTCTTCAACCGTGCTGACGACCACTGCCTGATCCAGCAGGTCCTTGGCACCGGCGGCACGGGATTCAGCCTCTTCGTGGGGGAATTCGACCGGGTCCACCAGCCAGAGCTGGCTCAGGCCCATATTCTTCAACGCCCTTGCCGCCGCGCCGATGTTGCCGGGGTGGAAGGTGTTGATCATGACAATGCGGATGTTTTCGAGCATAGCGGCCTCGCAGTTTGGAATGGGGCGCATTATAGGGGGCAAAGGGGTGCAGGAAAACGTGTTGTCAGGACAGGCGGGCAATCGAATGCAATTACCCAGCCTGGATACGAATTCTGTCCGATGAGGGCGGTCAGAGTTTGCGCAGCCACTGGCGCAGGTGATGAACAAACTGCTCCTTGTGCCATGCCTGGGGCGAGTGGTCGGCCTGGCGGTATATGTGCAGCTCGGGCCAGGGCAGTTGAGCTTCCATCCACTCCGGTACGGCCTGACTGTAAAACTGGCTGGTATCGCCGTAAATCATCAGCACGGGACGGTCGATCTGGCGTTGCAGGTCACGATAGTCCTGTTGCGCCAGTGAGTCCCAGCACTGGATCATGGCGGCACTGTCGAGGCCGTGCAGATAGTCGCGCAGCTGCTGAATGCCGTGGCTGTTTTGGGCATAGGCATCGCGAATACGGGGATTGAGACCCTTGGCGGCCAGCTCCAGCACGCCTTCGGCAAAGTCCTCCTCCATCCGCTTGAGCAGCCTTTGGTTGCGCGTCTGATCGAAATCGCCGTAAATGCCCAGTGACCAGTCGTCGTCGGTCAGCATTCGGGGCGTCATGTCGACGATGCAAAGTCCGGCCAGTCGGCCGAGGCCATAGTTGCGGATATACTCCCAGGCGATCAATGCGCCCATGGAGTGGCCCACCAGGACCGCATCCTGGATGCCGTGGTGCGCCAGCAGCTGTTCCAGGTCATCCGCCATGCGGCTGATGTTCATGCCTTCCGGCGCAGGTGCGCTGTACTGGCCGTGGCCGCGAGCTGTCCAGCAAAAGGTATGGTGGCGGTCGCTCAGCTCATGGGCAAAGGGCAGCCAGTCCTGAGCGGCCCGGGTCCAGCCGTGCAGAAAGATGATGGCCTGGCCGCGGCCAAGACTGACAAAGCGGATCGGGTGTTGGTCGGAACTGAGCAGGGTTTCCATGGCAGGGCCTCACTCCGGTATGGACGGTAAAGGACAGGCGTCAGACAGGTGGATATAAAAACGGGGCCAGAAGGCCCCGTGGAATCGCTTAGATACGCTTGGCCTGATCGGCCGCGTTGCCGATATACAG
>CAYMHL010000020.1:5564-8539 GCA_964390205.1 uncultured Marinobacterium sp.
TGCTGCATGATCGCATTGGCGATGCCCAGATTGCCCTCGGAGTTCTCGAAGTCGATCGGGTTAACCTTGTGCGGCATGGTGGATGAGCCCACTTCACCGGCCACGGTCTTCTGTTTGAAGTAACCCAGAGAGATGTACCCCCAGACATCGCGATCGAAGTCGATCAGGATGGTGTTGAAGCGGCATACGGCATCAAACAGCTCGGCGATGTAGTCGTGCGGCTCGATCTGAGTGGTGTACGGGTTCCAGGTCAGGCCCAGGCTTTCGACGAAGGACTTGGCGTTGGCTTCCCAGTCGATATCGGCGTAGGCAGACAGATGGGCGTTGTAGTTGCCCACGGCACCGTTGATCTTGCCCAGGTATTCGATGGCGTCGATCTGCTTCAGCTGGCGCTGCAGACGGTAGGCCACGTTGGCCATCTCCTTGCCCATGGTGCTCGGCGAAGCGGTCTGACCATGGGTGCGGCACAGCATCGGCTGGTCGGCGTGTGCACGACCCAGCGCCGCGATGGCATCAGTCACCTGCTGCATCTGGTTGCGCGCAACTTCAACGCCATGACGCAGCATCAGCGCGTGCGACAGGTTGTTGATGTCTTCGGAGGTGCAGGCAAAGTGAACAAATTCGTTGACCGCCATCAGCTCGGCATTGTCGGCGATCTGCTCCTTGATGAAGTACTCAACCGCTTTCACGTCGTGGTTGGTGGTACGTTCGATCTCCTTGATCCGCTCGGCATGCTCGACACTGAAGTTGTCGACCAGGCTGTCCAGCAGGGCGTTGGCTTCTGCACTCAGGGCCGGCACTTCCTGGATCTGCGGATGGGCAGCCAGCTGTTGCAGCCAGCGGATCTCGACCTGTACGCGGAAACGGATCAGACCGAATTCACTGAATACAGCACGCAGGTCAGCAGTTTTGCTGCCGTAGCGGCCATCAACCGGGGATACGGCGGTAAGGGCAGAAAGCTCCATGTTACACAGTCTCACTTATCAGCTTGTGTCATTAAAGGGGCGATTATACGGAAAATGGCCGCCACTGGGTATGCCGTTGCGCGCGTGGAGCCACCCTTGCGCTCAGGCAATGCATGATATGTGCAGAAAGTAGTCAACCGGAAAAAACCTGCTAGTCTCAAATTCGAGATACTGCTCTGACCGACCCTTGCTGTCGGCCGTACGATAATACCAATAAGAACAGCCCGGCAGACCGAAACGCTTGATCCGATCAAGTGCCTGTCGTTACCGGGCGTAAGGAGTTCTCGCTATGAGCAAGAAAACCCCCGATTCCGCCGGACATCCCGATACCCGTGGGCTCCACGAGCTGTATGCCGAAGATCCGGTCAGTGCCGACCGAAAGCTGTGGGGGCGTGAAGTCGACCCGGAGTCTCGCCGCGGTTTCCTCAAACGTTCCAGCCTGCTGGCGATGGCGACAGCCCTCGGTGCCGGTGCCATCCCCTTTGGCGACAAGATGCCGGGTGGGCTGATTCCTGCCGCACTGGCCAATACCCCTGAACCTTTTACGCTCAAGGGCAAGGACGGTTTGACAGTACTCAACGATCGGCCGATCAATGCCGAAACGCCGGCCCACCTGCTGGATGATGCGGTGACGCCGGGCAACCGCATGTTTGTACGCAACAATGGCCTGGTGCCTGACATGGCATCAATCGACCCTGCGACCTGGACGCTGGAGATTGCCGGCGAGTCCTGTGAAAAGCCAATGACGTTCACCATTGCCGAGCTGAAAGAGAAGTTCAAGCACTACACCTATCAGCTGCAGGTCGAGTGCGGCGGCAACGGTCGTTCCGAATTTGTGCCCTCGGCCAGCGGTAACCAGTGGACGCTGGGGGCGATCGCCTGTCCCCGTTTTACCGGTGTGCGGCTGCGTGATGTGCTGGAGGCCTGCGGCATCAAATCCGATGCGGTCTATATCGGCTATTACGGCGCGGATGAACACCTGAGTCGCGACCCGAACAAGGAGGCGATTTCCCGTGGCGTGCCCATGTCCAAGGCGCTGGAGGATGAGTCGCTGATCGCTTGGGCGATGAACGATGAGGACATTCCGCTGCTCAATGGTCACCCGCTGCGACTGGTATGCGGCGGCTGGCCGGGGTCCGTATCCGGCAAGTGGCTGAAGAAAATTGTCATCCGCAACAAGGTACATGACGGTGCCAAGATGTCACCGCCATCCTATGCCATGCCCAAATACCCGGTGGCACCGGGTACCGAAGTACCCAAGGAAGATATGGAGATCATCGGCTCCATGCCGGTCAAGTCGATCGTCACCTTCCCCAAATCCGGCATTACCCATGCACTGGGTCAGGCCCTTGAGGTCAGAGGTCATGCCTGGGCGGGTGATCTCAGCGTCAAGGAAATGTATGTTTCCATCGACTTCGGTGCGACCTGGCAGAAGGCAGAGCTGAAAGCGCCGGCAAACCGTCTGGCCTGGCAGCACTGGTCACTGCAGGTGGAGTTTCCGGAGCCGGGCTATTACGAAGTCTGGGCGCGAGCCGTGGACAGTGAAGGGCACTCGCAGCCGATGGTGGTGCCGGGCTGGAACCCGCGCGGTTATCTCAATAACGCCTGCCACCGCATCGCGGTTCAGGTGGCATAAGGGGGAATGTTATGAAAACCTTGCCCCTTGCCGGCCTTGTGCTGGCCCTGCTCATGCCGCTGCCGGTTGCGGCGGCGGAAAAGGATCCGAATACCGGCTTTATCATTGCCGAGGGTTGGGAGACGGTGCGCAACAACTGTGTGGCCTGTCATTCGGCCAATCTGGTGACGCAGAACAGCGGATCACGCAACTACTGGCTGAACCTGATTCGCTGGATGCAGGCAACGCAGAACCTCTGGCAGTTCGATGCGGCCACGGAGAAAACCATACTGGATTACCTGTCGACCCATTATGGCGTCAAGGAAGGCGCGCGACGTGAGCCACTGCCGCGGGAGTTGATGCCGGTGAATCCATACAAGGTGGAAACGGGCAGC
>CAYMHL010000020.1:8639-26649 GCA_964390205.1 uncultured Marinobacterium sp.
TCCAGTGCGGCGATGACGTTGCGATGGGTGTAAGCGACCGGTTCAAGCGCGGCCGCTGACGGCTCATCTGCATGTTCGTCTGAATGGTTGAAGTAACGCGCCTTGGCGGCAACGGCGTCAATGCCTTCACCTACCTTGGCCATTACATCCGGATGCTTGTCGAGCTGTCGCTCGAGCATCATCATGCCCAGTACATACTGAATGATCTGCTTGTTCTGGGCGCTCTCGTTCTTGTCGACCATGTCCTGCAGGTGACGTAGCCCCAGACCCAGGCCGTAGGGCACTTCGCTGACGCCACCGTAGACATCTTCCGTCAGCTTTGGATTGGTCACAAACAGGCTGGCGATGCAGGTTTCATAGCTGTTTTGCGCCACCATACCGCGCTGGGCGATCTGGTCTACCAGGCTCGCGGCCTGAAACATGCCGGCCAGCGCAATGGTCTGTTCATCATGTTGACGTGACATCAGGACTCCTTGGGCGAGCCGACAATTGAGTGGCGGGAGGTATATTCAATCACGCCGCCACCGAGACAGAGATCATTCAGGTAAAGTACCACCGACTGACCGGGTGTCACGGCACGCTGCGGCTGGTCGAATACCACTTTGTAGCCACCCTCAGGTGCCGCTTCAACCGTGCAGTCCTGATCGGACTGGCGGTAGCGTACCTTGGCTTTGCAGCGCAGCGGCAGTGCAGGTGCCTCGCCATTGATCCAGAAAATGTCGCCGGCATGCAGCCAGTCGGCAAACAGCAGCGGGTGCTGTCCCTGAACGGCGATCAGCACATTGCGCTCAAGATCCTTGGCCGCGGCGAACCAGGGCTCTTCCGGGTGGTTTTTGAGGCCACCAATACCCAGCCCCTGACGCTGGCCGATGGTGTAATACATCAGGCCCTGATGGTCACCGATCACCTCGCCATCCGGGGTTTCGATCTTGCCCGGCTGTGCCGGCAGGTACTGCTTGAGGAAGTCGCTGAAACGGCGTTCACCGATGAAGCAGATGCCGGTGCTGTCCTTCTTGTTGTGAGTGATCAAGCCGTGCTCTTCCGCCAGGCGGCGCACTTCAGGCTTCTCCAGCTCACCGACCGGGAACAGGGTCAACTTGAGTTCCTCTTCACCGACCTGATGCAGGAAGTAGCTTTGATCCTTGTTCGGGTCCAGACCCTTGAGCAGTACGGTATGTCCGTCGCGTTCGCCACGGCGCACATAGTGGCCGGTGGCGATCAGGTCAGCACCCAGCATCTGGGCGTATTCCAGAAATGCCTTGAACTTGATCTCGCGGTTGCAGAGGATATCCGGGTTGGGTGTGCGGCCTGCCTTGTACTCTTCCAGAAAATGCTCGAAGACATTGTCCCAGTATTCAGCGGCAAAATTGGCCGTGTGCAGATGAATGCCCAGTTTGTCGCAGACCGCCTGAGCATCGGCCATGTCTTCCTTGGCGGTACAGTATTCGGTACCGTCATCCTCATCCCAGTTCTTCATGAACAGACCTTCCACCTGATACCCCTGTTGCAGCAGCAGCAGGGCAGAAACGGAAGAGTCCACGCCGCCGGACATGCCGACGATCACTTTGGTCTGGGCGTTGGGCTTGGGTGCAGTCATGTTCAAGCGGTTTCCTGAATAAAGTCCAGCGGATAACGTGTGCCACGCAGGTAATCATCAATACAACGGGTGACCAGCTCGCTGCGCAGCTGCGGACGGCGGGCTTCGATCTCGTCCCGGGTCAGCCAGAGCGGCCCGATGATGCCGTCGTCGAGTTCGGCACCCTCTACCGGGTGCAGTGCGCGGGCGATGAAGCAGAAACGATGGTAGGTCACGCCATTCGACGGTGCGTAATAGGTATACAGGCCCAGCAGTGCTTCGGGTTGCACATGCCAGCCGGTTTCTTCCAGGGTTTCACGTTTGGCGGCTTCGATGAAGCGCTCGCCCGGTTCCAGGTGACCGGCCGGCTGATTGATGACTCTTTGGCCACCGGCCATCTCCTCGACCAGCAAAAAACGGCCATCCTGCTCCACGATACAGGCAACCGTTGCGTGGGGTGTCCAGCGCATTACAACTCCATGATACTCTGCTTTACTGGGTGCCAATGATAGCAGTTTGGTATAACCCTTGTCTGTTGTACCCGATAGGAGGGCAAACAGGATGAATGATTCAATACGGGTGCAGAGTGAAGATTTCAACCCCGGCCAGTTTCATGACTGGCTCAGGGAGGGGGGCGCGGAAGCAGGTGCCATCGTCACCTTTACCGGCATGGTGCGTGAACTGGATGAGGGTGGGCTTGAGGGGCTTTACCTTGAACACTATCCGGGCATGACCGAAAAGGCGCTGGACGCTATCGTGCATCAGGCTCGGCAGCGCTGGACGCTGGGCCGGGTGTTGATCTGTCATCGGGTGGGTTGGCTGCGACCCAACGACAATATTGTCTTTGTCGGCGTGGCGAGTCCGCATCGAGCCGAGGCTTTTGAGGCGGCAGCCATGTTGATGGACTATCTCAAGCGCGATGCGCCTTTCTGGAAGAAAGAGCGCACTCAGGAAGGTGAACACTGGGTGGAGCAGAAAGCATCTGACCGTGCTGCAGCTGAGCGTTGGGCTGCAAAGCCGGACGACTCGCGGGGCGGCTAGTCAGCGCCGCGGGCGGCTTGCCGCCGTTTTGCGTGGTTGCTGGCCGGGTGTCGGCCGACGTGCGGGCCTGGCTTTGGGCAGGTGAACGCTTTCCTCGCGCCATTCGCCGGGGGCAAGCTGCTGCAGCGACCAGGGGCCAATCGCCCAGCGGATCAGGCGCAGAGTAGGGAAGCCCACTTCGGCTGTCATCCGGCGGACCTGGCGGTTACGGCCCTCGGTGATGGTGAGCTGGAGCCAGCTGGTCGGCTGTTCCTTGCGGTAGCGTACCGGCGGGGTGCGTGGCCAAAGCCAGTCCGGTTCCGTGACCCGCTGCGCCTGGGCCGGTCGGGTGGGGCCGTCCTTAAGGGTGACGCCACGACACAAACGCTCAATCGCCTGATCGCTGATCAGGCCTTCGACCTGGGCATAGTAGGTCTTGGGCATTTTGAATGCGGGATTGGCCAGCTGATGTTGCAACTGACCATCATCGGTCAGGATAAGCAGGCCCTCGGAGTCATAATCGAGCCGGCCGGCCGCATAGACTCCGGGGACCTTGATGAAATCGGCCAGTGTCGAGCGATCCTCTTGATCCGTAAATTGCGTCAGTACTCTGAACGGCTTGTTGAATAGCAGGATCTTCGACATCTGGCGCGTGTATTACTCCGCTGACTGTTCAGCTGTGTGTTCTGCCGGCTGAATATTGACGGCATGCAGTCCCTTGGGGCCCGGTTGAATTTCAAACTTGACGGCCTGACCGGCCTTGAGGCTCTTGTACCCGTCCATCACAATGGCCGAGAAGTGGGCAAAGAGCTCCTCTTCACATGCATCCGAGAGGATGAAACCATAGCCCTTGGCGTTGTTGAACCACTTCACAGTCCCTAACTGCATCACTACTTCCTCCTGTGACATTCAGAGCCTTGCTCTTAGGTCATTGCCCGCCTGTGGCAACAAGCGGTGTTCCTTATGGGTCAGGGACTACAGGCAAGGCATCCAACCCGGGCCTACGAGCGTAGACTTATCGGCAGGCTGCCTTTAACCTCTCCTCTATACAGGCCGAGTATAGCATTTGCTGCCTATGACACTAGAGAAGGCAAGGCTTTTCCGGCACGTTTTTAGACTAATATCGAAGGTAGAGACGTTGTTGCAACAGATGCACGAGATCAGGTTGATGAGTTCCGATCATAACGCCGAGGATGACCATCCCGGCGATGGCGGCTTGGCGACGGCCGAAACCAAACCCGCATTGAAGCGTCCACCCATGTATAGGGTGGTGCTGATGAATGATGATTACACGCCGATGGACTTTGTCGTCGAAGTGTTGATGATTTTTTTCAGTATGGATCAGGAAAAGGCGACACAAGTGATGCTGGCCGTCCATACTCAAGGCAAAGGCGTCTGTGGCGTATATACCCGTGATGTAGCTGAAACCAAAGCCGCACAGGTGAATCAATATGCCAGAGAGAACAAGCACCCGCTGTTGTGTGAAGTGGAAACGGTCTGACGGAGGCGAACGCCATGCTGAATCGAGAGCTTGAAGATACCCTGAGCGTTGCGTTCCGGTCCGCCCGGGACAAGCGACATGAATTCATGACGGTCGAGCACCTGTTGCTGGCGCTGCTCGACAACCGTCAGGCCGCGGAGGTATTGCACGGTTGCGGTGCCGATTTGGACCGACTGCGCCAGCAGTTGACGCTGTTTATCGATGAAACCACACCGCTGTTGCCGGAGAACATCCCCGGTATGGAGACCCAGCCGACACTGGGCTTCCAGCGTGTGCTTCAGCGCGCGGTGTTTCATGTGCAGTCATCCGGCAAGTCCGAAGTCAGTGGTGCCAATGTGCTGGTGGCGATTTTCAGTGAGCAGGAGAGCCACGCCGTATTCGTGCTGCAGCAGCAGGGCATCGAGCGGGTGGATATCGTCAACTACATCTCCCACGGCATCTCCCGCATCAACGAAAGTGAGTCTTCGGATCATGAAGTAGAGGGCAGTGGCGAAGAAGGGCGCGACAGCAGCAAGAGCGCGCTGGCTCAGTATGCCGTCAACCTCAATCAGCAGGCTGCACTGGGCCGCATCGATCCCCTGGTGGGGCGTGATGCGGAAGTTGAGCGGGTGGTGCAGATCCTCTCCCGTCGACGCAAGAACAACCCGCTGTTGGTGGGTGAGGCGGGGGTCGGCAAGACCGCCATCGCCGAAGGTCTGGCCAAGCTGATCATCGAAGAGAAGGTGCCGGATATCATCGCCGAGAGCGTGGTGTATTCCCTGGATCTGGGCGCCTTGCTGGCCGGCACCAAATACCGTGGTGATTTCGAGAAGCGACTGAAAGCGCTGCTGAACGAGATCAAGCAACAGCCTCGCGCAATTCTGTTCATCGACGAGATCCACACCATCATCGGCGCCGGAGCGGCATCCGGCGGCTCCATGGATGCATCCAACCTGTTGAAGCCGCTGCTCAGCTCCGGTGAGATCCGTTGCATCGGCTCGACCACCTTCCAGGAATTCCGTGGCATCTTCGAAAAGGACAGGGCACTGGCACGTCGGTTCCAGAAAGTCGACGTGCTCGAGCCCAGTGTCGATGACACCTATCGTATCCTGCGCGGCCTCAAGTCCCGCTTTGAGGAGCACCATGAGGTCGAGTATACCGATGCCGCGTTGCGTGCCGCAGCGGAGTTGGCCGAGCGTTACATCAACGACAAGCACATGCCGGACAAGGCGATTGACGTCATTGATGAGGCGGGTGCCTACCAGCGCTTGATGGCCCCTGAGCATCGCAAGACGGTGATCGATGTGGCCGAGGTGGAAACCGTTGTGGCCAAGATTGCCCGTATCCCGCCGAAAAGCGTGTCGACCTCCGACAAGGATCAGCTGCGTAAGCTGGAGAGCAACCTCAAGATGGTGGTGCTGGGTCAGGACGAGGCGATTGATTCACTGGCATCGGCGATCAAACTGTCCCGTGCGGGGCTGAAAGAACCGAACAAGCCGGTGGGCAGCTTCCTCTTTGCCGGTCCGACCGGGGTGGGCAAGACCGAGGTCACCCAGCAGCTGGCACGGATTTTGGGCATCGAGCTGGTACGCTTCGACATGTCCGAGTACATGGAACGTCATACCGTGTCACGGCTGATCGGTGCGCCTCCGGGTTATGTCGGTTTCGATCAGGGTGGGCTGCTCACCGAAGCGGTCACCAAAACACCGCATTGCGTACTGCTGCTGGACGAAATCGAGAAGGCGCACCCGGAAGTGTTCAACCTGCTGCTGCAGGTGATGGACAACGGTACCCTGACCGACAACAACGGCCGCAAGGCGGACTTCCGCAACGTCATTCTGGTGATGACCACCAATGCCGGTGCCGAAGCGCAGAGCCGTCCGTCGATCGGTTTTACCCAGCAGGATCACAGCACCGATGCCATGGAAGCGCTCAAGCGGCTGTTTACACCCGAGTTCCGCAACCGTCTGGATGCGGTTATCCAGTTCAAGTCGTTGACGCTGGATATCGTCAAGGGCGTGGTCGACAAGTTCCTCACCGAGCTGCAGGCGCAGCTGGATGAGAAGCATGTGGTACTCAATGTCAGTGATGCCGCCCGTCTGTGGCTGGCGGAACATGGTTACGACGAGAAAATGGGTGCGCGTCCGATGCAGCGTCTGATTCAGGAGAAAGTGAAGAAGCCGCTGGCCGAGATGATCCTGTTTGGTGACTTGGCCGAGTCGGGTGGCGATGTGGACATTGATGTGGGTGAAGACGGAGAGATCAGGGTGGAGGTCGCAGCGGTGGCAGCCTGATGGCTGCCATCCACCGCAACCGCGCCTGAGATATCAGCGGGCGCGGTAGACGATGCGACCCTTGCTCAGGTCGTAAGGGGTCAGTTCAACCTTGACCTTGTCGCCGGTGAGGATGCGGATGTAGTTTTTGCGCATCTTGCCGGAAATATGTGCAGTCACCACATGGCCGTTTTCAAGCTCGACACGGAACATGGTGTTAGGAAGGGTATCGATAACAGTCCCTTCCATTTCAAATGAATCTTCTTTAGCCATTCATTACCTACCTTTGAGGCTGGATTGCCTGTATGGAAAGCGCAGTATTTTGCCTGAAACTGCGCAGAAATTCAAAATCTATCCGTATTATCGGTGGATATCAGCGTTTGCCACTCGCCATTCAACAGCATCTCAAGCGGGGCATAGGTCGTTTTATAGTTCATTTTCCGGCACTCTTTTACCCAGTAGCCCAGGTATAGATAGGGCAGCCCCAGACGCTGTGCCTGACGAATTTGCCAGAGTACGGCGTACACACCCAGGCTGCGTTTGTGCTCGTCCGGGTCATAAAACGTGTAGAGCGCCGACAACCCTTGATCCAGCCGGTCGGATACCGCCACTGCGAGCAGCCGTTCCTGCGGTGTGCGAAACTCATAGAAGCAGCTGTCGGTACCACCTTCGGCCAAAAAGTTGATGAATTGATCTTCGCTGGGCGGATACATATCACCATCGGCATGACGCTGGCGGATATAACGTTCGTAGAGGGCGTAGTACTCTGCGGTCAGGATGCAGGGGGATGAACGCACAATCAGGTCAGCGTTGCGATTGGCGATGCGTTTTTGGGTCTTGGAAGGCTCGAAGCGATCAACGGGAATGCGCACGGAAATACAGGCCTGGCAGTTTTCACAGTGAGGGCGGTAAATATGGCTGCCGCTGCGGCGAAAGCCCAGATCCGATAGCTGACTGTAAAGGCTGCGGTCGATGGTGGCACGCGGGTCCACGAACAGAGTGCGTGCCTGTCGATCAGGAAGGTAGCTGCAGGTGTGCTCCGGTGTCGCGTAAAACCTTAGCGTGCGCAGGTTACTCATGATGTGCCCCCCGTGATCTCGTCACGGCCGATCGAGAAGGTCCAGTCATGCTCGCAGGGCAGGTCGCGCAAGCGGGCAAGTTCCTGCGCAAAGACCCTGCGCGGGACCTCGGTCGCACCCAGACTGGCCAGATGATCGTTATAGACCTGACAATCGATCAGCTCGTATCCCCAGTATTGCAGCTGGGTAGCCAACCAGGCAAAGGCGATTTTGGAACAGTCGCGCTGACTGGCAAACATGGACTCACCGAAGAAGACCTTGCCGATAGCCAGGCCATAGAGCCCACCCACCAGCTGCTGATCAATCCACACCTCGACCGAATGGGCGATCCCCAGACGGTGAAGGTTCAGATAGGCCTTGAAGATATCCTCGCTGATCCAGGTGCCTTCCTGCCTGCGCCTGGGCGCTGCACAGGCAGCCACGACCCTGGCGAAGGCGCGGTCAAAGGTGAGGGTGTAGTCGCCTTTGCGCAAACGCTTGCGCAGGCTGCGCGACAGGTACAGGTCCCGGGGGAAGAGTACACAGCGAGGGTCCGGGCTCCACCAAAGAATCGGCTCGCCCGGGTTGTACCAGGGAAAGATGCCGCTGCGATAGGCGTGGATCAGACGCGCTTCGCTCAGGTCGCCTCCCGCCGCGAGCAGGCCATCCGGTTCTACCAGAGCCTGTTCGAGCGGGGGAAAGTCCAGGCTGCCTTCAGCCAGCCAGGGGATCATTATTTTTCGAGGTTATCCAGGTATTTTTCGGCATCCAGCGCGGCCATGCAGCCGAAACCGGCTGAAGTGATCGCCTGACGGTAGTTGTGATCGCACACATCACCGGCAGCAAAGACGCCTTCAATGCTGGTCTGGGTGGCGTTGCCGTCCAGACCGGAGCGGATCTTCAGGTAACCGTCCTGCATGTCCAGCTGACCGGTGAACAGATCGGTGTTCGGCTTATGACCGATGGCCACAAACACGCCCTGCAGTTCCAGTTCCTGAGTGCTGTCATCCTGAGTGCTGCGCACACGTACGCCGGTCACACCGGAATCATCGCCCAGAACTTCATCCAACTGATGGTTCCACAGGATGTTGACGTTGCCGTTTGCGGCACGCTCCAGAATCTTGTCCTGCAGGATTTTTTCCGAACGCAGGCTGTCACGGCGATGAATCAACGTAACTTCCGCGGCGATGTTGGACAGGTAGAGCGCTTCTTCAACCGCCGTATTGCCGCCACCGATCACCGCGACTTTCTGGCCGCGATAGAAAAAACCGTCGCAGGTTGCACAGGCACTGACGCCCTTGCCCATGAAGGCTTC
Source organism: uncultured Marinobacterium sp. (assembly GCA_964390205.1). Taxonomy (GTDB): domain Bacteria; phylum Pseudomonadota; class Gammaproteobacteria; order Pseudomonadales; family Balneatricaceae; genus Marinobacterium. The sequence goes on from CAYMHL010000020.1 coordinate 17,362, forward strand.
TTCGGATTCCAGGCCCAGATACTGGGCAGATGCGCCGGTAGCGATGATCAGCGCGTCACAGGTATATTCGCCCATATCGCCTTTCAGGCGGAAGGGGCGGTTCTGCAGTTCGGCAGTATGAATATGGTCGAAGAGCACCTGAGTATTGAAGCGTTCGGCATGCGCCTGCATGCGCTGCATCAGTTCGGGACCCTGAACACCCTCCACATCACCCGGCCAGTTGTCGACATCCGTGGTGGTGGTCAGCTGACCGCCGGCCTGCATGCCGGTAATTACAACCGGATTGAGGTTGGCGCGGGCTGCGTAGACCGCCGCAGTGTAACCGGCAGGACCGGAACCCAGAATGATCAGGCGATGGTGTTGTACTTCACTCATGAGCGTTCAGTTTCCACATTAAGATGTTCGTAAGCTGGTTCACGTATACTGAACCACCGGCAGAATGGAGCTGACTCTAAACCCGCAGCTGTCGATTGTCCATGTCGAGGCATCGACCGCAGGCAATATTCGGCGTCCAGGGGCGGATTATGGTATTTTTGCCGTAGCTTGTTGATCTGTAGAGTGTAAGGAAAACCCGATTGAGTAATAAGCACCTTAAAAGCCCACCCCCTCTGGCGGAGCAGTTGCTGGGTATCGTCCGCGAGAGTGGTCTTATTCTGCTGGTGGGTGCCAACCTGTTTTTGTTGCTGGCGTTGATCGGCTATGACCCGAGAGATCCCGGCTGGTCCCACCTTGGCTATCAGCCTCAGGTGGAAAACTTTACCGGTGCTGCCGGCGCCTGGGTGGCGGATGGCGTTATCTCCGCTATCGGTATCGGCGCCTATCTGCTGCCGTTGCTGTTACTGATGCCGGCCTGGCGGTTTTTGCGTCGCCCCCAATACGGGCTGATAGACAGTCTGCCGTTCCTGATGCTGCGTACCAGCGGTGCGCTGCTGTTTTTGTTCAGTCTCTGTGCGCTGGCATCGATTCACCTTTCCAACGAAGGGTTGCATTACCCCTTTACGGTAGGTGGCATTATTGGTGAGGCCCTGTCCGACTGGAGCGTGAGCTGGTTCAGCGTAACCGGCAGCTCGGTGGTGCTCTGGACTTTGTTGTTACTGGGATTGACGCTGTTTGTAGAGATCTCCTGGCGTGATGCGCTGGAAAAGCTGGGTGATCGCATCTGTGGGCTGGCAGAGACTCTGCGCGAGCGTTTAACGCTGAAGCCCAGATTCAGCCGTGCTACCAAACCCGACACCGAGCGTCGCGCAGAACACCCCGAAGCGATTGCACGGCAGCGGCCGGAATCGACACTTGGCCTCACGACTGAGCCCGATCCTGCTCTGCCTTCCCGGAACGGGTCCGAGCCCTTGGCGACAAAACGGGCAGCTACCAGGGTCGAACCCTCTTTTGAAGCCATGATGCCCAAGGCCAGAGCGGAGCAAACAGCCGAAGCCCCTGCCATTTCGGCCTCACGTCCCCAAGCGGAGGCAGAGCCTGACAGTGCGCAAGACGCTGACACCTTACCTCTGAACACCCAGGCCCCAGCCGTTGCCACCCCCGTGACTGCGGCAAGCGAGGAGATGCTGGCGAAAAAGAGCCTGAAAATCGTGCCGCTGTCCGAGACGCATAAGCCGCTGGCAGAAGAGACGGACCAGGAACCGGCACAAAAACGCAAGCAGTTGCCGCGGTTGCCATCACTGGAGCTGCTTGACCCACCATCGGATCAGCAACAACAGGGCTACAGCGAAGACGATCTGGAGCAGATGTCACGCCTGCTGGAAGACAAGCTGAATGACTTTGGCGTCAAGGCCGAAGTGGTTGAAGTCAATCCGGGGCCGGTGATCACCCGTTTCGAGCTGCAGCCGGCGCCAGGCGTCAAGGCCAGCAAGATCTCCAACCTGTCGCGTGACCTGGCCCGCTCCATGGCGGTGACCAGCGTGCGTGTGGTGGAGGTGATTCCGGGCAAATCGGTGGTCGGGGTCGAGATTCCGAACCAGGTACGTCAGACCGTCCATCTCAGCGAGGTGCTCAACGCCAAGCCCTACCTGGAGGCCTCTTCACGCCTGACACTGGCCTTGGGCAACGATATCGCCGGCAATCCGGTTGTAGCCAATCTGGCCAAGATGCCTCACCTGTTGGTGGCCGGTACCACGGGCTCCGGTAAATCCGTGGGTGTGAACGCCATGCTGTTGAGCCTGTTGCTCAAGGCCACACCGGACGAAGTGCGCTTGATTCTGGTCGACCCCAAAATGCTGGAACTGTCGATCTACGAGGGCGTTCCCCATCTGTTGACGCCGGTGATTACCGACATGAAGGAAGCCGCCGGTGGTCTGCGCTGGTGTGTGGCCGAAATGGAGCGGCGTTACAAGTTGATGGCGAAGATGGGGGTGCGCAACATCGCCGGCTACAACGATAAGGTGATCAATGCCCAGGAAGCAGGGCAGCCGCTCACCGACCCTTTGTGGAATCCGCAGGAATATGGCTACCCGGACGATGAGCCTGCTCCCCTGCTGGAAACCCTGCCCTATATTGTGGTGGTGATCGACGAGTTTGCCGACATGATGATGATGGTGGGCAAGAAGGTTGAGGAGCTGATCGCCCGTATTGCGCAGAAGGCGCGTGCGGCCGGTATTCACCTGATTCTGGCCACCCAGCGTCCCTCTGTGGACGTCATCACCGGTTTGATCAAGGCCAATATCCCGACCCGCATCGCCTTCCAGGTATCGTCCAAGATCGACTCGCGGACCATCCTTGATCAGGGCGGTGCCGAGAGCCTGCTGGGCTATGGTGACATGCTGTATGTGCCGGCCGGTACCAGTATTCCCAACCGTGTCCACGGCGCCTTCGTCAGCGATGACGAGGTCCACCGGGTCGTGGAACAGTGGAAGCTGCTGGGGACGCCGAACTATATCGACGTCAACCTGTCCGACGGGGGAGGTGAATCCGGCGGCGCCGGTGCCGGCTTCGATGACGAACTGGACCCGCTCTATGATGAGGCGGTGGCGTTTGTCACCGAGTCGCGCAAGGCCTCCATCTCCAGCGTGCAGCGCAAGTTGAAGATCGGTTACAACCGTGCCGCCCGCATGATCGAATCCATGGAAGCTGCCGGGGTGGTCTCTGAAGCCGGCAGCAACGGCCAGCGTGAAGTGCTGGCTCCGCCACCTCCGAGGGATTAAGCAATGTTCAAATCCATTTTCACGACAGCCCTGTCAACGGCTGTACTCACACTGGGTCTTATGGCCGCCGCCCATGCCGGCCCCGTTGAAGAGTTGAGTGACCTGCTGTCCGGTCACACAGCCGCTCGGGCCGATTTTACCCAGTTTGCCCTGAGCAGTGACGGTGATCGCGCCGAAGACTCCAGCGGTTATTTCATCGTGGCCCGCCCCAACCGGTTCCGCTGGGTGACGGAAGCCCCCTTTGTGCAGGAGATCGTCAGCGATGGCGAGCATATCTGGATCCACGATCCCGACCTGGAGCAGGTGACGCGTAAACCGGCGACAGGACAGAACAACAGTGCGCCGGCGATGATTCTCAATGGTCAGATCGAGCAACTGAGCGAACGCTTCAGTATCGAACGGATTGACCGCAATGAAACCGGTGTTGAAAGCAGTGTTGCGCTCTATGAACTCAAGCCGCTCAATGCCGAAAACGCCACCTTTGCCCGCATCCGTCTGCTGTTCGAGCAGCGACAGATCAGTGAGCTGTCGATGGAAGACAGTCTGGGCCAGCGCAGCATGCTGGTGCTGCATGACCTGGAGTATGACCCTGAACTGGCAGATGATGTGTTCGTGTTCGTGCCGCCGGAAGGGGCCGATGTCATTCTGGACCCGGGTCAGTAATGCAGGATCTGTTCAGCGACCAGACCAGGGGCTATCAGCCGCTGGCGGCCCGGATGCGGCCGGCAACCCTGCAGGCATACATCGGCCAGAGTCATTTGCTGGCCGCTGGCAAGCCGCTGCGTCAGGCACTGGAGCAGGGGGCCATCCACTCGATGATTCTCTGGGGGCCACCCGGCGTGGGCAAGACGACGCTGGCGCAGCTGGTGGCGCATCAGGTGGACGCCCATTTCATGACCGTTTCGGCGGTGCTGGCGGGGGTCAAGGAGATCCGTCAGGCCGTGGACGAAGCGCGCCAGGTCAAGGCGCAGAGCGGACGCAAGACCATCCTGTTCGTGGATGAGGTACACCGCTTTAACAAGTCGCAGCAGGATGCCTTTCTGCCCTATGTGGAAGACGGCACGGTCATCTTTATTGGCGCCACCACGGAAAACCCCTCGTTCGAACTCAACAACGCGCTGCTGTCCCGGGCGCGTGTCTACCTGCTGCGCTCGCTGACCGAAGTCGAGCTGCTGCAGGTAATCGAGCAGGCGTTAAAAGACAGTGAGCATGGACTGGGCAGCATGCGGCTCGAGATCCCGGTCGATATGTGCAAACAGCTGGCCCTGGCGGCCGACGGCGATGCCCGCACTGCACTGAATCTGCTGGAGATCGCGGCGGATTTGGCACAAGTGCAAGCAGATGGCAGTCATCAGGTTACGCCGGAGGTGCTGCAGGAAGTGTTGCAGGCGGGCGGGCGTCGCTTCGACAAGGGCGGGGATCTTTTTTACGACATGATCTCGGCATTTCATAAGTCAGTGCGAGGCTCTTCGCCTGACGGCGCGCTCTATTGGTATTGCCGCATGCTGGACGGTGGCGCTGACCCGCTGTATGTGGCACGCCGTCTGGTGGCTATCGCCTCCGAGGATATCGGCAATGCCGATCCGCGTGCGATGCAGGTGGCGTTGTCGGCCTGGGATGCCTTTGAGCGGGTGGGTCCGGCCGAAGGCGAGCGTGCCATCGCTCAGGCGGCGATCTACTGCGCCTGCGCCCCCAAGAGCAATGCGGTATACCGTGCGTTCAATCAGTGCCTGTCCGACGTCCGCAAGGAAGTTTCCCTGCCGGTCCCCGAACATCTGCGCAATGCACCGACCAGCCTGATGAAGGATCTGGGCTATGGTGCCGAATACCGTTACGCCCATGATGAACCTGATGCCTATGCGGCAGGGGAGAGTTACCTGCCCGAAGCCATCGCCGACCGCCACTGGTACACGCCTGAGCCGCGCGGGCTGGAGATCAAAATCCGGGAAAAGCTGCAGCGTCTGCGCCAGCAGGATGCACAGAGTCCCAGGCAGCGTTACAGGAGACGCCGATGATGCAGTTGCTGGCGGTAGCCCTTGGTGGCGCCTTGGGTGCGCTGGGACGCTACTGGGTAAGCGGACTGCTCAACAATGCCGAGCATCGCCTGCCGTTGGGAACGCTGAGTGTCAACGTGCTGGGTTCATTGCTGATGGGGGTCTGCTTCGTGTTGATTCTGGAGCGGGCGCGCCTGTCACCCGAGATGCGGCCGCTGCTGATGGTGGGTTTCCTCGGTGCCTTCACGACCTTTTCCACCTTTTCGCTGGAAACCGTGGCGATGATCGGTGAGGGGCATGTCATGTCGGCGCTGATTTATATATTATTGAGTGTTTCATTGTGCATTGCGGCACTGGGTGCCGGAATGTGGGTGGCCCGTCTGTTTTGACCGTCACTGCTGCAATAACAATCGTTCCGACAACCGTTCTGACAATCGTTTTGACAACCAAGGTAAGTTTGATCTCATGCTGGATCCCAAATATGTACGCGCCAACCCGGAAGAGGTGGCCAATCTGCTGAAGAAGAAGGGCTACGAATTTCCGGTAGAGCAGTTTGTCGAGCTGGATAACCAGCGCAAGTCTATCCAGACCGAAACCGAGACCCTGCAGAACGAGCGTAATACCCGATCAAAAGGCATCGGCAAGGCCAAGGCCGCCGGTGAGGATATTCAGCCGCTGCTGGCGGAAGTGCAGAACCTGGGTGATCAGCTGGATGCCGCCAAGGAACGTCTGAATGCCGTTCAGGCACAGTTGGACGATCTGCTGCTGGGCGTACCGAACCTTCCGCATGAGTCTGTTCCCGAAGGCGCTGACGAAGATGACAACGTGGAAGTGCGCACCTGGGGTACACCCGCCGAATTCGATTTTGAGCCCCAGGATCATGTGGCGTTGGGCGAGAAGAACGGCGAGCTGGATTTCGAAACGGCTGCCAAGCTGACCGGCTCCCGTTTTGCAGTAATGAAAGGCAAAATTGCCCGTCTGCATCGCGCGCTGACCCAGTTGATGCTGGATACTCATGTGGCCGAGCACGGCTATGAAGAGATCTACGTGCCTTACATGGTCAACGCCGACTCCCTGCAGGGTACCGGCCAGCTGCCCAAGTTCGAGGAAGATCTGTTCCGCATTCCCTTCGGTGAGCGTGACTACTACCTGATTCCGACCGCTGAAGTGCCGGTAACCAACACCGTGCGTGACGAAATCGTCGATGCAGCCAGCCTGCCGCTGAAATACACCTGCCACACGCCGTGCTTCCGCTCCGAGGCCGGTGCATCCGGTCGTGATACCCGCGGCATGATCCGTCAGCATCAGTTCGACAAGGTGGAGCTGGTTCAGATCGTCGAGCCGAGCAAATCCTGGGATGCCCTGGAAGCCCTGACCGGTCATGCAGAAGCGATCCTGCAAAAGCTGAATCTGCCGTACCGAGTGGTTGCGCTTTGTGGTGGCGACCTGGGTTTCAGCGCGGCCAAGACCTACGATATCGAAGTCTGGCTGCCGGGGCAGGGCAAATACCGTGAAATCTCCTCCTGTTCCAACATGGGTGACTTCCAGGCTCGTCGCATGAAGGCGCGCTGGCGCAATCCGGAAACCGGCAAGCCCGAGCTGGCACACACCCTGAACGGATCAGGCCTGGCGGTGGGTCGTACGCTGGTGGCCGTACTGGAAAACTACCAGACTGCCGATGGCAAGGTGCGTGTACCTGAAGCCCTGCAGCCGTACATGGGTGGCATCACCGAACTCTGATTGCCTGACTCTGATTGCCAGACATGGGTTAGCCAGAGTCTGTCCACCTGATCAAGCCCCGCACCTGCGGGGCTTTTTTGTCAGGTAGTATTGTCATGCAGTGATCCCGGGCAAGCGGTCATCCTGGCCATCGGGTATACTGGCCGCTGAAATTGCATCATCGTTTTGGGGAGCGCAAGCATGAAAACGCGGTACGATGTTCTGATTGTGGGCGGCGGCATGGTGGGTTCGGCATTGGCCTGTGCGCTGGGTCAAAGCGGCCTGACAGTCGGCTTGCTGGAAAGCAGTCTGCCGGAGGCGTTCTCGCCGGAGCAGCCACACGATCTTAGGGTATCGGCGCTCAGCATCGCATCCGAGCGTTTTCTCCAGAACATCGGCGCCTGGGAAGGTATCAGTTCCCGACGCAGCTGCCCTTACAAACGCATGAAGGTATGGGAAAGCAGCTCACGCCAGGGCGCCACCGAGTTCGACGCGGCCGAGAGTGGCTATACCCATCTGGGCCATATCGTTGAAAATCGTATCGTGCAGCTGGCCCTGCTTGAACGTGTGCGTCAGCTGGATAATGTTGATCTGATCTCACCGGCGCGCACCCGCCGCATTGATTACTCACCGGGTGCCACCCTGGTTGAACTTGATAACGGGGAACAGGTCGTGGGTCGTCTGGTGGTCGCGGCGGACGGAGGCGACTCCATGGTCCGTCAGGCGGCGGGCATCGGTGTCACCAAGTGGGATTATCACCAGCAGGCGCTTGTGGCCGGTGTTACCACGGCCTATGGTCAGGAAGATATCACCTGGCAGCAATTCACGCCGACGGGGCCACTGGCGTTTCTGCCGTTAAGCGGTCATAACGCTTCGCTGGTCTGGTACAACACCCCGGATGAGGTGAAAAGACTGCGCGCGTTGCCGGATGAATTGTTTCTCGAACAGCTGCATGCCTCTTTCCCTGCAGAACTGGGTCAAATTACCGCCCTACAGGGTCGCAGCAGCTTCCCGCTGAGGCGTCAGCACGCACAGCAATATGCCCTGGAAGGACTGGTGCTGGTGGGTGATGCCGCGCACATGATTCATCCGTTGGCCGGGCAGGGGGTGAATATCGGTTTGCTGGATGCTGCGGCACTGGCAGAGGTGTTGCTGGCTGCGCATGCCCAGGGCGAGGCAATCGAGTCACTGGCGACACTGGGCCGCTATGAGCAGCAGCGTCGTCGGCACAATCTGCTGATGATGCAGGTAATGGATGGCTTTTACCACGTGTTCAGCAATGATATCGCACCGCTGAAGTTGCTGCGCAACCTGGGGCTGGGTCTTGCGGGACGGGTGCCACCTGCTCGCAAGCGCGTCATGGAGTTTGCCATGGGGATTCGTGGCACTGTGCCGGAACTGGCACGCTAAACAAAAATGACCGCCGAGGCGGTCATGATGTTCCTGCTTTCAGGCCAATCTGGCCGATGCAGAATCAGGCAGATGCAGCGGTACTGCCGGCAGCGGCCGAAGCAGCCTTGCGTACAGGTGCATTAGCCGGCTTGGCAGCCGCCTTCTTTTCTTCCTGTTCGCCGGCAGCGGCTGCTTTGGGCATGAAGCTGCTGAAATCAAAAACGTTTTTGTCGAACGCAGGCAGTTCGAATTTGCTCATGTCGAAATAGGGCAGTTCATTCATGGACTCGATGCCCTGTTCCATCAGAGAGGTGAGCTCTTCACGAACTTCGTTCAGTGCGGCCAATTCCTGCTCAGCGGTGTTGCTCCACTTGGCTTCCTGCTCCTTGATGAACGCCAGCTGCAGTTCAAACATCTCCTTGGGCTCTTTCACGTCCGCCAGGGCCTTGACCTGAGCCAGGCTAGCGTTGACCGATTCGGTAAAGAGTTCGGACTGAAGTGCAAAGATCTTTTCCGCAGCTTTGCGATTAAGCTCGATCAGATTGGTGACCGGCTTCATCTTGTCCTGCATCTCTTTAAGCATGTTGTCGTACATAATCACTCACCTTATTTTCATGCAATTTGAACTGTGTACGGTTCCGTGTGATCACTGCCTGGCAGTCATCATTTTCCCGAGTGGTACCCGCCTGTCATTGCAATCACATAACCTGGGTAACTGCATCATGCCTGGCGTGCCTGGCGACAAGGTTTGAACGCTCAATTCCGAGCAATCATTACCGAGTCTGACACAGGTGCAGGTCAATCCATATGCGGGAAGGCGCTGCTGCAAAAGTGCGAGCAGCGCCGGCAAAGCACTTACTTGGCGCTTTTAGTGATGTCCATCGGCTTCATGAACTTCTGCAGTTCAGCCATGAACGGCATGTCCTTGACATCACCCAGGTCGGCAACGCTTTTTTCGACCAGACCGGTCAGCTCTTCACGGGCTTCAACCAGAGCAGCCATCTCTTTTTCAGCGACGTCGGTCAGCT
>CAYMHL010000021.1:0-25100 GCA_964390205.1 uncultured Marinobacterium sp.
TAATTTGGGGTTAAAAAGCAATCAGATTCTACCTCCGGTGTCAGGGGAAAGCCATGTCGAGGCCGCCCCGGCGTATCATGGTGGTGATCGGCGAATACTGACCTCGCGCAAGGGTATGCAGACTTGCGCTTGGCGGCAGTCAGGAGGGTGGGATAGGATCGCGGACAGCCTGGATGCTGCACACAGTGCTTACAAACTGTACTTTTAAGGAAGAATCCATGAACCAAGTTGCCGACAATCCCTATGTCGCGCCGGAAGCCGAGCTGGAACTCCAGCATGACACCGGTGACCTGTCCGTTTTCCCGCGTTTCACCACTTGGGCCGTCTTCGGTCTGACCATCATTACCTTGGGTATTTACGCCATGTACTGGCTGTATAATCGTACCCAAAAATTGAACAGCATTTGTGACGACCGCATTGCCAATGGTTTTGTCGCTGCGGCCATCGGTATGTATGTCGCCAGCGGTGTCTCCTCCATTGTTGTCAGTGTTGCAGACCCTTATTCCACGTCTGGCTCACTGATGCTGATCGACAGCCTGTTGGGCATCGCCAGCTATATCCTTACCCTGGTATGGGTATATAAGTTCCGCAATCGTCTCAACCGCATCACCAACAGCCAAGGCAAGCCAACCTGGGCCGGTCCGATCCTGACCTTCTTCTTCAGTGTGTTTTACCTGAGCTACAAGGTGAACCAGCACCTCGATATTCGCGCCAGCCGATAACACGCAGACGGTGATCCCATGCAGGCATCCAGGCTGCTTGATAACCATTGCAGTGTCGAAACCCCGGAAGGTATTGATTTCAGCCAGGCTGTGGCCGGTCCGGTGGTACGCATTCTGGCGTTCCTGATCGACCTTGGCTGGCGGCTGCTGGCCTACGCCCTGTTTGCGGTCGTGGCGCAGTTTATGGGTGGGTTCGGCATGGGCCTTTTTCTGATTCTGACCTTCCTGCTGGAGTGGTTCTATCCGGTTTTTTTCGAGGTCTGCCGTCGCGGCCAGACTCCCGGCAAAAAGATGATGGGGTTGAGGGTCGTCAACGAAGATCTGACCCCGGTCGGCTGGGGTGGGTCGGTGATTCGCAACCTGCTGCGTGCAGCCGATTTCTTTCCGCTGTTTTATGTTTCCGGGCTGATCAGTATGGCGCTGACACGCCGCTTTCAGCGGTTGGGAGATCTGGCAGCCGGTACGCTGGTGGTACATGTGGACAGCCGGCAGGCGCCACGGCTGGATGAGAGGATTCAGCCGTTGATGCCGCCGCAGGCGCTGAGCCGGGCTGAGCGCCAGGGCATTATCAGCCTGACGGTACGCAGCCGTACCATCAGCGAACCGCGTCAGCAGGAACTGGCCAAACTGCTGGCACCGGTCATCGGCAGTGAGGGCGACGCGGGACTGGAGCGACTCAAGGGCATGGGTGCCTGGCTGCTGGGACGCAAGTGAATAGAGCAGGGGTGTGATGAAGGAAACGGATTTCGAACAACGCCATGCACCGCTCTGGCAGCAGCTGGAGACGTTGCTGGACGCCGGTGACAAACGCAGTGCGCCGGATGAGCGTTTCCCCGAGGACTACCGTAAGGTGTGCGGCCATCTATCCACGGCACGCCAGCGCGACTACTCCGATGCACTGGTCAACCGCCTCAATCGTCTGGTCATGCTGGGGCATCATCAACTCTATCAGCGTGATACACGCGCCACGCTGCAGCGGCTGGCTGCGGCCCTGGCCGCTTTTGTCACGACCCTGCGCCGTCAGCAGCGCTATGTCATCGTTTCGGCACTGCTGTTTGTACTGCCGGCGCTGGTGATGGGAACAGGTGCCTATCTGAACGAAAGCTTTGCCTACAGCCTGTTGTCACCGCAGCAGGTGGCCGAACTGGAGTCCATGTATGACCCGGCCAACGACCGGCTGGGGGTCGAGCGCGACTCTGAAACCGATCTTGCCATGTTCGGCTACTACATCAGCCACAACATCGGCATTGCATTCAAGGCGTTTGCCGGCGGCATGTTTCTCGGGCTGGGGACGGTAGCAGTTGTACTGTTCAACGGCCTGTATCTGGGGGCCGTCACCGGCTATCTGACCCGTGCCGGGCTGGGCATTACCTTCTATCCCTTCGTCATCGGCCACGGTGCCTTTGAACTGACGGCAATCGTCATTTGCGGTGCCGCCGGGCTGATGATGGGGCATGCCATGATTGATCCGGGTCGCTGGCGACGGCTGGAGGCCCTGCGTCAGGCGGCGGCCGAAGCGGTCAAGCTGATGTATGGCGCTACGTTCATGCTGTTCGTGGCCGCTTTTCTGGAGGCGTTCTGGTCGTCCAGTTCGGAGCTGCCGGTGGCCGTCAAGTTGAGCGTTGGCGCGCTGCTGTGGCTGAGTGTGCTCTGGTTCTGTTTCTTCTCGTCGCTGGAGGCGCGCCGTGAATCTCACTGACCTGCAGATCCGAGCGCGGGTACGGACTCCCTGGCAGGCGCTGGATTTGGGCGTACTCATGGCCCGGCGCTGGTTTTGTCCCCTGTGGCTGGCCTGGCTGCTGCCGGCCGGGGTGGTCTTTACCCTGCTGAGTCTGGGGTTTGCGGACACCCCTGGGTTGGTCGCGCTGGTGATCTGGTGGCTCAAGCCGCTGTTCGAACGTCTGCCGCTGCTGTTGTTGAGCCGGTATCTGTTCAATGAGCGCAGCCTGAAGGGGCTGACCTGGCGACAGCTGGCAGGCACCTGGCTGGTGGGGTGCCTGGGTGCTCTGCTGTGGCGCCGTTTTGACCCTCGGCGCTCTTTGCTGCAGGCGGTGACGGTGTTGGAACAGCAGAAGGGGCGGGCACGTTCGAATCGCCACCGAATGCTGGCCGAGGGCAGCAGTCATGCCGCCTCCTGGTTGACGGTGGTACTGGCGCATGTGGAGCTGCTGCTGGTGATTGCGGTGCCGGTGACGGTACTGACGATGCTGGGTGATTTGTTCGAGTGGGATCTGCAGTGGCTGTTCAGTCGTGATTCCGGCGTACTGGCGCATCTGAGCGGTATGCTGACATTGCTGTGCATGTCGCTGGTGGCGCCCTTTTACGTGGCCTGTGGCTTTGCGCTCTATATCAATCGCCGCATCGAGCTGGAAGCCTGGGATCTTGACCTGCTGTTTCGTCAGCTCGCTCAGGCGCGAACGGCACCCCGTGCGCGCTCACAGGGGGCGACCCTGGCGTGCATCCTGCTGGCCGTGTCGCTGCTGACGGGCATCGGTGCCACACCCGTGGAAGCGGCCGAGCCGATTGCTGCGGGTTCATCACCCCAGGTGGTCAAGGAGGTAACCCTGGAGCTGCTGTCGGCACCGCCTTATGTGATTGAAGAAGAGGTTACCGAGTGGCGCTGGAAGGAATCCGGTGCGGCACAGGAAGAAGCGGATGCTGACTGGCTGGAGGCACTGTTCGATGCGCAGGACTGGATGTCGAGCGGCATCGGCGACGGTGTGTTCCGTCTGCTTGAAGTGCTGCTCTGGGGTCTTGTACTGGTGCTGTTGATATTACTGACGCGAGCGCTGTGGCGGCAGCTGGGGCCGTCCGAGGCGCTGCCGTCACCCCCGGAGGCAGAAAGGAGGGCGCCGCGCGTCTTGATGGGTATGGCGATCGGAGCCGATAGCCTGCCTGCCGACCTGAACGCCGCTGTCGCTGCGGCGATGGCAGCGGGTGACATGCGTCTGGCCGTGTCACTGGTCTACCGCCAGGCGCTGCATCGGCTGGTGCACCATCATCGGGTTCAGCTCGAGCCCTGGCATACCGAACTGGAGTGTGCGGCTGCCGTTCGCCGCCACCCGCAACTGGCCGGCAGCCTGCTGTTCGACGATCTGACCGATGCTTGGCTGCGTCTGGCCTATGCCCACGAATCACCGGCACCAGAGCGTGTCGAGCAGCTGCTGCAGGCCGTAAAGCAGGAGTGGGTGTAATGCGGGTATCGGTGTTCAGAATGCTGTCGCTCGCCGTGTTGGTGCTGCTGGTACTGCTGGGCTATGTGTTGATGACCGAGTTGGAAGCCATTGATCGCATTGTGGACCGGGGGCCTGGGGTTGAAGTGCAACGCAACCAGTATCTGGCGGCCGGGCAGCTGCTCAAGCAGCAGGGGCAGGAGGTCGTACACAGCCGCTATCCCATAGCCGTCGAGCAGCTCGGGCCGCAGGACAGTCTGGTGTTGACCAGCGCCGATTATCTGCAGGACGACCCGTCAAGCGTCGAACAGTTGCTGCAATGGGTCGAGTCCGGAGGACATCTGATCTGGCATTACACGCCTGCACAATCATCCGATCCGCTGGCTCGGGCGCTGGGCGTGCAGCAGGTTGAGGATGATCACGCGCAGCAGGATCGGGCTCAGCGGATGCCGACAACGGATGCCGGTGTCGATCTGGAGACAGAGGTTACCTGGCTTGATACCGCTGAAGAGCCGTCCTCGGTCAATCCGTCAGCGCAGGCGAGGGCCGATATCCTACGCCGGGAAGCGGACGTGCCCGTTGATGAGCTGAGCTACCTGGCGGCGGCCAGGGGCGCGCGTATCCACGGGGCCGGGGCGCCGGCGCTGCGCTGGCAGTCCGACGCTGAATCGATCGTGGGCGTCGAGCTGGAGGCGCAATCGCTGCCGACCGAGCGTACCGGCGTGCTGCTGCTGAGACTGGGCAATGGTCGCATTACCGTGTTGCGAGATATCGGCATCTGGAGCAACAACCGGATTGGCCTGTTTGATCACGCCTACCTGCTGCTCTGGCTCAATCGCGATCGCGCAGTTGTGCATATTCAACGCTACAGCGACTGGCCGTCGCTGTCACAGCTGTTGTTGAGCTACGCCCCGGAAGTGCTGGTGATGGCTCTGTGTCTGCTGCTGGCCTGGCTGCTTCGTTGCGGCCGCCGATTCGGGCCGGCGCTGCAGCCGTCGCATCAGCAGCGGCGCACACTGAATGAACACATAGAGGCGGTGGCACGCTTTCATTATCGACACGGCCATCTGAATCATCTGCTGGCGCCGTTGCGGCGTCAGATCCTGCGTCGTGCCGCCCGCCTGCAGGGCGGGCTGGAACAACTGGCCGCTGAACAGCAGCAGGTGGTCGTGGCCGCACAGGCACAGTTGCCGCCGGAGGAGGTCAGCCGTGCGCTGACACCCCGGGAAGATTACACCTCGGCTGAACTGGTTGAGACAGTGCAGCTTCTTATCAGGATCAGGAACCGTTTATGACCATTGAAATGGAAGCCCCGCGGCTCGCGGCCGGCGTCAGCGAGCAGATCGATTTTCTTCGCAGCAGCATAGGCTCGCTGTTGATCGGTCAGGATGAAGTCATTGATCAGGTGCTGATCGCCCTGCTCTGTCGTGGCCATGTGTTGCTGGAGGGAGTGCCGGGTCTGGGCAAGACGCTGCTGGTGCGTGCGCTGGCGACCTGTTTCAGCGGCCATTTCCGGCGTATCCAGTTCACCCCGGACCTGATGCCGGCGGACATGACCGGGCATGCCATCTATGACATGAAGGAAGGGCGCTTTCATGTGCGCCGTGGTCCGGTGTTTACCAACCTGCTGCTGGCAGACGAAATCAACCGCTCGCCGGCCAAGACTCAGGCGGCGCTGCTGGAAGTGATGCAGGAGCAGCAGGTGACCATTGAAGGCAAGCCTCACGCGCTGTCGCCGCCGTTCATGGTGTTGGCCACCCAGAATCCGATTGAACAGGAAGGCACCTATCCGTTGCCGGAGGCCGAACTCGACCGCTTTCTGATGAAAGTGTTTATCGATTATCCGACGTTTGATGACGAAACCCGCCTGGTGCGTCAGGTGACGGAGGGTCGGCTGAGCATGGAGTCGATCAGCGAGCGGCTGTCCGGGGCACTGACACCGGCGGATGTGCTGGCGCTGCAGCGGGCAACCGAGCGCGTGACTCTGGATGATCAGGTGTTGGCCTACGCCGTGCGTCTGGTGCAGGCTACCCGCAATATCGGCAGCATTCTCAAGGGGGCGGGGCCGCGTGCCAGTATCGGCCTGGTCAGTGCGGCCAAGGCCTGGGCGCTGATGAATGGACGCAGCTTCGTGCTGCCGGATGACATCAAGCAGGTCGCGTTGCCGGTGCTGCGCCATCGCATTCTGTTGGCGCCCGAAAGCGAGATCGACGGTTTTACTCCGGACCGGGTGCTGGAACAATTGCTGCAGACGGTGGAAGCGCCGCGGATATGATCAGGTCGCTGCTTGGGCTGATTCCTGACCGAACCCTGTTCAAGTATCTGGGCATGCTGCTGACCTCGGCGCTGCTGCTGCCGCTGTTGCGGATCTTTACCGAGTGGAATGTGGATGCCCTCGCGGCTCTCTGGTGGTGGTTGCCGGCCATGACGGCAGGGCTGGCGCTGGTGGACGCACTGCGCCTGTGTACGGCACCCGAGCCGTCCGCCTGGCGGCAGTTGCCGAGCAATCTGGCATTGGGCGCCACGGCGAGGATTCGGCTGCGTTTCGACAATCCGGGCACCGATCCGGTCCGTCTCAGTTGTACCGACGACTATCCCGATGCCCTGATCACCGAACAGTTGCCGGTGGAGCTGGAGATTCTGCCCGGAGAGTCCGGCGTCGTCGAATATTCGGCGCGTCCCATCCGCCGCGGGCCGGCCCGTTTCGGTGCCATAGGCATGCGCATCCGCTCACCGCTGGGGTTCTGGCGGCTGCAGCGTGCCGTGGACGCAGAGCAGGTCGTCAATGTCTATCCCGATTTCATGGCGCTGGCGCAACTGAACTTCCTCGATTATGAACAGCGGATCGCGCATATGGGGGCGCATCTGAGCCAGCGCCGCGGGTCGGGACTGACATTTCGGCAACTGCGCGAGTATCAGCGTGGCGACGAAATTCGTCAGATCGACTGGAAGGCGACGGCTCGGCAGCAACGCCTGATCTCCCGCGAATACCAGGAAGAACGGGACCAGGACATACTCTTCATGCTGGATACCGGTCGACGGATGCGGGCAATGGATGGCGAGCTGAGCCACCTTGATCATGCCCTCAATGCGCTGCTGCTGACGGCCTATATGGCTCTGGGGGCCGGTGATGCCGTTGGCGTACTCGGTTTTGCCGGCAGCAGTCGATGGTTGCGACCGGTAAAGGGGCGTCAGGGGATCAATACGCTGCTCAACGGGCTCTATGACCTGCACAGCAGTACCGAGGCCAGTGATGTGGTTCAGGCTGCGGGCCTGTTGATGCAGCACCAGCAGAAACGCTCGCTGGTCATCCTGGTAACCAATCTGCGCGATGACGACAGCGATGATCTGCAGACCGCCGTGCGACTGCTGTCACGCAAGCATCTGGTGATGGTGGCCTGTCTGCGGGAAGGTTATCTGGATCATCAGCCCGGCGCGCAGCCGGAGCTGAACGAAGCGCTGCATCACTGCGCGCTCACCCTGTATCGAGAGCAGCGCGAACAGCTGATCCAACGGCTGAAGTCCCGCGGCGTTATGGTGGTGGATGCAGTACCGCAACTGATGCATGTGGCGCTGGTTGAACAGTACACCGCGCTCAAGCGTGCAGGGAAAATTTGACATCCTCCCCTCCCTTCCCTCCCCCTCCGGGCGTCAGGAAGGGGTCTTACGCGCAAACTGTAAGCACCGGTGCAATGGCGGTAATACAGAAGCTTTTCTACACTCAGAGCAGCCGACGCTGAGTCGGTGGTTGTGTTGATCCGTCATATCCAGCACAGAGGAGAGGTGTGATGAGTAACAATCTGACCCGTTTCAACAGCCTGTTTGATGATACCTTTTTGAACGACTTTTTCCGCCCGCTGGCCAATCGCTCCAACGGCGACAAGGCACCGGCCATTGATGTGCATGAAACCGATGATGCCTACAAGGTGAGTGTGGATATGCCGGGGGTGAAAAAAGAAGATATCCAGATTTCGCTGGATAACGGCGTCCTGACCGTCAAGGGCGAGACGCGCAAGGAAGAAAAGGAAGAGAAGGACGGCAAGCTGATTCGCCAGGAACGCCATGTGGGCAAGTTCATTCGTCAGCTGTCCGTGGGGGCTGACGTGGATGCTGCCGCAGTCAAGGCGGCGTTCGAGGATGGGGTGCTGGCGATCACCCTGCCGAAGAAGCCCGCCGAGGCGGAAAAGGGCATCAATATCAGTATTGATTGAGCCAAAATCCCCACTTCGGGTCAGGCCGGTCGCAAAATGAATCTTTTGCGTAATGGACTGACCCCTTTTCATGTGCCTTCCGTATGAATTTTGGACTATAATGCGCCTCTTTTCAGAAGGCAGCTACAGGTCAGTCCGTCACTAGTCCAGCACTGGTTCATCACTACCTGCGCCAACTTTGCCACTATTTTCGCCACTACAGGGGGCCACAATGTTTAGCAAAGATATGTCCATCGCCAGTTATGATGCGGATCTGTGGTCTGCAATGCAGTCCGAAGCGACCCGTCAGGAAGAGCACATCGAACTGATCGCCTCCGAGAACTACACCAGCCCGCGTGTAATGGAAGCTCAGGGTTCCGTACTGACCAACAAGTACGCCGAAGGCTACCCGCACAAGCGTTACTACGGCGGCTGTGAATACGTCGATGTGGTTGAAGAGCTGGCGATCGAACGTGCCAAGGAGCTGTTCGGTGCCACCTACGCCAACGTGCAGCCGCACTCCGGTTCACAGGCAAACGCCGCCGTATTCATGGCGCTGTGCCAGCCGGGCGATACCGTGTTGGGCATGAGCCTGGCGCATGGTGGTCACCTGACTCACGGTGCTGCCGTATCTTTCTCCGGTCGTATCTACAAGGCCGTACAGTACGGTCTGAACACTGAAACCGGCGCCATCGATTATGATGAAGTCGAGCGTCTGGCGGTTGAGCACAAGCCGAAGATGATCGTGGCCGGTTTCTCTGCCTACTCGCAGATCGTTGACTGGGCGCGTTTCCGCGAAATCGCCGACAAGGTAGGTGCTTACCTGTTCGTCGACATGGCGCACATCGCCGGTCTTGTGGCTGCCGGTGTATACCCGACGCCGCTGCCCTTCGCAGACGTGGTGACTACCACCACTCACAAGACCCTGGGTGGCCCGCGTGGTGGCCTGATCCTGTCCGCCAATGCTGACGAAGAGCTGCAGAAGAAGCTGAACTTCGCGGTGTTCCCGGAATCTCAGGGCGGTCCGCTGATGCACGTCATCGCCGCCAAGGCGGTTTGCTTCAAGGAAGCGATGGAGCCGGAGTGGAAAGCCTACCAGGCTCAGGTCGTCAAGAATGCTCAGGCCATGGCCAAGGTGTTCCTGGATCGTGGCATCAACATCGTCTCCGGCGGTACTGAAGACCACCTGTTCCTGGTTGACCTGATCAACAAGGACATCACCGGTAAGGATGCGGACGCTGCCCTGGGCCGCGCCAACATTACCGTGAACAAGAACTCCGTACCGAACGACCCGCGTTCGCCGTTCGTTACCTCCGGTCTGCGTATCGGTACTCCCGCCGTGACCCGTCGCGGCTTCAAGGAAGAGGAAGTGGCGCAGCTGGCCGGTTGGATCTGCGATATCCTCGACGATATCAGCAACGAAGAGACCATTGCGCGCGTGAAGGGACAGGTCAAGGAGATCTGCGCCCGCTTCCCGGTTTACAAGTAAGCCGGTAGAATGGCAGGGCGGCTGCGGCCGCCCTTTTTATTTGGGGTTCATCCCCACGACTTCCTCCGGGAAACGCTCTTTAAGCCGAGGCATGCATGCACTGTCCGTTTTGTGGCACCCATGAAACCAAAGTTGTCGACTCCCGACTGGTGGCCGAAGGCCAGCAGATTCGACGTCGGCGCGAGTGCATCCAGTGTCACGAGCGTTTTACCACCTATGAAACCGCTGAACTGCTGATGCCGCGCGTGATCAAGACCGACGGCAGCCGTCAGCCCTTCGATGAAGACAAGCTGCGCGCCGGTATCCAGCGTGCGCTGGAAAAGCGTCCGGTCAGCATCGAAGAAATCGAAGCCTGTATCACCCGCATCAAGCAACGTCTGCGCGCCACCGGCGAACGTGAACTGCCCTCCCGTGAAGTGGGAGAAGCGGTCATGGCCGAGCTGCGCAAGCTTGATGAAGTGGCCTATGTGCGCTTTGCCTCCGTATACCGCAGTTTTCAGGACATCAAGGAGTTCCGCGAGGAGATCGAGCGGCTCTCCCGTCCTTATCCAAACGACGGTGAAGGAGACGATCGCTGACATGACCACCGCATTCAGTGCTCAGGATCATCAATACATGGCCCGTGCCATTCAGCTGGCGCATCAGGGGCTGTATACCACCGATCCCAACCCCCGGGTGGGGTGCGTGATCGTGCGTGACGGCGAGGTGATCGGTGAAGGTGCTCATCTCAAGGCCGGTGAACCTCATGCCGAGGTCCATGCCCTGCGCATGGCCGGTGAGCAGGCGCGAGGCGCTACGGCCTATGTGACCCTTGAACCCTGCAGCCATCACGGCAAGACCCCGCCCTGTGCCGAAGCACTGGTCAAGGCCGGTGTCGCCCGCGTGATCTCAGCCATGCAGGACCCCAATCCGCTGGTGGCGGGGCGTGGCCTTGCGCGGCTGCGCGATGCCGGCATCGAGGCCGCTTCGGGCCTGCTGGAAGCGCAGGCGCGGGCACTCAATCCCGGCTTTATCAGCCGTATGGAGCGTGGACGTCCCTGGACACGGCTGAAGCTGGCTTCCAGTCTGGATGGCCGCACCGCCATGCAAAGCGGCGAGTCGCAGTGGATTACCGGTGCTGCCGCGCGGTCCGATGTGCAGCGCCTGCGGGCGCGCAGCTCCGCCGTGCTCACCGGGGTGGATACGGTGCTGATTGATAATGCCTCGCTGACCGTGCGTGCCGCCGAACTGGGCCTGCCGGCTGATCTGGCGGCCCGGGCAGCGGAGCACCAGCCGCTGCGGGTGGTGGTCGATAGTCGCTTGCGTCTGCCGCCATCGACCCCCATGCTGAAGCTGCCCGGCCGCACCCTGATTGTCACCGCTGCCGCCGATGACGGCGAAGCGGCACAGGCACTGAAAAACGCCGGTGCCGAGCTGCTGTCCCTGCCCAACATGGAGGGTCGCGTCGATCTGGCCGCACTCCAGAGCTGGCTGGCGGAACACGAGCAGTGCAATGAACTGCTGATCGAATGCGGCGCCACCCTGGCCGGTGCGGCGCTGGGTGCCGGTCTGGTCGATGAACTGGTACTCTACATGGCACCGACGCTGCTGGGCAGCACGGCGCGCCCGCTGTTCAATCTGCCGCTGGAGCAGATGGCGCAGCAGTACCGCCTGCAATTAACCGACACGCGCCAGCTGGGAGATGACCTGCGTCTGACCCTGAGCTGCCGTCAGGACACTGATTGATGTTTACCGGAATTATCGAAGCCGTGGGCAGCATTGCCGACGTCCGCATGATCGGTGGCGACATGCGCCTCTATGTGCGCACCGGCGTACTGGATCTGGCCGACGTCAAACTGGGTGACAGCATCGCCACCAACGGTGTCTGTCTGACCGCCGTAGAGCTGCCGGGCGACGGTTTCATTGCCGATGTATCGCTGGAAACGCTGGCTCATACCCGCTTTGAAGCCCTTGCCGTTGGCGAGGCGGTCAATCTGGAAAAGGCGATGCGTGCCGATACCCGTTTCGGTGGTCATATCGTCACCGGCCATGTGGATGCGCTGGGCAGCGTCGTCGAGCGCAGTGAAGACGCCCGTTCGGTACGATTGAAAATTCGCATGCCGGCGTCCATTCAGCGTTACGTGGCCGCCAAGGGTTCGATTACCGTGGATGGCGTCAGCCTGACGGTAAATGCCCTCGATGGCGACTGCCTGGAACTCAATATCGTGCCACACACGGCACGGGAAACCATTATCGACAGTTACACCGCCGGTCGTCAGGTGCATCTGGAAGTGGATATCATAGCCCGCTATCTGGAGCGCCTGATGAGTACAGCACAGCATGACAGCACCCACGACGGCGATGCCGGCGGGGTGACGCTGGCGCTGCTGGCCAACCACGGATTCATGCGTCGCTGAGGCGGCGGGAGAGGATTATGCAGCTGAACAGCACCGAAGAACTGATCGAAGATATCCGTCAGGGCAAGATGGTCATCCTGATGGATGATGAAGACCGCGAAAACGAAGGTGATCTGGTGATTGCCGCCCAGTGTGTGCGTCCTGAAGACATCAACTTCATGATCACCCACGCCCGTGGTCTGGTCTGCCTGACCCTGACCCGCGACCGCTGTGAGCAGCTCAAGCTGCCGCTGATGGTGCAGAACAACGGCGCCGCCTTCTCGACCAACTTCACCCTGTCGATCGAAGCGGCAAAAGGCGTCACCACCGGCATTTCCGCCGCTGACCGTGCCGTGACCGTACACGCGGCGGTCAAGGCCGATGCTCAGCCTGAAGATATCGTCCAGCCTGGCCATATCTTCCCGCTGATGGCGCAGCCCGGCGGCGTGCTCAGCCGGGCCGGTCATACCGAAGCCGGCTGCGACATCGCCCGTCTGGCAGGCTTCGCACCGGCCTCGGTCATTGTCGAGATCATCAATGAAGACGGCAGCATGGCGCGTCGCCCGGATCTGGAAAAGTTCGCCGCCAAGCACGGCCTCAAGATCGGCACCATTGCCGACCTGATCCACTACCGCACCCGCAATGAGCACACGGTCGAGCGGGTGGGCGAAGGGGTGCTGCCCACCGAGTTTGGCGAGTTCCGTTACGTCAGCTACCGCGACGAAATCCAGAACTGCACCCATCTGGCGCTGGTGAAGGGCGAGATCGACCCGAACGAGCCGACACTGGTGCGGGTACACGTGCGCACCGAAGTGCTGCGTGATGTGGTTGGCGTACGTCGCGGTCCGGAAGTGAAATGGACCATGCGCCGTGCGCTGGAGCGGGTCGCCAGTGAAGGCAAGGGCGTGGTGCTGCTGATCGACAAGGGCAGCCGTGTGGATCTGGGCGAGGCGATCGAAAGCCTGCTCAATGCCGATCGTGCACCGTCCAAAGTCAATGTTAATGCCTCCGGTGCCTACATGACTGTGGGTACAGGTTCACAGATTCTGCGTGATCTGGGTGTGCACAAGATGCGCCTGCTCAGCTCGCCGATGAAATTCAACGCGATCTCCGGCTTTGATCTGGAGATTGAAGAGTACATCCCCTACGAGGATTGATGGACAAGCTTATGACAGTACAAGTTTTTGAAGGCGACTTCGTCAGCGCCAACGGCAAATACGCCATCGTGGTCGGCCGCTTCAATGCGTTCGTGGTTGAAAGCCTGCTGGACGGTGCCATCGACGCTCTGACCCGTCACGGTGTGGCGGAAGAGAACATCCGCGTGATCCGTGTACCGGGTGCGTTCGAGATTCCGCTGGCGGTCAAGCGTGTCGCCCAGCAGAAGCAGGATGATGCCATCATCGCCCTGGGTGCAGTGATCCGTGGCGGTACGCCGCATTTCGAATACGTCTCTGCCGAGAGCTCCAAGGGCGTGGCCCAGGTCTCCATGGACTACGACGTACCGGTGGCCAACGGCATTCTGACCGTGAACTCCATCGAACAAGCCATTGAACGCTCCGGAACCAAGGCTGGTAACAAGGGCGCCGAAGCCGCACTGTCTGCACTGGAAATGGTCAGCCTGTTGCGTCAGCTTGAGGTCTGAGCATGAGCGACACCACTCCGCGCAAAAAGGCCAAGCCCAACCTGACCGAACGCCGTCGCAGCGCCCGCAGCTTTGCGCTGCAGGCGCTGTACCAGTGGTCCCTGGCAGGGCAGAGCGCCAACGAGATTGAAGCTCAGTTCCGGGTCGACAACGACATGAGCAACACCGATACCCAGCTGTTTTCCGAACTGCTGCGCGGTGTCACTGCCGGCAGCAAGGACCTGGACGAGGCCTACCGCCCCTTCCTGGACCGGCCGCTGGATGATCTGGACCCGGTAGAACTGAGCGTGCTGCGCATCGGCGCCTACGAGCTGATCCACCGTCTGCAGGTGCCTTACCGCGTGGCGATCAACGAAAGCGTGGAACTGGCCAAGGTGTTCGGTGCCACCGAGAGTCACAAGTACGTCAACGGTATTCTCGACAAGCTGGCCCAGCGGGTCCGTGCCGCCGAGATCCGTGAGCGTCGTTCCGGCAACTGATGTGCTGACTGACCGGCGTGGGTGAATTTGAGCTGATCCGGCGCTGCTTCATGCAGGCTCGGCAGGGTGCAGGCGTGATCACCGGAATCGGTGACGACTGCGCCGTGCTGCAGGTGCCGGCAGGACAGCAGCTGGTGGTGTCCATCGATACGCTGGTGGAAGGGATCCACTTTCTGCCCGCTACCCCGCCCGCCGAAGTGGCCAACCGGCTATTGGGTGCAGCAGTCAGCGATCTTGCCGCAGCGGCGGCCACTCCGGCCTGGCTGACCCTGGCGCTGACCTTGCCTGAGGCGGATCCGCACTGGCTGGAGCCCTTTGCAGCAGCACTGGCCCAGCGTGCCGATGAGCTGGGCATCAGTCTGGTCGGCGGCGATACCACCCGCGGCGCTACGCTCACGCTCAGTGCTCAGGTGCATGGCCTGGTTGCCGAGGGGCAGGCACTGCTGCGCAGCGGTGCTCAAGCGGGGGATCGGATTCTGGTTTCCGGCACTCTGGGTGACAGTCGCGGCGGGCTGGAAACCCTGCTGCAGCCGCTGCCTTTGGATGATCGGGTGCAATACCTGCAGCAGCGGTTTTACCGTCCCGAGCCGCGCATCGAGCTGGCCCGGCGGCTGCGCCCCCATGTGCATGCCGGTCTGGATATCTCCGACGGCCTGCTGGCCGATCTGAATCATCTGTTGGAAGCTTCCGGTGTCGGCGCCGAGATCGAACGGGACCGAGTGCCCTGCTCGGATGCGTTGCGCCAGACATATCCACAGCAGGCGGTTGACTGGGCGCTCTCGGGCGGCGAGGATTTCGAACTTTGCCTCAGTGTGGCGGCCGAACAGGCAGGTGCCTGTATCGCCGCAGCTCAGACGCTGGGCATCGGCCTGACCGAGGTCGGCCGCATGACCGCCGAGCGTGGACTGCGTGTACTGGATGCCGAAGGCCGAGTGATCGAAGGGCTGGCGCAGGGCTATGATCATTTCAAGGAGTCGACATGAACAAGGCACCGGCGTCGGTCTGGCGTAATCCCGTGCACTTTCTGGCTTTCGGTCTGGGCAGCGGTGCGGTACCCAAGGCGCCCGGTACCTTTGGTACTTTGGCGGCGGTACCGCTCTGGTATCTGCTGGCGCAGACCGCCTTGCCGGTGTATCTGGCGCTGACCCTGATCGCCTTTGTGATCGGAATCTGGCTGTGCGGGCGTACATCTCGGGATCTGGGTGTCCATGACCACGGCGGTATTGTCTGGGATGAGTTTGTCGGCTACTGGATCACCATGATCGCGGTACCGGTGGACTGGATCTGGGCGCTGCTCGGTTTTATCCTGTTCCGCCTGTTCGATATTCTCAAACCCTGGCCGATCGGGCCAGTGGACCGCCGTGTCCATGGCGGTCTGGGGATCATGCTGGATGATGTGCTGGCCGGTGTCATGGCCGCAGTGGTACTCCAGGGGCTGATCTGGCTGTTTTAAGCCGTGTATGCCCTGACCTGAAAAAGACTTTGCAGAGGAAATAACCAAGGTGTCAGTTCAGTATGTAGCCGATTCGCGGCTGCCAACCCCCTGGGGGGTCTTTACCATGGTGGGCTTTGAAGATCCTGCCACAGGCAAGGAGCATGTCGCGCTGGTGTTCGGCGAAGTGGCCGGTGATGAACCGGTACTGGCCCGCATCCACTCCGAGTGTCTGACCGGTGATGCGCTGTTCAGTCTGCGCTGTGACTGTGGCTTCCAGCTGCAGGAAGCGTTGAAGCGGATCGCGGAAGAGGGCAAGGGCGTGTTGCTGTACCTGCGTCAGGAAGGGCGCGGCATAGGTCTACTCAACAAGATCAAGGCCTACCACCTGCAGGATGGCGGCGCCGATACGGTAGAGGCCAACGAACGTCTGGGCTTCGCTGCCGATATGCGTGACTACAGCATGTGTGAACCCATGCTGGAGCATCTGGGCATCAAGGCGGTCAAATTGATGACCAACAACCCGCGCAAGGTGGCGGCACTGGAAAAATACGGTGTCAACGTGGCCGAGCGTGTGCCGCTGCAGGTGGGCAAGAACCGCCACAACGAAGGTTATCTGCAGACCAAGATGGGCAAACTGGGTCATATGATGACCGAGCACCATTTCAAGTCGGAAGACTGAGTGGTTTGAGCCGAGATTGAAGGCTGTGATCAAGGCCCTGCTGTTTTCCACAGCGGGGCCGTTTTTTTAATGGCTGGCGTTTTATGGGGTTGTGGATAACGGTACCAGCCGTTGTTGGATCGACGCTTCGATGCCGGCTGCATCCAGTCCACATTCCGCCAGCTGCTCGCTGCGACTGGCGTGGGCGATCCAGCGATCCGGAATGCCCAGCATCAGCACCGGCGTGTTGAGTCCGGCGGTCTGGATATATTCCACCACTGCCGATCCGGCCCCACCCTGTACCGCATGATCCTCGACGCTGACCAGCAGTTCATGGTCGGCGCACAGGTGATCAATCATTTCGCTGTCCAGCGGTTTTACAAAACGCATGTCCACCAGGGTGTAGTCCTTCGCCTCGGCCACTTGTCGGGCGTTGTCGAGCAGGGGGCCGAAGTTGAGCAGGGCGACCCTTTTGCCCTGTCGCAGGATACGCCCTTTACCCAGTTGCACTGGCACCTGCTCGCCCGGCCGTGGCAGGGCCGCACTGCCGCGAGGGTAACGCACGGCTGCAGGGCCGGGGTGTTCGTAGCCGAAGGCAAGCATCGCCTCAAGTTCGGCCTCGTCAGCCGGGGTCATCAGCACCATATCGGGCAGACAGCGCAGAAACGCCAGATCGAAGCAACCGGCGTGGGTCGCACCGTCCTCCCCGACCAGCCCGGCACGGTCCACCGCCAGCAGTACATCCAGCTGCTGAATGGCGATGTCATGGACCACCTGATCATAGGCGCGCTGCAGGAAGGTGGAATAGATCGCCAGCACCGGTTTCATGCCACGACAGGCAAAACCGGCGGCCAGGGTGGCGGCATGCTGCTCCGCAATGGCTACATCGAAGTAGCGTTCGGGGTATTGTTCGGAGAAGGCGATCAGATCCGAGCCTTCACGCATCGCCGGGGTGATGCCGATCAGGCGGTTATCCACAGCGGCGGTCGCGCACAGCCAGCGACCGAAGACGTTGCAGTATTTCGGTCGTTTGGGCGTGGCTGCTGCGGGAACCTGGCTGGGCGGTTCCAGCTTGGTCAGGGCGTGGTAGCCCACCGGATCGGCTTCCGCCGGTGCAAAGCCCTTGCCCTTGCGGGTGATGACATGCAGCAAACGTGGGCCCGGCTGGGCCAGTGCCTGTTCCAGTGCCGGCAGCAGCAGGCTGAAGTTGTGACCGTCCACCGGGCCGGTGTAACTCAGTTCCAATGCCTGGAACAGCTCGGCGGTTAGCGGACTGTCGCTGCTGTCTTTCAGCTTGTGCTTGAGATGGCGCGCCAGATAGCTGGCCAGACCGCCTTCGTTGCGCGAGATCGACATGTCGTTGTCGTTGAGGATCACCAGCAGGTTGGCGCCGGTATGAGCGGCGTGGTGCAATGCCTCGAACGCCATGCCTGCGGTCATGGCGCCATCGCCGATCACCGCGACCGTGTGGCGATCATGTCCCTGCAGCTGTTGCGCCAGCGCCATGCCCAGCGCCGCCGAGATGGAGGTGCTGGAATGACCGGTGCCGAAGGTGTCGTAGGGACTTTCGCTGCGCTTGGGAAAGGGCGAAAGGCCGTCTTTCTGGCGCATGCCGATCATCTGTTCACGGCGGCCGGTGAGAATCTTGTGTGGATAACTCTGGTGACCCACATCCCAGATCAGATCCTCGTCGGGGGTCTGCAGTCGATAGTGCAGGGCGATGGTCAGTTCGACTACGCCGAGCCCGGCGCCGAAATGGCCACCGGTCTGCCCGACCGAGTAGAGCAGGAAGGCACGCAGCTCCCGCGCCAGTTGCGGCAGCTGTGAGGGCGACAACCGGCGCAGGTCGGCAGGGGAATCGATACGGTCCAGCAGGGGCGTAAGTGGCCGTTGAGTCGGGATTTGCTGGAACATGGTCAGTGGTCGCGGTTGACGATGTAATCGGTCAGCGCCATCAGGTCCTCGGCGGCGGGTCCGAAATCGCGCAGGATGGCGATGGCGTCATCATGCAGCTGCTGCAGCCGTGCGCGTGCGCCCTCCAGGCCGAGCAGGGCAGGATAGGTGGGTTTGTTCTGCGCCTGGTCGGATCCCTGGGGCTTGCCCAGCGTGGCGGTGTCGCCTTCGATGTCGAGCAGATCATCCTGAATCTGAAAGGCCAGTCCGACCAAATCGCCATAGCGGCGCAGGGGCTCCAGCCTGTCGTCACCGGCTCCGGCCGAGAGCGCGCCCAGCTCCACGGCAGCGGTAATCAGCGCACCGGTCTTGTGGGCGTGCATCGCCTGCAGCTGCTCCAGCGTCAGCGGCTTGTCCACATGGGACAGATCGAACGCCTGGCCGGCTACCATGCCGCGC
This sequence comes from uncultured Marinobacterium sp., assembly GCA_964390205.1. Classification (GTDB taxonomy): domain Bacteria; phylum Pseudomonadota; class Gammaproteobacteria; order Pseudomonadales; family Balneatricaceae; genus Marinobacterium. The sequence continues at coordinate 18,516 of CAYMHL010000021.1, forward strand.
TCGCCGCCGGCGCGGGCCAGCACGTTGAGCATGCGCAGCTGCAGTGCGGCGGGGGTGTCCTCACAGGGTTCACTGAGGTGTTCAAATGCCAGACACTGCAGGGCATCACCGGCGAGGATGGCGCTGGCCTCGTCAAAGGCGATATGGCAGGTCGGCTGACCGCGGCGCAGGTCATCGTCATCCATGGCCGGCAGGTCATCGTGAATCAGGGAGTAGCTGTGGATGCATTCGATGGCTACGGCGGCCCGGTCAGCGAGCGCCGTGGCGGGTTGTCCGGAACAGAGCTGATGAGTCAGATAGACCAGTGCCGGGCGCAGGCGTTTGCCGCCATTGAGCAGGCCGTGGCGCATGGTCTGCTGCAGCCGGGGTTCAAGGCTCAACTCGGGGGAGATCAGCCGGTCCAGCTGCCGTTCGACCCGTTCACGGTACTGCTGCAACTGCTGCGCAAGCCTGCTCATGCCAAAGGCTCCTCCTGTTCGGGGAAGTCCCGGGCCTGAATTTCACCGTCCTGCTCGGTCAGCAGTTGTACCTTCTGCTCGGCCTGCTGCAGGATGGTCTGACAGTCGCGGGTCAGACGTATGCCCTGTTCGAAAGCCTTGAGAGCCTCTTCAATCGGCAGGTCGCCCTGCTCAAGCTGCTCCACCAGCGTTTCCAGCTGTTGCAGCGACTGTTCAAAGTCGGGTGTCTTGGTTTTGGGTGCCATGGCGGTTCACTGTCCTCTATAGGCCGCTCACGTTAACCAACCCGATGAGGAGGGTCAATCCGCAGCAGGAAAAACCCGGATAATGGGGTGAACACCTGTTCCATTCTGGTATCATCGTGGCTGACAAAAGGCCCGGTTTTTTATCCTCGTTCGGGCGAGATTTTCTATTCAGGAGCGATCAGTGGATCTGGCTACTCTCGTCGGCCTTATCGGGGCCTTTGGCATCATCATCGCGGCGATGGTCCTGGGCGGCGATGTGGGCATCTTCGTCAACCCTCCTTCGATTCTGATCGTGATCGGCGGCACCCTGCTGGTGGTGCTGATGAAATTCACCCTGGCGCAGTTTCTCGCCGCCGGCAAGGTGATGCTCAAGGCGTTCATGTTCAAGTCCATCAACCCGGAAGACATCATTGCCGAAACCGTTGAGCTGGCGGATGCTGCGCGCAAGGGTGGTCTGCTGTCGCTGGAGGACAAGCAGGTGTCGTCCGATTTCATGCAGCGCGGCATTCAGTTGCTGGTCGACGGCCACGATCCTGAAGTGGTCAAGCAGCTGCTGAAGAAGGAAGCCAGTCTGACCTATAACCGTCACGATTTCGGCAGCAAGATCTTTCGTGCCATGGGGGACGTGGCCCCGGCCATGGGCATGATCGGTACGCTGGTAGGTCTGGTGCAGATGCTGTCCAACATGTCCGATCCCAAGTCGATCGGTCCGGCCATGGCCGTGGCCCTGCTGACTACCCTGTACGGCGCCATGATCGCCAACATGTTTGCCCTGCCGGTTGCCGACAAACTGGAAGTACGCAAGGACGAAGAAGCCTTGAATCAGGCGCTGGTGATCGACGGTCTGCTGGCGATTCAGGCGGGTCAGAACCCCCGTGTGATTGACCAGATGCTGCGCAGTTACCTGCCCGAAAGCAAACGTGCCGTTGCCGAGACCTGAGAGATGCGGCGATGAGTGACGACAACGAAGAAAAGTGCAAATGTCCCCCGCCAGGCTCCCCTGCGTGGATGGCCACCTTTGCCGACCTGATGTCGCTGCTGATGTGCTTCTTCGTGCTGCTGCTGTCTTTCTCCGAGATGGATGTGCTCAAGTTCAAGCAGCTGGCCGGCTCCATGCGCGAAGCCTTCGGTGTGCAGACACAGATCAAGGTTGAGGATATTCCCAAGGGTACCTCCATCATCGCCCAGGAGTTCAGTCCGGGGCGTCCCGAGCCAACGCCGCTGAACGAAGTGCGGCAGATGACCATCAACAACGACATGACCACCCTGGATGTGCGCTCGGTGGAAGGTGAAGCTCAGGTTGAGGATCAGCTCAAGGGACTTGAAGAGCTGCGCCGCAAGCAGGAGGAAGAAGCACGCGAGGAGGCGATTGCCGTTGCCCAGGCACTGTCGGAGGAGATCGGTCAGGGCAGCATCGAGGTTGAAACCGATGGTACCCGCATCATCATAAGGGTGAAGGAGCAGGGTTCTTTCGAATCGGGTTCCGCGGTCTTGAGGTTCGAATATATTCCGGTGGTGGCCAAGATTCGTGACCTGTTGCTGGATATCAGCGGCAGGGTGGCGATCGAAGGGCATACCGACAACATTCCCTATGCGGGCAACCGCTTCGAGTCCAACTGGGACCTGTCGGCTGCACGCGCTCTGGCCGTGGCCCATGAGCTGTTTTCCGACCGGCGCATAAACCAGTCGCGTTTCAATATAACCGGCTATGCCGACACGCGCCCTTTGGGCCTGAATACCACCCCGCAGTTGAGGGCGCGTAACCGACGGGTCGAAATCGTCATTCATAAAGGCGATGCCGAGGAAGCGCTGGAAAGGCTGCAGTCCCGCCCGGATGGCGATACCGAAGGGGCGCCCATGGATCCGATCACGCTGTTCTGATTCGAGTCTGCAGGGTTGGATCAAAGAAGCCAAACCACAAAAAAACCGCCAATCGGCGGTTTTTTTGTTGATATGGCCAGGGTGATTACTTGGCCGCGTCCAGCATGTACTGAATGGCAGACTTCAGCTCACCATCGGTGCAGTCCATGCAGGTGCCCTTCGGCGGCATGGCGTTGATGCCAGTGATGGCCGTGGCCAGCAGCGCGTCCATGCCTTTCTCGGCACGCGGCGCCCAGGCAGCGGCATCGCCAAACTTCGGCGCACCGGCAACGCCGGCAACGTGGCAAACGGCACACTTGGTGTTGTAGATCTCTTCGCCAGAGCGTTCAGCCATGGCAGCAGCCGGTGTCAGCAGTGCGGCAGCTGCCGCAATCAGCAGAGTTTTCTTCATTGCAGGTTTCCTCATATCAACTCAGGTCTGTACCGATTATACTCAAATTCGGCGAATTTGGGTCTGTCGATTGCTGAAATTGAGCAGTCAACCAATGCGGCATTTCGTCACGGGAGTGATACAGGTAAAACAGACTGGAGCCGTTGGCAACGCCGGCCGGCAAGGCAAACCTATGCAGTCTTTCAGCGCTGACGGCCGAGGCGCATGGCATAGTCGGCCTGGCCCTGCAGCAGGCGATCGTGACGGCGCGAGTGCTCCTGCAGGCGGTGTTCACGAATGGCCTGCTCCAGCACTTCATGCGGTACGGCGACCAGGTTACGGACATCTTCGATGGAGTAGCCGCGGTTCAGCAGCTGGCGCAGCTGTGCAGTTAGTTGAATGGCGCTCATGACTCTATCCTCTCTTTATTCTGTCATGAGGCCATTATGGGCTCGGGATTGTGACGTTTGCGTGTCAGTTTTGCGGTGCTTTTCTGACCAGGCTGTAACCGAAGGCCGCCGCCGCCAGAAGGACAAAGAGGCTGCCGGATACGGCCAGCATTTCGGCCATGGTGAAACCGAACAGCACCTCGGGGGTATAGCCGCAGGATTCCCAGATTTCGAACATCCAGGGCCACCACTCGCCCGGTGTAAACCAGCTCGGCAGGCCGGAGTCAAAGGAGCAGCTGCTTTCGATCCAGTTGCGTTCGATCGCCAGCGTACGCCAGCTGCGCTCGGTAAAACCCAGCGCGATTATCAGTGTCAGCAGGCGACCGCCGATCTGCACTTTCGAACAGCGAGGCAGCAGCAGGGCGACCAGGGCTACCAGAATCAGCGCAAACAGCCACAGCCGTATGTGGATGCACAGCACACAGGGGCCATAATCGAGACCGTATTGAAAATAGAGGGCTACGGCTTCGGCTGCAAGGGCGCCCACCAGCAGTACCAGCCAGTAGATACGGGAACTCAGCAGCTGCTGCAGGGAGTGCATCATCACGTGATCCTAATTGGAAAAATCAGTCGCAAGATTAGCCCGAGATGCGGGTCACGGACAAGCTTCAGCAGCGCAACAAAGAAGCTAAAAGGCAATCGATGCCCCAATTTGGTGCGCAATTTCTGCGAAAAACGCGATTCTGGTGCATTGTATGCACTAATGTAGTGTTTTATTATTACGGCCGTTTTGCCATGTCAGGACCTTCCGGACTTTCCGGAGTTTCCGGCTCAAGCCAGATAAACTCTGGTTCCAAACATGAATGCAGTGGCTTTGCCTCAGCTGCACTCTGTTGTTCTGGCCCCCATTCAGCTTCATCATCAGAGGTACTTAATGTCCTATATTCATGACACCATCACCGGCTTGATGGCCTCTAGCCCTGCGCAGACCGAATTCTACCAAGCGGTCGAAGAGGTGCTGGAGTCTCTGGAGCCGTTGCTGGAGCAGAGCCCCCACTATAGTGACAGCCGCATCATCGAACGCATGGTCGAGCCCGAGCGCCAGATCATGTTCCGCGTGCCCTGGGTCGACGACCAGGGGCAGGTGCAGGTCAACAAGGGATACCGTATTGAGTTCAACTCGGCGCTGGGTCCCTACAAGGGCGGTCTGCGCTTCCACCCGTCGGTCAACGCCGGCATCATCAAGTTCCTGGGCTTCGAGCAGATCTTCAAGAACGCGCTGACCGGTCTGCCGATCGGCGGTGGCAAGGGCGGTTCCAACTTCAACCCGAAAGGCCGCTCCGACCAGGAGATCATGCGTTTCTGCCAGTCCTTCATGACCGAACTCTACCGTCATATCGGTCCGACCACCGACGTACCGGCAGGTGATATCGGTGTGGGCGCGCGTGAAATCGGCTACATGTTCGGCCAGTACAAGCGTCTGACCGGCCGTTACGAAGGCGTGCTGACCGGTAAGGGCCTGCTCTGGGGCGGTTCTCTGGTACGTAAGGAAGCGACCGGCTACGGCTGCGTCTACTTCGCCGAAAACATGCTGCAGGCTCACGCCGATTCCCTGGCCGGCAAGACCTGTCTGGTATCCGGTGCCGGTAACGTGGCCATCTACACCATCGAAAAACTGTATCAGCTGGGCGCACGTCCGGTGACCTGTTCCGACTCCAGTGGCACCCTGTACGACAGCCATGGTATCGATCTGGAAACCCTGAAGGTGCTCAAGGAGCAGAAGCGCGTTTCCCTGCGTGAATACCTGAACGAGTTCCCGAAAGCCGAGTTTATCCCGGTTGAAGACTACCCGGAAGACGGCCACGCTGTATGGCGTTTCAAGGCCGACGCCGCTTTCCCGTGTGCGACTCAGAACGAACTGACCGAAGCCGATGCGCGTGTACTGCTGGAGAACGGCTGCCGCTGCATCAGTGAAGGTGCCAACATGCCGTCCACGCCGGAAGCGGTTGAGCTGTTCATCGACGCGCGCATCCACTACGGACCGGGCAAGGCTGCCAACGCCGGTGGTGTTGCCACCAGCCAGCTGGAGATGAGCCAGAACGCCAGCATGCAGTGCTGGACCTTTGAGCAGGTTGACGAGCAGCTGAAGGCCATCATGGCCGGCATCTACACCCGCTGCAGCGAGACTGCCAAAGAGTTTGGTCAGCCGCACAACCTGGTGCTGGGTGCCAACATTGCCGGTTTCCGCCGCGTGGCCGACGCCATGCTGGAACAGGGTGTCGTCTGATCGACGGACCCTCCCCGGACACCTCAAGGCCCGCTTCGTGCGGGCCTTGTTGTTTCAGGCCGCGTTGACCTGCTCGCGGTACTGACCGATGGCACTGACCACCCGCTGCGCTTCCTGACGAATCTCCTGCATCAGCGTGCCGGTTCTGCTGGCCAGCAATACGCCCTGTTCAACTTCCCTTTGACTGTCGGCGGCTTCATCGGCTGCGGCCGTGGCCAGCACACGATTCTGCTCGACCACCTGCTTGATATCTTCCGTGGCTTTGCTGGTGCGCTGGGCAAGGTTGCGCACTTCATCGGCCACCACGGCAAAACCGCGTCCCTGGCTGCCGGCACGGGCCGCTTCAATCGCCGCGTTCAGTGCCAGCAGATTGGTCTGATCGGCAATCTCCTTGATCATATCCACAATGCGTTCGATCTTGCCGGATTGATCATTCAGTGCGGCCACCTGTTCGGCCATGCTGTGCAGGTGCTGCTCGATATTGCGCACCATGCCGACCGTGTCTTCCACGGCCCGGGCGCCATTGACGGCGCTCTGATCCGTTTCGAGTGCGATGTCATAGGCCAGTTGCGCCGCCCGAGACTCTGCATCCCGGCGCTCGATCTCGGCGGTAATGTCGCTGGCGATCTTGATCACGCCATAGAGTTCTCCGGCTGCAGTGAACAGCGGGTTGTAGCTTGCCTGCAGCCAGACTCTGCTGCCATCCCGGCTGCGACGTTGAAAGGTGCCGGTCATGTACTCGCCTTTGGCAAGGCGTTGCCAGAACAGCCGATACTCCTGGCTGTCGGCATAGTCTGGATCACAGAACCGGCGATGGTGTTGTCCTTCGACCTCGCCCCTGGTGTAGCCGAGGGTGCGCAGGAAGTTGTTATTGGCCGTCTTGACCTGCCCGTCCAGAGTAAATTCGATCACCGCCATGGTTGCATCCATGGCCTTGGCCAGTTGCTCTGCGGCA
>CAYMHL010000022.1:0-25076 GCA_964390205.1 uncultured Marinobacterium sp.
GACCGCCGGCGATGATCACCTCGGCATCGCCGCAGCGGATCGCCTGGGTGGCCAGCTGCAGCGCCTTGAGGCCGGAGCCGCAGACCTTGTTGATGGTCATGGCGGGCACTTCCTGCGGGATGCCGGCGTTGATCATCGCCTGACGAGCCGGGTTCTGGCCGCAACCGGCGGTCAGTACCTGTCCCAGGATCACCTCGTCCACTTCAGCCGGGTTGAGGCCGGTTTGTTCGAGCAATCCTTTCAGAACAGTCGTACCCAGCGCAGCGGCCGTAAGAGAAGAGAGTGAACCATTGAACGCACCAACCGCCGTACGACCGGCGGCAACGATTACAACATCGCGCATAGTAAGTGTGCCTCTTTCATTCATATCATTATTAATCCTGTGACCATGCTAATACAGCCAGGTGACCGGGATGTTGCATCCGGGTACGACACAGGTCTGGTACACGCTCGGGCGTGTGACCACGAGGTCCTTCGAGTCTGCGCGATGCGGGAAGTCAGTGTCAAGTAGATCAAAAGACTAGCGTGTGCGGCGCACAAAAAAGGGCCTTCCCGCATAAACGGCGAAGACCCTTCTGATGTGTGCATTGCAAAACAGTCGAGATCAGACCTCGATGTTGTCGATCAGGCGGGCGCGACCGAGGAAAGCGGCGGCCAGAATGACCTTGTCATCTTCGGCGCGCGCCGGATGCAGGGTGTCGCGGTTGAGAATGCGATAGAAGTCACGGCGGAAACCGGCGGCTTCCAGCGTCCTTTGTGCCGACTCCTCCAGCGCCTGGAAGTGTCGGTCACCGTTGCGAATGGCGTCTGCTGTCTGTTGCAGGGTCTGCTGCAGCAGCGGAGCGCAGGCCAGTTCGTCCGCAGTCAGATAACCGTTGCGAGAACTCAGCGCCAGACCGTTTTCCGCTCTGACCGTGGGCACACCGATGATGTCCACCGGGATGCACAGATCGCGGACCATCTTGCGAATGACGGCAACCTGCTGGTAATCCTTGAGGCCAAAGACGGCGATATCCGGCTGTACCATGTTGAACAGCTTGCATACCACGGTGGTGACACCGCGGAAATGGCCCGGTCGGCTGGCGCCGCAGTGCAGGTCCGACAGGCCCGGCACCTCGACCAGCGTCTGTTGTTGCTGACCTTCCGGGTAGACCTCGGCGACCGAGGGGGCAAATACCAGGTGGCAGCCGACAGCGGCCAGCTGCTGCTGGTCTTCGGCCAAGGTACGCGGATAGCTGTCCAGATCCTCGTTGGCACCGAACTGCAGCGGGTTGACGAAGATGCTGGTGATAACCACATCGGCCTGCTGCAGTGCCGTCTCAACCAGTGTCAGATGGCCCTGATGCAGGTTGCCCATGGTCGGTACCAGAGCGATACGTTTGCCGGCCTGGCGGTGCTGGCGCACGGCGGCACGCAGTTCAGCAAGGGTATGAAGCGTTTGCATTGTTAGTCGAATCCATGTTCTTCGGCCGGGAACTGGCCGTTGCGTACCTGTTCACCGTAGCGGCGGAAGGCATCCTGAATACTCTCGGCTTCGGGCATGAAGTTCTTGACGAATTTGGGTGTGCGTCCCGGGGTGATGCCCAGCATGTCATGCATCACCAGTACCTGAGCGTCGGTATGGGGGCCGGCGCCAATGCCGATCACGGGGATATCCACATTGCGGGTGATCTCTTCGGCCAGCAGTGAAGGCACGCATTCCAGCAGCAGCATGCTGGCACCGGCCTGCTCCAGGCGTTTGGCGTCTTCCAGCATCTTCAGTGCTGCGTGCTTGTCGCGACCCTGTACCCGGTAGCCACCCAGCTTGTTGACGGCCTGCGGGGTCAGGCCCAGATGGGCACAGACGGGAACACCGCGCTCGGCCAGCAGACTGACGCTCTCGCACAGCCAGTCACCGCCTTCCAGCTTGACGATATGCGCACCGGCCTGCATCAGCACGCCGGCGCTGTCCATCGCCTGTTCCGGGGTGGCGTAGCTCATGAACGGCAGGTCGGCCATGATCATGGCGCCCTGATTGCCGCGGGCAACACAGGCAGTGTGATAGGCCATCTCTTCAACGGTAACGGGCAGGGTGCTGTCCTGTCCCTGCAATACCATGCCGAGGGAGTCGCCGACGAGGATCATCTCGATGTCGGCACTGCTCACCAGATGGGCGAAAGTGGCGTCATAGGCGGTCAGTACGGCAAACTTTTCACCCGCCTGTTTCCGGGCACTCAGGGTATGCAGCGTGATGTTACTCATAGCATTCTCTTTGTTATCGATGAGACGCCGATCCAGTTCGGCCTTGGGCGGATTATAACGATATCCGTTCCAGCGTGCCCAGTGGGCAATGCGCCAGATGTGCCGACAGTGCCGAACCGTCCGGTAGATGCAATTCGGGTGCGATCTCGGCCAGCGGCCAGAGCACGAAGTTGCGCTCCAGCATCCAGGCGTGCGGTACCGTCAGGCGCTCGCTGGCGATCATCTGATCGCCGAACAGCAGCAGATCCAGGTCCAGAGTTCTGGGGCCCCAATGGATTTTGCGCACGCGCTGATGAGCCTGCTCGATTGCCTGCAGGGCATCCAGCAATTGTTCGGGTTCGAGAGCAGTCTCCAGCGCGGCGACGGCGTTGATGTAATCCGGCTGGCCGGGAGGGCCAACCGGATCAGAGCGGTACAGGGAGGAGCGGGCAATCACGCGGCTGTGGCTGATCTGCTCCAGTTCGGCCAGGGCATCGGTGACCTGCTGTCGCGGGTTCTCGAGATTGCTGCCCAGACCGATATAGGCGCGTATCACCTTAGTCTCCCGGATTCTGATCAGTGGACTGGGGACGCTTGCGCGGGCGACGGCGACGTTTGCGCTTGGGCTTGTCAGTCTGGTCTTCCGGCATCATGTCGCGACGGACCACCGGATTGGCAACCTGATAGTCGGTCCACCATTGACTCAGACCGCCCAGATCCTCGCCACTGTTTTCACGCAGCAGCAGCAGGTCGTAGGCGGCGCGGAAGCGCGGGTGTTCCATCAGCAGGTCGGCCTTCTTGCCCTGGCGGCGGGGCAGGCGCAGCTGCAGTTCCCAGATTTCACGTACCGGCGTCGAGAAACGGCGCGGAATGGCGGTGCACTTGACCTGTTCGGCCAGTACCTGATTGGCGGCTTCATGCAGCAACGGCAGTGGCGGCAGGTCCGAAGTCGGCTCCAGTTCACGGATGCGCAGCTGCAGGGGGTACCAGAGCAGGGCGGCAAACAGGAAGGCCGGGGTCACGCTCTTGCCCTGAGCCAGGCGGCGGTCGGTGTTGCACAGGGCGTTGATGATCAGGGTTTCCACCGGGAAATCGTCGTGTTCCAGTGCCTGATCGGTGGCCGGGAACAGGTACTGGAACAGACCAAACCGCTGCAGCTGGCGATAAGAGGCTTCGCCGTGTCCGCTCTGCAGCAGCTTCAACACCTCATCAAACAGGCGTGCCGGCGATACGTTGCGCATCAGCGGGGCCAGTTCGCGGATCGGGTTGGCGGTATCCGGTTCGATGTCGAAGCCCAGTTTGGCGGCAAAGCGGGCCGCGCGCAGCATGCGCACCGGGTCCTCGCGGTAGCGGGCATTGGCATCGCCGATCATGCGCAGGCGATTGTGTTTCAGGTCGTCATACCCGCCGGCAAAGTCGAGAATACTGTGATCCTTGACGTCGTAATAGAGGGCATTGACGGTAAAGTCACGGCGCAGCGCATCTTCTTCGATGGTGCCATAAACGTTGTCACGCAGAATCATGCCGGTATCGGCCGTGCGTGCCTGTTCGCGGCCGACTTCGTCCTGGTCGTGAGAGGCCCGAAAGGTGGCGACCTCAATCACTTCACGGCCGAAGCGCACATGCAGCAGCTTGAAGCGTCGACCGATCAGGCGACCACGGCGGAACAGCTCTTCAGCTTCTTCCGGGTGTGCCGAGGTGGCGATATCGAAGTCCTTGGGTTTAAGACCGCGCAGCAGGTCGCGAATGCAGCCCCCGACCAGATAGCCTTCATGGCCGGCATCTTCCAGCCGGTACACCACTTTCATGGCATTGTCGTCGAGATAGCGACGGGGGATCTGGTGTTCGGATTCGGGGATGCGGCGGCGGCCGCTGTCGTTGGCTGACGGCGTGGAAGTGATGGCAGTCTGTGCAGTGGCACTGGAACGCTTGCGGATCAGGATCCAGGCGATCAAGGCTGCAGCGAGCACTGCAATAACAATCAATAGAGTGGTCGGCATGGGTTGAGCTGTGTCCCTGTCTGTAACGTCTCACGGATGGCGCATCATAACACCTGGTTACCCTTAGGGCATAAATTTGCAGCTAGAGGTAGCAAGTCGGTGATGAATTCGAGCGGATCAGGCAGGAGGAGAGGAGATTGGGGGCGTCGGTCGTAAAGTGGCAACATAAAACTTAGCTTGTTGTTTTTGTTCCTAAGAGCACTGATTGGGGAGCGCTGCTGTGCCACTTTGACGACCGACTAAGCCTCATTGTTATTTTTATTCGAGGCAGGTCACTCATCCATCTGACCTGTTGTTATTTTTATTGCTGGTCAGGTTTCAGGGTGTGCGTTGTTGTTGTTCTGCTTAATATAAAGCAGTCGGCGTGCCAGGTTTTATAACGTGTTGTTTTTATTGAATTTGTTTTTCTATGCCAACTTTTGAGTTCAAATTTTACAACAGAGTGTTACCTGAATATACGTCCTTTGTGGGGAGCTGGGTAGTTAGGTAACACTTTGGAGTGTTACCGGTTGTTACCCTTTGGGCTTGCGCGGGATGCCCAGTTTCTGGCGTCGTTCCCAAAGACTTTTGCGGCTGATGCCCAGAGTCTTGGCCAGTTCGGTTTCACTCATCTGGTCCTGATTGTCCAGTACAAAGCGCTGAAAGTAATCATCCAGCGACAGATCGGTGCGGGGGCGTTTGTGCTCCATCGGGGCTGCCTCCGGTTGCGACTGGCGATACTGGGTTTCCAGTTCACTGAGGCTGTGCTGCTCGATGTCGAGTCCCAGCAAGTCAGGGGTAATCCGGTGACCATCGGCCAGAATCACGGCACGCTCAATGGCGTTTTCCAGCTCGCGGACATTGCCTGGCCAGTGGTAGCCGCGCAGCAGCTGGCGCGCTTCGGGCGTGAAACTGAGCTGTTCGCAGCCGAATTTCTGGCCCTGCTTGTCGAGGAAGGCTTCGGCCAGTTCGATGATGTCGTTGTCCCGCTCACGCAGTGGCGGCATGCGCAGTTCCATGACATAGAGACGATAGTAAAGGTCTTCACGGAACTGACCGGAGCGGGCACGACTTTTAAGGTCGCGGTGGGTGGCGGCGATCAGGCGTACATCCACGTTCAGCGGCTGGACCGCGCCGACGCGGCGAATTTCGCCCTCCTGCAGAAAACGCAACAGGCGAGCCTGGGCTTCCAGCGGCAGTTCGCCGATCTCGTCCAGGAACAGGGTGCCGCCATCGGCGGCTTCGATCAGACCGCTGCGGCTGCTGGTGGCACCGGTAAACGCGCCCTTTTCATGGCCGAACAGCTCGGATTCGATCAGGGTTTCCGGAATGGCAGCACAGTTCACGCAGATCATCGGTTTGCCGGCGCGGTCGCTTTGTTCGTGAATCGCTCGAGCCGCCAGTTCCTTGCCGGTACCGGACTCGCCGAGAATCAGTACGGTCGCGTCGGTACGCGCAACTTTGGCGATGCGGCGGTAGAGTTCCTGCATGGACTGGCAGGAGCCGATGATGCGGGTTTTGCCACTGGTGTCGGCAGGCGCAGCTTCGCGTGGGGTAGCCGGTGCCGAACGCTTCTCGAGGATCGCGGCCACGGTCCTGAGCATCTCGTCATGGTCAAAGGGCTTGGCGATGTAATCAACCGCGCCGAGCTTCATCGCATCCACCGCCGAGCGCAGGCTGGCATAGCTGGTCATGATCAGCACCGGCACCTGGCCGGCCAGCTCGATCAGGTCGGTACCCGGAGCACCGGGCAGGCGCAGATCCGAAATGATCAGATCAAAACCGTTCAGACCGAAACGGTCAATGGCATCGGCCACCGATTCGGCATCACTGATATCGTAACCGTTCTTTTCCAGCAGGCGTTTCAGTGCGGAGCGGATGATACTTTCATCCTCAACAATCAGAATTCGACTCATCCGGACAAACCTTCTCCATCTGCCTCCGGCTGTTCAGTACTCACAGAATGCTGCAACCGGGGTAAGGTGATAATGACCCGAGTACCTTTATTCTGTTTCTTGTTGGCCGGACTCACGATCTCGATATTACCATAGTGCTGGGTAATGATGTTGTAGACCAAAGGTAGACCCAGGCCGGTGCCCTTGCCCGGTTCCTTGGTCGTGAAGAAGGGTTCGAACAGCTGATCAAGGTGTTCCTCGGGGATGCCGCTGCCTTCGTCGGTGATCAAAACCCGGCTGCTGTGTTCGTTTGAGTCCGACTCGATGCGGATCTCGCTTGCCGCCGGCGAGGCGTCGCTGGCATTGTTCAGCAGATTGACGAATACCTGCAGCAGCAACTGCAGGTCGCCCTGAATTCGCAGTGCCGGATCAACCGCATTGGTGAACTGCTGCTGGCGGCTGTGGCGATCAAGGGTGACCAGGTGGATCGCCTCTTCTATACAATCGTACAGGTTGACCGGTTCGAGGTGTCCCGGGCCTTCCTGACGGCCGGTATGGGCAAAGCGGATCAGTGACTGCACGATGCGGTTGATGCGTCGGGTCTGATCAACGATCTGGTCCCCGGTTTCCAGCACTTCAGGCTGCTCGGTTTCCAGCTTCAGGTTCTGCGCCAGGCAGGCGATGCCGGTCACCGGATTGCCGATCTCATGGGCCACCCCGGCAGCAAAGCGGCCGATGGACGCCAGGCGCTCACTGTGCGCCAGCTTGCGGGCCATCAACTGGTGTTGGGTTTCTTCCTCAATCAACAGAACCTTGCCCTGTGCGGGGGTATCGTCCAGCCGTGCCTTGTGCAGGCTGAACCAGCGTTGCTGTCCCTGCAGCTCGATCATTTGGGCTTCCTGATGCAGAGCGTTGTTGTTGGTAAAGGTCAGCAAAAGTTGGCTCCAGGGCGTTGGCAGCTGGGCCAGGGTATTGCCCAGTGCCTGATCCGCATTGAGGCCGGTGTAGCTTTCCAGCTCGGCATTCCAGAACAGGATGCGCTGTTCGCCATCCAGGGTGCAGACACCGATCGGTAGCCGCTGCAGGGTGGCACGGTGATAGCGGCGCAACTGGTTCAGCTCGGCGGCCAAACCTGACAGGCGCTGGTCATAGGCCTCCAGTTGCTGCTCCAGCAGATGCACATTACGCCCCTTGAAACCGTCTGTGCCGGCAGGCAGATCCAATGGCTGCAGCAGCGCGGCCGCTTCCACCGGCCCCAGCAGGCCGGACAGGTTCTGCTCCAGCTGGGTACGCAGACGCAGACTGTCCAGCGGGCTCAGCCGCCCGGCGGGCAGCTGGAGTTCGCGCAGGGCACGACGTACCTCACGCAGAGCCGGTTTCTCGCCCAGTCGCGGCTGAAGTCGGCTGACGAAATCGGCATCACTCTGTACCTGAAGTCCCTGGTCACTGGGACGGGGCAACGCGTTGAGCAGACAGGCATCGGCCGCGCGCCGTTCTTCCCGGCGACCGGGAAACAGTATGGAAACGGCAATCAGTGCCAGACAGTTGGCCAGCAGGGAAATCAGCGCCACCTTGTAGCCTTGGGCAATTTGTTGGTCCGCCTCGGGCAGGCTGTCAACGATGCCCATCATTGGCAGCAGCAGTCCCAGCGTCCAGATACTGAACCCTGTCCCTATGCCGGCCAGAAAACCGTTGCGGCTGGCGCCCGGCCAGTACAGGGTGACCAGTACACCGGGCAGAAACTGCAGGAAGGCGACAAACGCCAGCAGCCCCAGCTGATTGAGGGCAAAACGGTGGCCGATGAAGTGAAAGAACAGGTAGCTGCCCAGCATCACCGCGAGGATGATCAGGCGGCGGATCCACAGCAGCCAGGCATAAAAGCGCACATTACCCGGTATGCGCACCAGCGGCAGTACCACATGGTTCTGCAGCATGGAGGCCAGGGCTACGGTGGCGACAATGATGATGCCGCTGGCGGCTGAGAGGCCGCCAATAAAAGCCAGCAGGCTCAGCCAGGGCAGCTGCAAAGTCTGTCCCAGCTGCAGGATCAGGTATTCCGGATTGTCGACGGCATCGTGTTTGATTGCGGCCCAGAGAATGGGCGGCACTGCCAGTGCCAGCAGCAGCAGGAACAGCGGCAGCCCCCAGGTGGCACGGTAAAGGCTTTCGGTGGGCAGGTTTTCGGTGAAGGCGATATGGAACATGTGCGGCATGACAATGGTGCTGGCAAAGAAGACCAGCAACAGTGTCTGCCAGTGTCCGCCGGGTGGCTGCTGCAGCCGTTGCAGCTCCTGCGGATTGGCATCCAGCCACTGCAGCAGCCCCGAAGGCCCGTCCAGCACGGCAAAGAGCGCGTAACCGGCAATCGCCAGCAGTGCCACCAGCTTGACCAGCGATTCGGTAGCGATCGCCAGGACCAGGCCGTTGTGGCTGTTGCGCAGGGAGGCATGCCGGGCGCCGAACAGAATGGTGAACAGGGCGATCATCAGACAGAAGCCGATGGCCGCCTGATTGGAGGATATGCGCGGGTTCAGCATCGGCAAGGAGTCGGCCAGTGCCTGAATCTGAATCGAGATCAGCGGCAGACTGATGAACAGCATCAGCAGTGTGGTCAGGGTGCCGACATGGCCACTGCGGAAACGAAAGGCGAACAGGTCCGCCAGTGAGCTGAGCTGGTGACGTCGGGTGATGCGCAGGATGGGCACCATCAGCAGGGGTGCCAGCATAAAGGCCGCTGAAGACCCCAGATAGGAAACCAGGTAGAGATAGCCGGACTGGTAGGCAACGCCGAAAATACCGTAGAAGGTCCAGGCACTGGCAAACACGCCGAGCGCCAGAACATGCACGATCGGATGGTGAATCAGGCGTTCGGGCAGCCATTTGCGCTCGGTGAGCCAGGCGGTGCCAAACAGCAACAGCAGGTAGCCGCAGCCGAACAGCAGCAGCGTGGAAAGATCAAAGTTCATGGTGTCGATGGCGCCATTCTGCGGCCGCTGTGATCAGGATCAGCAGCGTCCAGATCAGGAAGGGGGTGCTCCAGTGATGGCCGCCAAACAGCCACCATTGCATCAATTCGGGCATCAGCAGCAGGGTTGCCAGGGAGAGCAACAGCAGCAGGCGCTGGCGAATCATGCCGGGGGACTGCCGGTGAGCGTTGCGTCAGGCTGTAGTTGCAGCACTGCGGGAACCGCCTGCAGCCGCCAGTGCGCCTGAGCCCAACAGAGGAGTTCTTCGAGGCTGGCATCGATCAGTTCGCTGGCAGGCTGCTGTCCCAGCAGGTGCAAGGCCTGCAGCAGCAGCGTCTGACGTTCATGGGGATCGATGGCCGGTGCCAGATTCTGTTTGCTCAGCTTCTGCCCCTGGGCGTTGGTGATGATCGGGATATGAGCGTAGTCCGGCCGTGGATAACCCAGCTGTGCCTGCAGCTCCAGCTGGTGCGGGGTCTCGTCGATCAGGTCGCTGCCGCGCAGTACTTCGGTAATGCCCTGTTCGGCATCATCGACGACGACGGCCAGCTGGTAGGCAAAGAGTCCGTCTCGACGGAAGACCACAAAGTCACCCTCATGCCCGCGCCAGTGATAGTGGCGTGGGCCCTGGATACGATCCTCAAACTGCTGATCGGCGCGGGTATGTCGAACTCGCCAGGCAACATCGGTCAGACTCTGCGGCGGGTGTTGCAGGCAGTAACCGTCGTAGCCCAGCACACCACGCGCACTCAACTGTTTGCGGCTGCAGCGGCAGGGATAGGCGGTATTCTGCTGGATTAACTGTTCCAGCGCGGCCTGATAAAGCCTATGTCGCCGGCTTTGGTAGACCACTTCGCCGTCCCAGTGCAGGCCAAAGGCATCCAGCGTACGCAGAATCGAATCGGCGGCACCGGGCTGTTCACGGGGTGGGTCCAGGTCTTCGATACGCAGCAGCCAGCGGCCTTGACGCGCGCGGATATCCAGATAGCTGGCCAGAGCGGCAAGCAGGGAACCGAAGTGAAGCGGGCCGGTAGGGGAGGGGGCGAAACGTCCAATTGGGGGCACGGTCAGCTCTCACACCAGCGCTCTGAGGTGCCGAAGCACCTCAGAATCGGAAGGATCAGCGGCCGATCTGCTTTTCCTTGATCTCGGCAAGGGTTTTGCAGTCGATGCACAGGGTAGCGGTCGGGCGTGCTTCCAGTCGGCGGATGCCGATCTCGACGCCACAGGCTTCGCAGTAGCCGTATTCATCGTCGTCGATGCTGTCGAGTGCTTCGTCGATCTTGCGAATCAGCTTGCGTTCACGGTCACGGGTGCGCAGTTCCAGACTGAACTCCTCTTCCTGACTGGCACGGTCGCTCGGGTCAGCGAAGTTGGAAGCTTCTTCCTTCAGGTGGGTGATGGTGCTGTCCACCTCTTCCATCAGCTCGCGTTTCCATGCGAGCAGGATTTTGCGGAAATGGTCTTTCTGCGCATCATTCATGTACTCCTCACCGGTATCCAGCGGATAGGGTTCGAAATGCATGAACTGAGTATCGTTTGTTTTCGGCATTGGCGCAGCCTCACGTCATTGGGGGTTCGGACTCTGTCAAAGCGCAATTGCTCCGGCCCTGCGCCCCTGATATGGGAACACTATTTATTTCAAAAACGGTGTTTTAAAAACTCTCTGCTTCAAAAGCAGCTGCTTTAAAAGCCGGTGAAAGTACCAGAACCCCACCCTTTAGGCTAGACCTCTTTGGGGATTTTGCCATCCCGTTGATATACCGTGGAGAATTGGCGGATGACGGGTACGACCAATGTCGAAGGCGGTCCGATCGGTAACAGCCGCGAGGGTGGTGTGTTGAGGCGATCAGGCCGCGACGACAAACACCTGCCCGTCCCGAACCGTGCAGGGCAGTGGCTCCAGTTGTTCGCCCGGGCAGGGTCCCGCCACGCACACACCATCTTCGATGCCGAACAGGGCGCCATGGGTGGCACACTGAATGAACTGCTTTTCATAATCGAGGAACTGGTCCGGCTGCCACTCCAGACGAATGCCGCGATGGGGGCAGCTGTTGCGCCAGGCCAGTACCCGTTCACCGCGACGGAACAACAGCACAGGGGTGCCGTCCTCCAGTTCAAAGCCGCGGCCCTCCACCGAATCCAGCTCATCGATCCGGCACAGATAGATCTCACTCATCCCAGTCTCCAATCAAGCGCTGGGCGCGCAGCTGCGCCATCAACTGTTCTATGGCTTCGTCGTCACGGGTGTCCACCGGCAGCGTGATCAGCTGCTCCTCGCTGCTCAGCGGCTGCATTACGTTCAGCTGTTCGTGCATGACCTGAACGTCGGCATCCGACGGGTCCTTGCCTTCTTCCTGACGGCGTTTGAGACGTGCCTCGATCAGGTTCTGTTCGCAGTGGCAACTGATGATGCGCACCGGTAGGTTCAGGCTGGCGGCCAGCTCCACATAGGCGTTGCGGGTACGCTGATGGATGAAGGTGGCATCGACCACCACCGAATAGCCGGCGTTGAGCATGGCAGCGGTGGTGTCGAGCAGGTGCTGGAAGGTGCGGCTGTTCATCTCGGCGCCATAGAGTTGCAGCGACTTGCCCTGCAGACTCAGTTCGCGATACAGGCGCTTGCGCTCCACATCGGAGCGGATGCGGATGACGCCCACGGCTTCCGCCAGGCGCTCGCTGAGATAGCTTTTGCCGCTGCCGCTGACACCGTGCATCAGGAAGACCGCCGGTGAACGTTCGCGACAGTAGTGCTCGGTCAGCTTCAGGTAGTGGCGACAGGTCGGCAGGTCGGGCTGGTTGCCCAGCATGGCGACCTTGGCGCGTACCATGGAACGGTAGGCCTTGTAGAAGTTAAGCAGTGGCAGTGCCGTGTAGTCGCCGGTCAGTTCCAGGTACAGATTGAGGCAGCGGTTGGCCCAGCGGAACTGCTGGTTGGCTTCCAGATCCATCAGCAGGAACGCCAGATCGGAAATGGTATCGATCCAGCGGAACTCCAGATTGAACTCGATGCAGTCGAACAGCCTCAGCTGGTCATGGAACAGGTTGATGTTGGCCAGATGCAGGTCGCCGTGGCACTCGCGCACATGTCCCTCGCGCTTGCGCTGGCGCATCAACCCTTCCAGTGCGCGAAAACGCTCGGCGGTACAGGTCGACAGCTGCTGCAGCAGCGTCCAGTCTTCGGCGTCCAGGTGGTCCGGCGGGATGTAACGGTAATTGTCGGCCACCACCTCCCAGAGTGTCTCGGGTTCGCCCCAGGGGCTGTCCTGGGCAACGATGGGGATGCGCTGATGGAAAGCGGCAATCTGCTCGGCCAGCAGATCGATCCAGTGGGTTTCAAACAGGTGGCGCTTGAGCAGACGGTCAAGGCGCAGTTCAGGGTCGAACTGGTACATTTTCACCGCATACTCGATGATGCCTTCATCCGCGTCCAGCTCGGGCGCGTCATCGCTGCCGCCGATCGGTATCAGACCGATGTAGATATCCGGTGCCAGGCGCTGGTTCAGCCGCACCTCTTCTTCGCAGCAGTGGCGGCGTTGTTCCAGCGTGGTAAAGTCCAGAAAGCCGAAGTTGACCGGTTTCTTCACCTTGTAGGCGTATTCACCGGTCAGCAGCAACCAGGATATGTGGGTTTCGATCACGTTGACCTGATCCACCGCATGCGGATAGCAGGCGGGATCACGCAATGATTCGATCAGTTTGGGTAACATGAGACTCCAGCTGTTGTCAGCGATGGCATGAGATTATACTGACCCGATGAGTAAAAAGAGAACTCCCCCCGTTAAAGGGCGCAGGACGCGCCAGTCCAAACGCCCCTCCCGCCTGGCTCGATTCTTCCGTTGGCTGCTGAAGCTGGGACTGGTGCTGAGCGTGATTGCTGCCGTCGGTCTGATCTATCTGGATGCCCAGGTACGCAGCAAGTTCGAGGGCAAGCGTTGGGCCGTGCCGGCCAAGGTGTACGCCCGTCCGCTGGAACTTTATCCCGGCCAGAGTTTGAGCCGAGATGAGCTCAAGCAGGAGCTGAAGGGGCTGAATTACCGCTTTGTACGCAGCGCCGACCAGCCCGGTGCGGTGGAGTGGGCCAGCAGCCGTGCCCGCATTCACACCCGGGGGTTCAACTTTCCCGACGGTGCCGAGCCTGCACGCAACATGCTGCTGACGTTTTCCGGCGATACGCTGAACGATATCCGCGACGGCGCTGGCCGGCGTCTGCCGCTGGTGCGGCTGGAGCCGATGCTGATCGGCGGCATCTATCCCAAATCCAATGAGGACCGGGATCTGATCAAGCTGGAAGAGGCCCCGCCCTATCTTGCCGCAGCGCTGGTCGCGGTGGAGGATCGTGCCTTCTACGACCACTGGGGGGTCTCCTTCAAGGGCATTGCCCGTGCCATGTGGGTGAACATTCGTGCCGGTCGCTTCGTACAGGGTGGCAGCACCCTGACCCAGCAGCTGATCAAAAATTTCTATCTGACCTCCGAACGCACCCTCAGCCGCAAGCTGCTGGAGCTGCCGATGGCGATGCTGCTGGAGCTGCATTACGACAAGGACGAAATCCTCGAGGCCTATCTCAATGAGGTGTATCTGGGGCAGTCGGGTAACCGGGCCATTCACGGTTTTGGTCTGGCCAGCCAGTACTACTTTGCGCGCCCGGTACAGGAGCTGGAGCTGCATCAGGTGGCACTGCTGGCCGGTATGGTCAAGGGTCCGTCATGGTACGATCCGCGTCGCCACCCGGAACGGGCACTGGAACGGCGTAATCTGGTGCTGAAAATGTTGCGCGATCAGGGTGATATCACGGCGGCTCAGTATGACAGCGCACGCCAGCGCACCCTGGATGTGGTCAAGCAGCGCAGTCTGCACAAGGGGGCCTTCCCGGCCTATCTGGATCTGGTCAAACGCAAGCTGCGCGAGGAGTACCGCGACGAGGACCTGAGCAGTGAAGGGCTGAGAGTCTTTACCGCACTGGACCCGTTGGTACAGACCCGTGCCGAGGCCGCACTGGAAACCGGTATTCAGGGGCTGGAGCAACGCTACGGCAGCAAAGCCAAGGGCCTGGAAGCCAGTATGGTGGTAACCGATCCACAGACCGGCGAGGTGCTGGCGCTGATTGGTGGCCGTGAAACCCGTTACGAGGGGTTCAACCGGGCGCTGGATGCGCTGCGTCCCATCGGCTCGCTGGTCAAACCGGCGGTGTATCTGGCGGCACTGGAGCGAGGTTATACGCTGAATTCCATGCTGGAAGATGAGCCTTTCAGCGTCAAACTGCCGGATGGTTCGCGTTGGGAACCGCAGAACTTCGATCATCGCAGCCATGGCCTGGTACCGCTGCACCGGTCGTTGGCACTGTCCTACAATCAGTCCACCGCCCGCCTGGGCATGGAAGTGGGGCTTGAGCGGGTGATCGACATGCTGGAGCGTCTGGGGGCCGAGCGAGACCTCAAGGCCTATCCGTCACTGCTGCTGGGAGCCCAGGCACTGTCGCCGCTGGAGTTGGCCAGCATCTATCAGACCATTGCGGCCAACGGTTTTCGCATGCCGTTGCGAGTCATCCGCCGGGTGACCGATGCCGAGGGTGAGGAACTGTCACGCTATTCCTTTACCCTCAAGCAGGAGGTAAGGCCCGAGGTGGTGCATCTGTTACAGTATGCGCTGCAGGAAGTGGGGCGCGAGGGAACGGCACGCAGTGCCTACTCGGTGTTGCCGCAGAACCTGAATCTGGCCGGTAAAACCGGCACCTCCAACGATCAGCGTGACAGCTGGTTTGCCGGTTTCACCGGTGATCGTCTGGCGGTGGTCTGGCTGGGGCGTGATGACAATTCGCAGTTGCCATTTACCGGCTCCGGTGGAGCGCTGCGGGTATGGACCGAGTTCATGCGCCGTGAGCAGCCCGAGCCTTTTATTGCGACGCGCCCGTCCGGCATCGAATATGTCTGGGTTGACGAAGCCACCGGCCTGCGCTCGGACGAGCGTTGTGAAGGTTCGCGCCAGCTGCCGTTTTTGGTCGGTACGGCCCCGGAGCAGAAGGTCGACTGTGGACTGGACACCCCGGTTCGACGCTCACTGGACTGGTTCCGCAACTGGTTTAACTGAATATGAATAGAAGGACGCTATGAAAAAGATTTATCTGATGGTGGGCGTGGCGTTACTGGTGACCGGCTGTGCCGGCCAGAACCCTTATGTGTACAAGGCCCCGGTTGAGGACCGCAGCGGTTCAGCCGCTCGAACCGAGGCACCGGGAGCGGTGGTGCCCGCTGAGCCCGCCCCCGGCGTCAAGGTGACGCCGATCGGTGAGGCACCGGTGATTCGCGCGCAGCGTGAAGAGCAGGACCGGCCAGTGCCGGTACAGCAACCGGTTGCGCCGGTCATCAGTCAGGCGCAGAGTCCTGCGGTCATAGCGCTGCTGGAGACTGCTCGCCAGGACAGCAGCAGTGGTGACCTGCGCACTGCACAGAGCCGTCTGGAACGGGCACTGCGCATCGCGCCCCGTGATCCGGAGGTGTACATTCAGCTGGCCGATGTGCAGCGTCGACAGGGTCAGTTCCTGCAGGCTGAACAGGTAGCCTTGAAGGGTGTCAGCGTCGCTTCGGGACAGAACAGCACGCTGCGTCGACTGTGGAATCTGATTGCGGATATTCGCCAGGAAGGAGGCAATGCGGCGGGCGCCCGTGAGGCCCGCCAGAAGGCAGCGGCTTACTGAGCCGCTGTTGTCCTTGCGGTCTGTTGCAGCAAGGCACCACTGAGCAGCAGCAGACCGGCCGCCTGAGTCAGCTGGCGCAGGGTGGTCGAGAGCTCGGCGACCATCAGTTCGGCTCCGCTGATGCTGATCAGCAGCAGAGGTGCAGCCAACACACACAGCAGTCGTGGCAGCAGCCCCTGCAGCCGCCAGGCGGTAACCAGCAGGGCAGCCGTCAATGCGGCACTGAGCCAGAGCGTATAGTCCTCGCCCAGCCCCATGCGGCGGCAGAGTTCGAACAGCGCGAACAGTGCCAGCAGCCAGCGCCCCCAGCCCGCCTTTGACCAATACCAGCCCATAGCCAGCGCCAGTGCGGCCGTTGCCAGCAGCGGCAGCCCGGCATAGAGCGCCAGGTTGTCCAGCAGACGCTGCAGGGTAGCGATATCCTGGCTGGTCGGCGTCAGTAACAGCTGGCCCATGGCGGCCAGGGCAACAAATACCAGGCTGAGGCTGCTGACCTGCAGCTGTGACCGGGGCGCCTCTTGCAGCTGCTCGCTGCGCCGAAACAGCAGGACGGCACCGCTCAGTGCCGCCAGCAACAGAAGGCTGTTACCCAGCATCGGCAATCAGCTCGCCAGCCGGGCGAATACACGATCCGCCGCCGCCAGGGTGGCGTCCAGTTCCGCTTCGGTGTGGGCATTGGATACGAAGCCCGCCTCGAACGCCGAGGGCGCCAGATAGATGCCCTCGTCCAGCATGCCGTGGAAGAATTTGCTGAACATTGCGGTATCACAGGCCGTGGCTTCGGCGAAGCTGCTGACCACGTCCTGATCGGTGAAGAACAGGCCGAACATGCCTCCGGCACAGCTGGTGGTGAAGGGGATGCCGTGACGCGCCGCCATGGCTTCCAGCCCCTGAGTCAGGTACTCGGTCTTGGCGCTGAGTGCCTCATGAATGCCGTCCTGCTGCAGTGCCTTGAGCATGGTCAGACCGGCCGCCATCGCCAGCGGGTTGCCGGACAGAGTACCGGCCTGGTATACCGGGCCGAGGGGGGCGATATGCTCCATGATTTCACGCTTGCCGCCGAAGGCTCCCACCGGCAGACCACCGCCGATCACCTTGCCCAATGTGGTCAGATCCGGCTTGACGTTGAAATATGCCTGAGCACCGCCCAGTGCAACACGGAAGCCGGTCATGACTTCGTCAAAGATCAGCACGCTGCCATACTGGTCACAGACGTCGCGCAGACCCTCCAGGAACCCCTCTTTTGGCAGGATGCAGTTCATGTTGCCGGCCACCGGCTCAACGATAATGCAGGCGACCTGGTCGCCGATTTCGGCAAAGGCTTCACGTACATTGTCGATATCGTTGTAGTTCAGGGTGATGGTGTGCTCGGCCAGTGCCGCAGGTACGCCCGGTGAGTTGGGTTCGCCCAGCGTCAGCGCACCAGAACCGGCCTTCACCAGCAGTGAGTCGGAGTGGCCGTGGTAGCAGCCCTCGAACTTGACGATCTTGTCACGACCGGTAAAACCGCGGGCCAGACGGATGGCGCTCATGGTGGCCTCGGTACCTGAGCTGACCATGCGCACCATCTCCATGGAGGGCACCAGTTCGCAGACCAGGTCGGCCATTTCGGTTTCGATGGCGGTCGGCGCACCGAAGCCCAGACCGTTGTCCAGCGCCTTGCGTACCGCTTCGATCACCGGCGGATAGGAATGGCCCAGCAGCATGGGGCCCCAGGAACCGACATAGTCGATGTAGCGCTGATCATCTTCATCGAACAGGAAGGGGCCTTCGCCACGCTTGAAGAACACCGGCGTGCCACCCACGCCCTTGAAGGCGCGTACCGGTGAGTTGACGCCGCCCGGGATGTGGGCCTGAGCGGCCTGGAACAGGGATTCTGAACGTGACATGGAATCTTCCTTTAGCTTGAAAACAATTAACGTGAAAACGCGTTACTGATAATGGTTAGCGTAATAACGGTTTGCGTAACAACAATGGGTTACGCAAGTTGAAACTGCCGTGCGAAGCACTCGGCCTGTTGGCGGATATCGTCGGCGGCAAAGAGTGCATGTACGACGGCGACCAGGTCGGCACCGGCGGCGACCACTGAGGCCGCATTATCCACGCTGATTCCTCCGATCGCCACCACGGGAACATCCAGTTGCGCCTTTGCCTGCTGCAACAGGCTCAAGGGTGCCAGACTGGCGCCGGGCTTGGTCCGTGACGGGAAAAAAGCACCAAAGGCGACATGGTCAGCGCCCTGTTGTACGGCCTGCAGGGCCAACTCGATTCGATTATGACAGGTCTGGCCGATCAGGGCTCGGGCGCCGAGATGGTCGCGTGCGGCGGCTACGCTGCCGTCCTGTTGGCCCAGGTGGACGCCATCGGCACCGCTGGCATGGGCCAGTTCGACATCATCATTGATCAGCAACGGGCAGTCATACGCACGGCAGAGGTCGAGCAGCGCCCGGGCCTGGCGCAGGCGGCGCTCACCGTCACTGGATTTGTCGCGGTACTGCAGCAGGCGCATGCCGCCTTTGAGAGCCGCTTCTACCTGTTCCAGCATGGCCTGGTCGGTCGGCATGAGAGTGGCATCGGTCAGGCCATAAAGGCCGTGAAGTCGTGTCATGACAGGGTCTGTTTCCGGTTGTAGTACTCTTCGATCTGCTGGCGGCTGATCAGCCCCAGGGGCTCGTCGCGGTTGCTGACCACCAGCAGGTAGTTGAGCTGCTTCTGCTGCATCTGATCGAGCGCTTCTTTCAGAGTGGCGCGATAGAGCAAAGGTTCAATATCGGCGCGCTGGGCCGGCAGGCTGAGCAGGTCGATGGGGGTGTCCTCATCACTCTCCTCCGCCAGGGTGTCCATATGCTGGCGCAGGTCTGCCGGAGGCATGAGTACGGGGCGCGAGTCGGTATTCACCAGCAGCCAGTGCGGCTTGTCGGCCAGCAGCCGGCGTGCTTCGGCCAGTGTCAGCTGAGCAGGGGTCTGCCTGAAGTCTCGCTGCATCAGACTGCCGACGGCGGCCCGCGACAGGATTTGGGCCAGGGGCGCCTGGCGCAGGTCCAGCCCCTGGCGTTGCAGCGAGGCATGGAAAATCGACGGCAGACCAAAGCCGAAGCGAGTGGTCAGGTTGGCGACCAGAATGGCCAGCATGCCGGGCAGGATAATGCCGGTATTCTGGGTAAACTCCAGCATGGCAAGCAGGGCCGCCAGAGGGGCATTCAGCAGGGCGGCCATCATTGCGCCCATCCCCAGCATGGCATAAAGGCCGGTGTGGGCCGTGCCGGTAATGACCGCGCCGAGTGTGCCGAGCAGGGCACCGGCAACGGCACCGATAAACAGAGTGGGGCCGATCAGCCCCGCCGGAATGCCCAGGCCGATCACCACCGGTGTCAGCAGGCATTTTGCCAGCAGCAATCCGGCCAGAAAGAGTACCGGCTCGGTATGGTTGAACAGCGATTCTATGGTGTCGTAGCCGCCTCCCATCACTTCGGGCCACTGCAGCGCGACGACTCCGGTGAGCAGGCCGGCCAGCAGAAAGCGGATCGGGAAGGGCCAGTGCTTGAGTCTGAAGGTCTGCATCTGCAGCAGATGAAACCCGGTCGCCAGAAGACCGCAGAGCAGTCCCAACAGGGCGATCAGAGGCAGCTGGGTCAGCTCGTCGATGGTCAGGCTGGGTGCGGTAAACACCAGTGCTTCGCCTACCAGCGCGCGGCTGACGATATCAGCGACCAGTGCAGCGACCATGACCGGCAGAAAGCCGATCAGGGTGTATTCCAGCAGTACCACCTCCATGGAAAAAATCACTGCCGCCAGAGGCGTATTGAAGATGGCGGCAATGCCGGCCGCGGCGCCACAACCGACCAGGATGCGCATGGAGTTGTTGGGCAGGGAGAGCCGCTGCCCCAGTTGGCTGCCGGCCGCAGCACCCATGTGCACCGCCGGGCCTTCTCGGCCTACGGAATGACCGCTGGCCAGAGCGATCAGAGCGGCCAGTGCCTGAATGCAGAGGTTGAACAGCGGCAGCCGTCCTTCGTAGTTGGTCAGACGCTCGAGCATGTGCACGATGCCGACGGTGCGTGCATGAGCCGGGACGGCCGCGAACAGCAGGATCAACAGCAGACTGCCACCGATGGGGAACAGCAGACGATGGAGGTCGTCCAGATCCTCAAAGCGCTCGGCCCCTGCGGGCAACATCCAGGCTTGCAGCAGTGTGTCAGCAGACCGAAACAGACTGATCAGGCCGCCGGCAGCCAGACCCGCGAGTACGCCCAGTACCACCAGCTGTGGCAGTGCATCGGCGTGCGCCAGACGTTGGCGAAAATGTTCCAGTGAGAGCGGTCGGTGTGGCATGATGGCGAATTCAGGGGATCATGGTCATCTGCTGAGCAGCTAGGTAGTATACCCTAACAGTTTTTACGCACTGATGAGAGGTTGATGTGGTTAAGGTAGGTATCGTCGGCGGCACCGGCTACACCGGTGTAGAGTTGTTGCGTCTTCTGGCAAACCATCCGCAGGCACAGGTGGAGGTGATCACCTCCCGTTCCGAGGAGGGTATACAGGTCGCAGACATGTTCCCCAACCTGCGTGGCCACTACGACCTCGCATTCACCGTGCCGGATGTGGACCGTCTGGCAGCCTGTGACGTGGTGTTTTTCGCCACTCCGCACGGTGTGGCCATGAGCATGGCGCCTGAGCTGGTCGATCGTGGCGTGCGCATCATCGACCTGGGCGCCGATTTCCGCATCAAGGATATCGAGCTTTGGGAAAAATGGTACAACCTGAAGCATACCTGCCCGGAGCTGGTACAGAAGGCGGTCTATGGCTTGCCGGAAGTCAACCGTGATGCCATCCGTGAAGGCCAGCTGATCGGCTGCGCCGGCTGCTATCCGACAGCGGTCCAGTTGGGCTTCCGTCCTTTGCTGGAGAAGGGGCTGGTCGATCACCGTCGCCTGATCGCCGACTGCAAGTCCGGTGTCACCGGTGCCGGTCGCGGCGCCAATGTGGCCATGCTGCAGGCGGAGTCCAGCGAAAGCGTCAAGGCCTACGGTGTGCCGGGTCATCGCCACCTGCCGGAGATCAAACAGGGCCTGAGCGGCATGGCCGGTCGTCCCGTGGGGTTGACCTTTGCTCCGCACCTGATGCCGATGATCCGCGGTATCCATGCCACCCTGTACTCGGTACTCAAGGATCCAGTCGGCCCGGATCTGCAGACGCTGTTCGAGGAGTTCTACCGCGACGAGCCGTTTGTCGATGTGATGCCGGCCGGCTCGCATCCGGAAACCCGCAGCGTCAAGGGCTCCAACATGTGCCGCATCAGTGTGCATCAGCCGCAGGGCGAGGATACGGTCGTTGTGCTTTCGACCATCGACAATCTGGTCAAGGGGGCGTCCGGTCAGGCGGTACAGGTAATGAACATCATGTTTGACCTGCCGGAAACGGCAGGCCTTGAGCAGGTTGCACTCATGCCCTGAGCGGCCAATACTTGACTGTTTTAGTCGGTTTAGGCAGAATGCGCTCTATATAAGAGGGTCTGGTGTAACTATGAGTGATACTGCACAAGCGGCCGATCTGGTATTTACCGATGCGGCAGCCAACAAAGTCAAATCACTGCTGGAAGAAGAGCAGAACGATAAGCTGAAACTGCGGGTGTACATCACCGGCGGTGGCTGTGCGGGCTTCTCTTACGGTTTCACGTTCGATGAAAACATGGCGGACGATGATGCAGTAGTTGAGCGTGACGGCGTGATGCTGGTGGTTGATCCCATGAGCTACCAGTATCTGGCCGGTTCTGAAGTGGATTACAGGGAAGGTCTGCAGGGCTCCCAGTTTGTGATCAACAACCCCAATGCCACTACAACCTGTGGCTGTGGTTCATCGTTCTCGATTTGAGGCCGTACCTCCTCCTGGATGAAAACGCCGGCTTGATGCCGGCGTTTTCGTTTTCGTTTCCGTTGCGCCTGTTTCAGGCCGGGTAAATGGCACCCAGAATACGTTCACCTTGGGCACCGGTAACAGCCGCCAGGCTCGATGTCTGCCGGTTCAGCGTACGCATGGCAAACCAGGCGAACGCCACTGCCTCGACCCAGTCGGGTGGCAGGCCCAAAGCATCAGTGGTATCGAGTGTGGCATCCGGCAGCTGATGGCGCAGGCGCTGCTGCAACGTCCGGTTGTGGCTGCCGCCGCCACAGAGAAACAGCTGCGGCTGGTGCAGTCGATGCCGGGTAATGGCCTGTGCCAGTGATGCGGCGGTCAGCTCCAAAAGGCTGGCTTGAACGTCTTCGGGCATCGGGCGTGACGGCAGTTGTTCCAAAAGGGCGTTGAGCCAGGGCAGGTCGAACTGCTCGCGGCCGGTACTTTTTGGCGGCTGGCGCTGAAAATAGGGGTGGCTCAGCAGCTGTCCCAGCAGTATCGGGTGCACCTGGCCGCTGGCTGCCCAATCACCGTTCTGGTCGTAATCCTTCCCCTGTTGCAGTCGAATCCAGCTGTCCATGAGTACGTTGCCGGGTCCGGTGTCATATCCCAGTACAGGCAGCGTATGGTCCGCAGGCAATAGAGTGATGTTGGCCATGCCGCCAAGATTGATTACCACACGGTCCTGTCCGGGCTGGCCGAACAGCGCCTGGTGAAAGGCCGGTACCAGCGGTGCGCCCTGGCCCCCGGCAGCCAGGTCGCGGCGGCGAAAATCGGCCACTGTGGTGATACCGGTATGTTCGGCAATGCTGGCCGGGTCACCAATTTGCAGGCTGAAACGGTGTTCTGGGCGATGGCGAATGGTCTGGCCATGACTGCCAATGGCGGCAATCTGTTGTGCCTCGAAGCCGCTGTCGGCGAGCAGTGCCTGCACGGCGTCGGCAAACAGTCGCCCCAACGCAATATCCAGTATGCCAAGTTGATCAATCTCGTCCGGACCGCTGTGGTTCAGCGTCAGAATCTGCTGGCGCAGATCGGCCGGTAGTGGGTGAGAGTAACTGGCATGCAGTTTGAAATCCGGATCAAAACTGACGATCACGGCATCAACACTGTCCAGACTGGTGCCGGACATCAGGCCAATATAGTACTCGCAACTCATTGCCCTGAGCCCTCGCTCAGTGCCAGTTGAGTATTAGCATGTTGATTGAGCGCACTCAGCAGTCGTTGTGACTCGGCCTGGAAGGCAGGACGCTCTCGCTCGGCGATGGGGTCGGCGGCAGGCAGAGCAACCGTCAGCGGATTCTTGTGTACCTCGTTGACGCGAAACTCGTAGTGCAGGTGCGGACCGGTGGCAAGGCCTGAGGCGCCGACGTAGCCGATGATCTGGCCCTGTTTGACCCGGGAACCATTGCTCAAGCCCTTCTGATAGCGGCTCATGTGTGCATACAGCGTGGTGATATTGCTGCCGTGCTGCAGGATGACGGTGCGCCCGTAGCCACCCTTGGTACCGCGCCAGATAATTTTGCCGTCGCCTGCGGCCTTGATCGGTGTGCCTGTGGCTGCAGCATAGTCAACCCCGCGATGGGGGCGCTTTTTGCCCAGTACCGGATGAAAGCGTTCCGGTTTGAAGCGGGAGCTGATACGGCTGAAGTCGACTGGGGAGCGCAGAAAAGCCTTGCGCATGCTGCGGCCATCGGGGGCAAAATACTGGCTGTTGCCTTCGCTGTCGGTGAAGCGCACGGCCGCGAACGTCTTGCCCTGGTTGATGAACTCGGCTGCCAGAATACGGCTTTGATTGATGGCTTCGCCGTCCAGATAGTCCTGCTCATACAGTACGCGGAAGTGATCGCCTTCACGGATATCCAGTGCAAAATCGATATCCCAACCGAAGATTTCAGCCAGTTGCATGATGGTCCTGTTGGACAGGCCTGCATCGGCGGCATCCAGAAACAGCGAGCGGCTTATGGTGCCAGCGGCATAAAGGGTACGGGGTTCCGGGGTGCGTTCCAGTTTTCGTACCTGATAGCCACGGTCGGTCAATTCCAGCAGGGTGCTGTTCAATTGGTCCTGGACGTGACGCAGCTTGCGCAGCAGACCATCTTCAATCAGAAATGCCAGTGTCTGTCCCGGGCGCAAACGCTGCAGCGCATCGCTGCCGCTGACCGCCTGTGATATGCGATAAACGTCGCGGGGGCCAAGACCGGCGCGCTTGAACAGGGTGGTCAAGTTGTCACCGCTTTTGACAGGATACTCGACCCAGTTCTCGATTCTGGCAGGCATCGGCTTCAGCTCGACCGCTTGTTTTGATGGCTCTGGCAATAGTTCTGCCACGTCAGGTTTGGTGTCCGGTGAGTGTGCAGGTGTTGTGGTTGCAGTCGTAGCGGATTCCTCAGGCATGGGTACGGGCACGGGCGAAGTGGTTGAGTCAGCCGGCCAGAGTATGAAAATGGCAACCAGCGTGGTCAGCATGGCCGCAGCCATAATAAGGTGAAGCCTGGGTAGACGGCGTAAAAACGATAACGGTGTCACGGGTGATACCTATGGCAGCAAGTGAAGAAATCAATCGACAGCCCAGTATAACGAAAATTCCATTTGTCAGGTGCGGGTATCGGTCAGCGTGAGGTTTGTTCAGTTTCAAGCGAAGGTTTAGAATGCTGCGTCTGCTTACTTAACTTAAATAGAGAGATACCGGCGGTATGAACGCAAACAGTTTGATCGATGATCTTAAGGCCCGTGGTCTCATCGCACAGATGACCAACGAAGAGGAACTGGTTGAGCACCTGGCTCAGGGACCGGTGACTCTTTATTGTGGCTTCGATCCGACTGCTGACAGTCTGCACCTTGGCCACCTGGTACCTCTGTTGATGCTGAAGCGCTTTCAGGATGCCGGTCACCGCCCCATTGCTTTGGTGGGTGGTGCCACTGGGCTGATCGGTGACCCCAGCTTCAAGGATCAGGAACGCCAGCTGAACTCCGAAGAAGTGGTGCAGCAGTGGAGTGAGTGCCTGAAGGCGCAGATCAGTCGTTTCATCGAATTTGACGGTGAAAAGGGCGCTATTCTGGCCAATAACTATGACTGGACCGCCGGTGTGGATGTACTGAGCTTCCTGCGCGATATCGGTAAGCACTTTACGGTCAACAAGATGATCGCCAAGGAGTCGGTCAAGCAGCGCATCGAACGCGAAGGTTCAGGCCTTTCCTTTACCGAGTTCACCTATCAGATTCTGCAGTCCTACGACTTCCAACAGTTGAACAGCAAGTTCGGCTGCACCATGCAGATCGGTGGTTCTGATCAGTGGGGCAATATTGTCGGCGGTATTGAGCTGACGCGTCGTGTCAATGGAGCGTCAACCCATGCACTGACCCTGCCATTGATTACCAAGTCCGACGGTACCAAGTTCGGTAAGACCGAAGGGGGTGCGGTATG
>CAYMHL010000023.1:0-14796 GCA_964390205.1 uncultured Marinobacterium sp.
GAGCAGCTGGAACGGGCGCTGGTCGCCGGTGCCGATATTGTCATGCTGGACAACTTCAGCCCCGAGCGGATGATTGCCGCGGTCAAGCAGACCGCCGGACGTGCCAAGCTGGAAGCCTCCGGCAACATCACCGACGAAACCCTGCTCGAATACGCCAACACCGGGGTGGATTACATCTCCATCGGTGCGCTGACCAAGCACTGCCAGGCGGTGGATCTGTCGATGCGGATTGTTGAGGGTTAAGTGCCTAAGAATTAAACGCCAATGAGAAAACAAAAAACGGCACCTCGCATGAGTGTGCCGTTTTTTACTTCCGCGTTTTAAAGAAGGATTACCACCAGGCCGAAATAGCCGCGATACCCTGAGCCCCCTCCTTTCGGGCCCTGCTCAGATCCGCCTCACCCAGTCCGCCCAAAGCATACACCGGCAGCGTACATTCAGCGGTCAGTTCGGCAAAGGCTTCCCATCCAAGCGCAGGTTCTCCCGGATGAGACGCGGTTGGCTGCACCGGTGACAGGGTAATGAAGTCCACGCCCTTTGCCTCTGCCTGGCGAATCTGCTCGGCATTATGACAGGATGCGCTGAGCCAGCGGCCGCCAAACTCGTTGCGATCACCCAGCACCTGCAATCGCTCTGAGGTCAGATGCAAATGCTCGGCAGCCAGCGCATTGGCCTGAGCCACACTGGTATTCACGCCCAGCATGGCACTCGATGCACGGCACAAAGGCAGCAACTGTCGATAAAGATTGGCGAAAGCGCTTTCATCCAGCTGTTTGGCTCTGAGCATGACCTGTTTAATACCCAGATCCAACGCCTTACTCAGACGTTCAACGTACTCGGCAGGCGCACCTGCAGCGCCGGTAATCAACAGTCGCTGCGGCAAACGTGCGGCCGTGACGATCGGCGCATTGGCCGCCGGAAACGCATAGTCATCCAACGCTTCGGGCGCAACCCAACGGATCGGCTGACCTTCGGCACCATGCGCATCCCCCTCAAAAGCATCCACCTCCCACACATCCAGCAATACGGACTTGTCGGGGTAATGGTGAGGAATACGGATCAGTGGCGCAGCGGAAGTCACACGAATCCCCAGCTCTTCGTGGAGTTCACGCGCAAGGGCATCAGCGACCGGCTCTCCGGGCTCGACCTTGCCGCCGGGAAACTCCCAGAGACCGCCCTGATGCTTGTCGTCGGGACGCCGGGCAATGAGGATATGACCACGGCGGTCACGAATGACCGCCGCAGCAACATGGATCAGTTTCGCCATATCAGTTTGCAGACCGCTCAGATCAGCTGCGGTAGTCCGCGTTGATGCTGACATAGTCGTGGGACAGGTCGGTGGTCCAGACACGCTCGATCACCTGACCACGATTCAACACCACACGAATCAGGATCTCTTCACCGTCCATCACCGCCTGACCGGCCTCTTCAGTGTAGCTGGACGCCCGGCCGCCGTTCTCGACGATGCAGACATCATTGAGGTAGATCTGCAGCGCATCCAGGTCCAGGTTGTCGATGCCGGCACGGCCGACACAGGCCAGAATACGGCCCCAGTTGGGGTCACTGGCAAAGAGCGCGGTCTTGACCAACGGCGAATGGGCAATGGTATACGCCACATCCAGCGCTTCCTGGCTGGTGCCGGCAGCTTCAACACGCACCTCGACAAACTTGGTCGCGCCCTCACCGTCACGGACGATCGCCTGGGCCAGCGCCAACATGATACGCTCCAGCGCCTCGGTAAACAGCGAAGCCAGCTCGTAGTCGGCGCCATCGATGCGCACACCGCTGGCACCGGTCGCCACCAGCATGCAGGAGTCGTTGGTCGAAGTATCGCCGTCAACGGTGATGCGGTTGAAGGAACGGTCCGCTACTTTGCTCAGCCATTGCTGCAGCAGCGCCTGAGGCACTTCAGCATCGGTGGCCACATAGCCCAGCATGGTCGCCATGTTCGGCATGATCATGCCGGAGCCTTTGGAGATACCCGTCAGGGTGATGGTTTTACCCTGATACTCGATCTGCTCGCTGGCGCCCTTGGGACGGGTATCAGTGGTCATGATGCCCCAGGCCGCCTGCTCCCAGTTATCTTCGGACAGATCAGCCCTGGCATCATCCAATACATTGACGATCTTGCTCACCGGCAGCGGCTCACCGATCACACCAGTGGAGAACGGCAATACCGCTTCAACCGGCACCTCACAGCGCTCGGCAACGGCTTCACAGCACGCCATGCCATCGACCATGCCCTGGGCACCTGTGCCGGCGTTGGCGTTGCCGGTATTGACCAGCAGGTAGCGCGCCGGTGCAGCCGCCAGGTGCTGCTTGCAGATCCGCACGGGTGCCGCGCAGAAAGCGTTGAGCGTGAACACGCCCGCAACAGAGCTGCCTTCGGCCAGCTCCATCAACACCACATCACGTCGGCCCGGTTTTTTGATCCCCGCCGATGCAATACCGATACGAAATCCGCTTACCGGATGTAATTGAGGCAAAGTAGCCGGACCAACTGCCATGATGCGTGTTTCCTTAGTCGATGACTGACAATGATTAACTGAGTTTACCGTGACACTGCTTGTACTTCTTGCCGGAACCACAGGGACAGGGATCGTTGCGGCCAACCTTCGGCGTCTGGCGCTTGAACGGTTCGGCATTGTCACCCTGTTCACCCGGCTCGGCAGCATCCTGCTCTTCACCCAGACCTGTACTCTGGGCGTGTTCGAAGTTCATCTGCTGACGCTCAGCCTGGGCGCGGCGCTCCTCTTCCATGCGCTCAACCTCTTCCGGCTGACGCACCTGAACGTGGCTCAGAATGCGGATCACATCACGCTTGATGTTTTCCAGCAGATCCTGGAACAGCGCAAAGGCTTCACGCTTGTATTCCTGCTTGGGGTTCTTCTGTGCGTAGCCACGCAGGTGAATGCCTTGACGCAGCAAGTCCATGGTCTGCAGGTGTTCTTTCCACAGGGTATCCAGCACCTGCAGCATCACCTGCTTCTCGAACATGCGCAGGGTTTCGGCACCCACGGCTTCTTCCTTCGCCTGATAGGCTGCCAGAATTTCGCTGCGGATTTTCTCACGCAGGCTTTCTTCATGCAGGCTGTCATCCGTATCCAGCCACTGCTGAATCGGCAGCTTAAGCGCGAATTCGCTTTCCAGTGCCTTCTCCAGTGCCGGCACGTCCCACATCTCTTCCAGGCTCTGCGGCGGGATATGCTCGCTGATGGCGTTGTCGATCACTTCGTCACGGATGGAGGCGATGGTATCGGAGATATCGTTCGATGCCATCACCTCGTTACGCTGATCGTAGATCACGCTGCGCTGATCGTTGGCCACATCATCGTATTCCAGCAGCGCCTTACGAATATCGAAGTTGCGGCCTTCCACTTTGCGCTGCGCCTTCTCGATGGCATTGGTGACCATCTTGTGCTCGATCGCTTCGCCCTTTTCCATGCCCAGCGCCTGCATGAACTGACGCACGCGCTCGGAGGCAAAGATGCGCATCAGGTCATCTTCCAGCGACAGGAAGAAGCGGGATGAACCCGGGTCACCCTGACGACCGGCACGGCCGCGCAGCTGATTGTCGATACGACGGGATTCATGACGCTCGGTACCGATGATGTGCAGGCCGCCTGCTTCCAGCACCTGCTCATGACGCTGACGCCACTCTTCCTGCCCCTGCTCCACCTGTGCATCGGTCGCATCCGCTCCCAGGGCTTCAAGTTCGGCTTCCAGCTTGCCGCCCAGCATGATGTCGGTACCACGACCGGCCATGTTGGTGGCGATGGTAACCGCACCCGGACGACCGGCTTCGGCAATGATCTCGGCCTCACGGCCGTGGTTCTTGGCATTCAAGACATTGTGCGGAATCTTTTCCTTGTTCAGCAGCGCCGACAGCAGCTCTGAGGACTCCACCGAGGCGGTACCAACGAGTACCGGACGGTGATGTTCGCGGCAGTAGCGGATCTCCTTGACGATCGCCTGATATTTTTCCTCCATGGTGAGGAAGACGATGTCGTTGTAGTCCTTGCGCTGTACCGGACGGTTGGTCGGGATCACGACCACATCCAGGCCATAGATCTGACGCAATTCGTAGGCCTCGGTATCAGCGGTACCGGTCATGCCGGACAGCTTCTCGTACAGGCGGAAGTAGTTCTGGAAGGTAGTGGACGCCAGCGTCTGGCTTTCCATCTGAATCTGCACGCCTTCCTTCGCTTCCACCGCCTGGTGCAGACCCTCGGACCAGCGACGTCCCGGCATGATGCGGCCGGTGTGCTCGTCAACAATCACGATCTGGCCGTTCTGGATGATGTAGTCCTTGTCACGCTGGAACAGGTAATGTGCACGCAGGCCGGCCAGCACATGGTGCAGCAGGTTGAGGTTCTGCGGCGCGTACAGGCTTTCACCTTCCTGCAGCATTTCATGTTCGATCAGCAGGTCCTCGACCAGCTGGTGACCGGACTCAGTCAATTCAACACTGCGGTTTTTCTCATCGACCACGAAGTGCTCGTCGATCACCTGGGTCGTATCCTTGGGATCGATTTCACCGTGGAACTGCTGCAGACGAGGAATCAGCTGGTTGATTTTGTGATAGGTCGCGGAGCTGTCTTCCGCGGGACCGGAGATGATCAGCGGCGTACGCGCCTCATCGATCAGGATGGAGTCCACTTCATCGACCACGGCAAAGTGGAAGTCGCGCTGCACCTTGTCGTTGATGCTGAACGCCATGTTGTCGCGCAGGTAGTCAAAGCCGAACTCGTTGTTGGTACCGTAGGTGATATCGGCTGCGTAGGCCGCCCGCTTGGACGCGGCATCCTGACCGGAAAACACCACGCCCACTGTCAGACCGAGCGATTCATACAGCGGACGCATCCAGTTGGCATCACGCTGCGCCAGGTAGTCGTTGACGGTAACGACATGTACGCCACGCCCAGGCAGAGCGTTGAGATAGACGGCCAGCGTCGCCACCAGGGTCTTGCCCTCACCGGTTTTCATCTCGGCAACCTTGCCGTCATGCAGCACCATGCCGCCGATCAGCTGAACATCGAAGTGACGCATGCCCATGACGCGTTTGGACGCTTCACGGACCGCCGCGAAGGCTTCCGGCAGCAGCTTGTCCAACGCTTCGCCCTGCTCAAGCCGTTCACGGAAAGCGGCCGTCTGTCCCTTGAGATCGGCATCGGAGAGAGACTCGAAGCCCGCTTCCAGTTCGTTGATCTGCTTGACGACCTTGCCCAGCCGCTTCAGTTCACGATCGTTTTTACTTCCCAGTATCTTCTTGAACAGTGACAGCATAATTCGACTTTTAACCGGTTGAATGCAAGGCCCTGCAACCTGCCGCGCAGAACGCCTTGCCAGAAAAATGGATACGACATTCTACCTGTATTGGGGCGGATAGTTGAATGTCAATGGCGCGGAATTTTGATCTACCCCGATCCTGGGGGGATCTCGGGCCCAAAAGTACGAAAGCCGACCTTCTCAGGTCGGCTTTCGATGCCGGATTCAGCCTGCCGCAACCGGGCGATGGTAGGAGATGGGGACCGGAGAGTCCTTATCCTCGAAGGTCACGGTTTCCCAGGCACCTTCGGTGGCCAGCAGCTTGCGCAACAGCATATTGTTCAGGTAATGACCGGATTTGTAGCCGTAGAACTCACCGATCAGGCTCTTGCCCAGCAGGTAGAGGTCACCCACCGCATCCAGCACCTTGTGCTTGACGAATTCATCTTCGTAACGCAGGCCATCCTCGTTGAGGATCTTGAAATCATCCACCACAATGGCGTTTTCGAAACTGCCGCCCAGCACCAGATTCTGCGAACGCAGGTACTCGATATCACGCATGAAACCGAAGGTACGTGCACGGCTGACTTCCTTGACGAAAGAGGTGCTGGAGAAATCCAGAACCGCTTCCTGATTGCGGTTGGCAAACGCCGGGTGGTCAAACTCGATGCAGAAGCCCACTTTGAAGCCGTTGAACGGACGGAAGGTCGCGGTCTTGCCTTCGTGGCTGACAGTGACTTCCTGCTTGATGCGGATGAACTCCTTGGGCGCGTTCTGTTCTTCGATGCCTGCGGATTGAATCAGGAATACGAAGGGCGCGGCACTGCCGTCCATAATCGGCACTTCTTCAGCGCTCAGCTCGACATAGGCGTTATCGATACCCAGGCCTGCCAGCGCGGACAGCAGGTGCTCAACGGTTGCCACCCGCACACCGTCCTGAGTCAAGTTGGTCGACAGCGTGGTATCAGACACATGGTCGGCGCGGGCCTCGATTTCAACGATCGGGTCCAGGTCCACTCGACGGAACACGATACCGGTGTTCACCGGTGCCGGCTTCAGCGTCAAGTACACCTTCTGGCCTGTATGAAGACCGACGCCGGTGGCCTTGATGCTGTTCTTGAGTGTGCGTTGTTTGATCATCCGCTATGCCAACCTGAATTTACAAAAATATCTTGAAATTTTAACAAACCTGACGCTGTTTATTCAATCAGCGCCTTGCCTCGAGGCCGACTATTTTCAGTCAGCCTGTCGGCGCAGGAATGTCGGGATATCCAGATTGCCGTAATCATCCTTGCGACCGCTGCCCTCTGCCCCGGCATCCTGCTTGGGTTTGTCGACCAGTGCTTCTTCCCGCTGACGGCGCAGAATGGTGGGCAGTTCAATTTCATCCAGATTGAGTGAGCCATCCGGCTTGCGGCTGTTATTGCTGTTGCCCTGCACCAGGGTCATTTCCGGCTCGCGGGCACGGTCCAGGCCGGTTGCCACAACGGTGACCTTCAGTTCGTCACCCAGGCTCGGGTCGATGACGGTGCCGACCACGATGGTGGCATCTTCATCGGCATACTGCTCAACGATGTTGCCCACTTCGGTGAACTCGCCCAGGCTGAGATCTTCACCGGCGGCGATGTTGACCAGAATGCCGCTGGCACCGCGCAGGTCGATATCTTCCAGCAGCGGACTGCGAATGGCGGCCTCGGCGGCTTCCTCGGCACGGTTGTCGCCACGGGCGATGGCGGTCCCCATCATGGCCATACCCATTTCCGACATCACCGTACGCACGTCGGCAAAGTCCACGTTGATCATGCCTGGACGGGTGATCAGGTCGGCAATCCCCTGCACCGCACCCTTGAGGACATCGTTGGCGGCACTGAAGGCGTTAACCAGGCTGCAGTTCTTGCCCAGTACCTGCATCAGTTTTTCATTGGGAATGATGATCAATGAGTCCACGGCATCGCGCAGTTCGGTAATGCCGGCTTCAGCGATTTTCATCCGCTTGCGCCCTTCGAACGGGAAAGGACGGGTCACCACCGCTACGGTCAGGATGCCCAGCTCACGCGCCACTTCAGCCACGATCGGCGCCGCCCCGGTACCTGTGCCTCCGCCCATGCCGGCAGTGATAAATACCATATCGGCACCGGACAGGGTTTCAGCGATACGCTCACGATCTTCCAGAGCCGCCTGACGGCCGATTTCCGGATTGGCACCGGCACCCAGCCCCTTGGTCAGCTCACCGCCGATATGCAGCGCCGTGCGTGCCGCGTTGCGGCTCAGCGCCTGAGCATCGGTGTTGGCGCAGATGAACTCTACCCCCTCGACCTCGGTATCCACCATGTACTGCACGGCATTGCCACCGCCGCCACCAACGCCAATAACTTTGATCAGGGCGCTCTGAGTTACGCTTTCGACCAGTTCAAACATTTTCCCCTCCTTATCCGGCCGCCTGTTACTACCTTCCGGCGTGTCCGGGCTTTTATTTTAAAATTGAATTCTTCAATACAGGCACTTGAAAACCGTGCCTAAAAGTTGCTCTGCAGCCAGGTTTTAAACCGTTTCAGCTGATCACCGATACTGCGCCGCGGCTCCCGCTGCAGAATCGGCATCAGTTCACGGCTTGGCTCA
Organism: uncultured Marinobacterium sp.; assembly: GCA_964390205.1. Classification (GTDB taxonomy): domain Bacteria; phylum Pseudomonadota; class Gammaproteobacteria; order Pseudomonadales; family Balneatricaceae; genus Marinobacterium. Next base: position 7,888 of record CAYMHL010000023.1, read on the forward strand.
CGCCCCATCTCACGACCGGTTTCCCGTACAGGCTCCGCAGCAATCGGTGCCATGGGCGGCTCATGATCCTGACGGGCGTAATGCAACAGGCCGATACTGGTGGCGTAAATCGGGTTGCTCAACTGAGCTTCCATGCCGCGAATACCCTGCGGCTTGGCCAGTCGAACCGGCATATGGAAGATCTCTTCCGCCAGTTCCACCGCGCCTTCCATCTTCGCGGTACCGCCGGTCAATACGATGCCTGCGGCCACCAGGTCCTCAAATCCGCTGCGACGCAGTTCGGCCTGCACCAGGGTAAACAGCTCTTCATAGCGAGGCTCAACCACTTCGGCCAGCGCCTGTCGCGACAGATCCCGCGCCGGACGATCGCCCACACTGGGCACCTTGATCATTTCGTCCGCCTGCGCCAGCTGGGCCAGTGCACAGGCATACTTGATCTTGATCTGCTCGGCATGCTGGGTGGGTGTGCGCAGCGCCATGGCGATATCATTGGTCACCTGATCCCCGGCGATCGGAATCACCGCCGTGTGACGGATGGAACCGGCGGTAAAGACGGCAATATCGGTGGTACCACCGCCGATATCGACAATGCAGACACCCAGATCCTTTTCGTCTTCGGTCAGCACCGAATAGCTGGACGCAAGCTGTTCCAGTACCACCGCATCCACTTCCAGACCACAGCGGCGGATGCACTTTTCGATGTTCTGAATCGCATTGGTTGCGCCGGTGACCAGATGGACCTTGGCTTCCAGACGCACGCCGGACATGCCCAGCGGTTCCTTGATCCCTTCCTGGTTATCGATCAGGTACTCCTGCGGCAGAATATGCAGGATTTTCTGATCGGCAGGAATGGCCACCGCACGGGCGGCATCAATGACTCTTTCCAGATCGTAATCGGACACTTCGCGGTCACGCACGGCGACGATGCCGTGGGAATTAAGGCTGCTGATATGGCTGCCGGCGATGCCGACGGTCACGCCATGTACCTTGCAGCCGGCCATCAGCTCGGCCTCTTCCACCGCCCGCTGAATGGAGTTGACGGTGGACTCGATATTGACCACTACACCGCGCTTCAACCCTCGCGATGGCTGGGAGCCCACACCGACAATTTCGATCGTACCCTGAGGCGTCACTTCACCTACCAGGCACACCACTTTCGAGGTGCCGATATCAAGTGCAACAATCATGTTGCCTGCCATGTCACCCTTAACCTGCATTGTTATTACCTGCTCCTGCGCGCCAGCTTACGGCCACGCCATTGGTGTAGCGAATATCAACCTGCTCTATCTGTCCTGCCCGGGCGGCAAGGCTCTGCTGATAGATGCGAATAAAGCGTTTCAGCCGCGGTACCAGTTCCTCGCGACCGGCGATCACACGAATGCCGTTATCCAGCTCCAGTGTCCAGGCACCACGGGACTCCAGTACCAGCCCGGTCAGTTTCAGTCCGGCCGCTGAAAACATCCGGTTCAGATCATGGTACTGCTGCATGATTCTGGCCGTTTCATGGGCCGGACCGGTCAGCTTCGGCAGCGCCGCGTATTCGGGCTTCAGCTCGGGCCAGAAGATATCGCCCTGATGGTTGAGCAGGCCCTTGTCGCCCCAGCGCGCCACCGGCACTTCTTCTTCCAGCTGCACCTCCAGTGCCGGAGGCCAGTGTCGGCGCACGCTGGCTCCGTGTACCCAGGGATCCTGTATCAGCCGTTCCTGCAACACTTTCAGGTCCAGCTGCAGCAGCGGCCGATCCAGGCCCGCCGCCAGGGTCTGCGCCAGTGCTACCTTGTCCAGATGGCGCGTCGCGCCGCCCATTCTGACCTCCAGCACCGGCTGATTCAGCCAGTGCCACAGCTCACGCAGCAGCGAACTGCCAATCCCCATGAACACCAGCAGCAGAGTAAGAACCACCACGGCCCGCCAGTGGCGGTCCAGGCCGTTGGCCGTTGATTGCTGCACCTCTGCCTGCGCCCTGCTCACGCCTCGGCCATCCTCAGAATGTCCACCACCAGCTGCTCAAAGCCGATGCCGGCCTGACGCGCTGCCATGGGCACCAGACTGTGATCGGTCATGCCCGGGGCGGTATTCACTTCCAGCAACTGGAAATGCCCCTCGGCGTCCATCATCGCATCGATCCGTCCCCAGCCACGACAGCCGGCCACATTGAACGCCTGCAGCGCCAGCTTCTGCAGCGCATCGGTCTGCTGCTCGGTCAGCCGAGTATCGAAGTGGTAGTGCGTATCTGCCGCCGCATACTTGGCATCGAAATCATAAAAATCATGCGGCGTCTCCAGCCGGATGACCGGCAGCGCACGGCCGTTGAGCAGTGCAATGGTGAACTCGGGACCGTTCACCCACTGCTCGGCGATGACACAGCTGTCGTACTCGCGGGCAGCCGCATAGGCGCTTTCCAGCTCGGCGCGGTCGCGCACCTTGCTCATGCCGATACTGGAGCCTTCGTGGGCCGGCTTGACCATCATCGGGTAGCCCAGCTGCGCCTCAACCAGACTCAGATCAGTGTCCGCATCCAGCACGGCAAAGGCCGGTGTCGGCAGACCGGCCCCCTGCCACAGCTGCTTGCAGCGCAGCTTGTCCATGCCCAGCGCAGAGGCTGCAACACCGCTGCCGGTATAGGGTTTGCCCAGCATCTCCAGCACGCCCTGAATAGTGCCATCCTCACCGCCACGGCCGTGCAGGATCAGGAAGGCACGGTCAAAGTCATGTTCCAGCAGCTGAGCCACCGGGTTGGCGCCGGCATTGCCCAGATCGATAGCGAAAGCGTCAACACCCACCGCCAACAGCCCCTTGAGCACTTCACTGCCGCTGCGCAGAGAAATCTCGCGCTCGGCCGAGGTACCGCCCATGATGACAGCAACACGGCCAAAGGCTGAAGGGTCGATTGCATTCATCGAATCAGTCATCATTGCGCCTCCCTGGACGTCGCAACCAGTGATTCATTGATCAGTTGATGTGCCAGACTGGTGATATTGCCGGCACCCTGAGTCAACAGCAGGTCGCCCGGCTGCAGCAGGTTACGCAGAATATCGGCAACCCCCTCGGGGCCATCGACGTAAACCGGCTCTACCCCGCGCTGACGAATGCTGCGGCACAGGCTGCGCGAATCCGCCCCCGGAATCGGCTCCTCACCGGCCGGATAGACTTCCATCAACAGCAGCAGATCGACGTCGGACAAAACCTTGACGAAATCTTCATAGAGATCACGGGTGCGGGTGTAACGGTGCGGCTGATGGATCATCACCAGACGACGCTCGGGCCAACCCTCACGAACGGCACGGATGACTGCCTGCACTTCGGTCGGATGATGGCCGTAATCGTCCACCAGGGTGACGTTGCCACCGGCTACCGGCAACTCGCCCAGCACCTGGAAGCGACGACCGACACCTTCGAACCGTTCCAGCGCACGCACGATGGCAGCCTCGTCGATGCCTTCGTCCAGCGCCACTACGATGCAGGCAAGGGCGTTGAGTACATTGTGTCGGCCCGGCATGTTGACGCAGACCTCAAACGGAGCCTGATTGCCCGGACGCATCACCGTGAAACAGGTTTTCATGCCCTGCTGGCGAATATCCACGGCGCGATAGTCGGCGTCTTCATGGAAACCATAGGTCAGCACCGGTCGGCTCACCTGCGGCAGAATCTCGCTCACCACCGGATCTTCGGTACAGAGTACGGCCAGACCATAGAACGGCAGATTGTGCAGGAAGTTGACGAAGGTCTGCTTGAGCTTGCCAAAGTCACCGCCATAGGTATCCATATGGTCGGCATCGATGTTGGTCACGATCGCCACCATCGGCTGCAGGTGCAGGAAAGAGGCATCGCTTTCGTCAGCCTCGGCCACCAGATAGCGACTGCCGCCGAGCTGGGCATTGGTACCGGCACTGTTGAGACGACCGCCGATGACGAAAGTCGGGTCCAGCCCCGCTTCCGCCATGATCGAGGCCATCAGACTGGTGGTGGTGGTCTTGCCGTGGGTACCGGCCACCGCAATGCCGTGACGGTAGCGCATCAGCTCGGCCAGCATTTCGGCGCGACGCACGATCGGAATGCGTAGCTCACGGGCCGCCGCCACTTCCGGGTTGTCCGCTTTCACGGCCGTCGAAGTCACGACCACATTGGCACGGCTGACATTGCTTTCGGCATGGCCAATGAAAATCTCGGCGCCCAGTGCCTGCAGGCGATCAGTGGTCGCCGAAGGACGAATATCGGACCCACTGATCTCGTACCCCTGGTTCAGCAGCACTTCCGCAATGCCGCACATGCCGACGCCGCCGATGCCGACAAAGTGGATCCGGCGGATACGGCGCATCTCGGGCACTTCATATACTTTTACACTGCGGTTTACCGCTTTCACTGCATAACCTCCAGGCAGACCGCTGCTACCCTGTCGCTGGCATCGGGACGCGCCTGCTGTCGTGCGCGCCCTGCCATGTCCAATAATGTGTTGCGTTCGTTCAGTTCAGTCAGCAGCTCAGCCAGACGCGGCGCATCCAGATCGACCTGCTGGACCACTTTGGCTGCCCCTGCCTGCTGCAGGTGCAGCGCATTGGCGGTCTGGTGATCATCCACCGCATGGGGAAAGGGCACAAAAATCGCGGCCAGCCCGGCAATTTCGATCTCGCTCACCGTCAACGCACCGGCACGACAAAGTACCAGGTCGGCCCAACCATAGGCCTTATCCATACGGTCAATAAAAGGCACTACGCTGGCCTCTACCCCGGCATCGGCATAGGCCTTTTGAGTCAACTCCAGATGGCGCTTGCCGCTCTGATGCCAGACCTGCGGACGCTGCTCCGGCGGCAGCTTGGCCAGCGCTTCAGGCACCACCTGGTTGATCGCCAGCGCCCCCAGACTGCCACCCACCACCAACAGACGCAGAGGGCCTTCGCGACCGGCCAGACGCTGTTCAGGTGCCGCCAGTTCCAGGATAGGGCCTCGCACCGGGTTACCCGTGGTCTCTACACCCTTGCGACCAGCAAACGCCTCGGGAAAGGCCTGCAGCACACGACGGGCCAAACGGGCCAGCGTCTTGTTGGTCATGCCCGGGATGGCGTTCTGTTCATGTACTACCAACGGAGTGCGCAGCAGCCAGGCGGCCAGACCACCGGGACCCGAAGCGAAGCCCCCCATGCCCAGCACCGCATCAGGACGCACCCGACGCAGTACCGCCAGCGCCTGTCCCAGTGCATTGGCGAGGCGGAAGGGTGCCAGCAGCAAGCTTAACCGCCCCTTGCCGCGCAGCCCGGTGACGGAAATTCGGTGCAGCATTATGCCCGCCGCCGGTACAATCTCGTTCTCAATGCCGCTGCGACTGCCCAGCCATTCGACTTCGACGCCCTGCTGTTGCAGCTTCTCGGCCGTGGCCAATGCCGGGAACACATGACCACCGGTGCCACCGGCCATGATCAGTACTTTGCGTGCCCGGGTGCTCATTGCGCTTTCTCCTCAAGTCTCAACAGCCGCCGCAGCCAAGGCAACTCACGCGGCTGCAGCTGCAGCCGCTGACATTTCAGTTCGTAATCCACCCGCAGCACGATGGCGATCATGGTGGCGCACACCAGCAGACTGGAGCCACCGTAACTCAGCAGCGGCAACGTCAGTCCCTTGGTCGGCAAGGCGCCCACGTTTACGCCGATGTTGATCAGCGACTGGCCGGCGATAATAAAGCCGAAGCCATAGGTGAGATAGGCCATGTAAAAACGCTGCTGTTTTTCGGCCTGGCGACCGATACGGAACATGCGGGCAACCATCACCACATAGAGCGCTATGATCAGAACCGCACCCACCAGTCCCAGCTCTTCGGCCAGCACCGAATAGACAAAGTCCGTATGGGCCTCGGGCAGATAAAACAGTTTCTGCACACTGTTGCCCAAACCGGTACCGAACCAGTCACCCCGACCAAAGGCGATCTGTGCCTGCGACAGCTGATAACCGGCGCCGTAGGGGTCGGCCCAGGGATCGGTAAAGCTTTTCAGGCGTTCCAGACGATAGCTCTGTGAAAACGCCAGCGCCGCGATCAAACCACCACCGCCGAGTACCACCACCACCAACTGGGCAAACTGCATGCCCCCCAGAAAGACGATGCCGGCAACAGTGCCGACCATGACCACCAGCGCGCCGTAGTCCGGCTCAGCCAACAGCAATGCACCATAGATGCCCATGGGGATGACCGGCTTGATCACCCCCCACCAGCTGCTGCGCACCTCATCCAGACGCCGCACCAGATAGCCGCTGACGAAGATCACCATGCACGCCTTGGCGATTTCAGAGGCCTGGAGGTTGACCGGCCCCAGTCCGATCCAGCGGCGGGAACCGTTCACTTCACGGCCTATGCCCGGAACCAGCACCAGAATCAGCAGCAGCGCACCGAAGAACAGCAGTGGCACACTGTACTTTTCCCAGGTGCGCACCGGAATGAAGGCGGCCGCCAGCGCACAGATCAACGCCAGCACGACAAAGCTGCCGTGGCGAATGATGAAGTGCGCCGAGGAACCAAAATCCCGCGCCGCCACATCCATGGAGGCAGACGTAATCATCACCAGCCCGGTCAGCATCAACCCCAGCGCGCAGCACAGCAGCAACGGATCCATCGGAGCAACGCCCTCGGGAATCCGCAGTGGTGCCGGCAGCGCCGGTGTTGGCAGCCTCAGGCTCGGTTTCACGTAAGCGCCTCCACGGCCGCCACGAAGCATTGGCCCCGTTCGGCATATCCGGAAAACATGTCAAAGCTCGCACAGGCTGGCGACAAGAGTACGATGTCACCGGCACGCGCCAATTTTTGCGCACACTCGACCGCGGCCTGCATTGATGGCTCAAAGTGCGTCTGCACCGCCGATACTTCAGCGGCGATCAGTTCAGCATCACGGCCGATCAGAATCAGATCCCGGCTGTAGCGTTGCA
>CAYMHL010000023.1:14896-21038 GCA_964390205.1 uncultured Marinobacterium sp.
GCGCGGGGAATGGCAACCGCATCGGCCAGCGCCAGCGCTGCCAGCGCATTGGCCAGGTTGTGACGCCCACGGATTTTCAGTGCCGATGCCGGCAGCAGGCAGTCCAGACCACAGGCCAGCCAGGTTTCGCCGTCCTGCTCACGCAGCCCGTACTGTTTCAGATCCGGTTCGTTAAGGCCGAAACTGCGCAGCTCCACCCCCTGAGCCAGCAGCGGCTGGGTCAGTGCATCCTGACGGTTGGCCACCACCACAGCTGCACCACGATAGATGCGTTGCTTGGTCAGGGTGTAGTCCTGCATGCCCTCATAGCGGTCCAGATGGTCAGGGCTGACATTGAGCACAGTGGCCGCCGCCGCACGCAGTTCATGGGTAGTTTCCAGCTGAAAACTGGACAGTTCCAGTACGTAGAGGTCAGCCGGAGACTGCAGCAAATCCAGTGCCGGGGTGCCGATATTGCCGCCCACCCCTGTCTTGATACCCGCAGCAGCCGCCATCTCACCTACCAGCGTCGTGACCGTACTTTTGGCATTGGAGCCGGTGATCGCCACAATCGGAGCCGCGGCTTCACGGCAGAACAGGTCGATATCGCCGATCAGGGCCGCACCGGCAACGGTGGCCGCCATAATGGCGGGATGGCGCTTGTCGATGCCGGGGCTGATGACCAGCTCCTGCGCACGACTGAGCCAATCGCTGTCCAACTCACCCAGGCGCAACTCCACGGCGGGAAATTCGGCACGGAAGGCATCGGCTGCAGCCGGCGCCTCACGGGTATCACAGACAGCAAAGGGAATGCCGCGGCGCTGAAAGTGGCGCGCACAGGAGAGCCCGGTCTGACCCAGACCGATAATAATGCGCTGTTTGTCAGTGGTGATCAGACCCACTCTGCTCTCCTTAGATAGGCAAAACCGTTAACGAATCTTCAATGTGGCCAGACCGATCAGCACCAGTACTACAGTGATAATCCAGAAGCGCACGATGACGCGCGGCTCGGGCCAGCCCTTCAGTTCAAAATGGTGATGAATGGGCGCCATGCGGAAAATGCGGCGGCCGGTCAGCTTGAACGAGGCCACCTGCAGGATCACCGAGACGGTTTCCATCACGAACACGCCGCCCATGATCACCAGCACCAGCTCCTGGCGCACGATGACGGCGATAATGCCCAGGGCAGCCCCCAGCGACAGCGCACCCACATCGCCCATGAACACCTGAGCCGGGTAGGTATTGAACCAGAGGAAACCCAGCCCGGCGCCGACGATGGCGCCACAAAAGATAATCAACTCACCGGAACCGGCCACATAGGGGATCTGCAGATAATTGGCAAATTGCACGTGGCCGCTCAGGTAGGCAAACACCGCCAGCGCCGCCGCCACCATCACCGTGGGCATAATCGCCAGACCGTCCAGGCCGTCGGTCAGGTTGACTGCGTTGGAACTGCCAACGATGACAAAGTAGGTAAAGACGATAAAGAAGATACCCAGATCGATCGCCACATCCTTGAAGAACGGCAGAATCAGCTGAGTTTCCACCGGCGACTGGGCAGTCACATACAACACTACCGCCGCACCTATGCCGCCGATCGACTGCCAGAAATATTTCCAGCGCGCCGGCAGTCCCCGCGGATTCTTTTCCACCACCTTGCGCCAGTCGTCGACCCAGCCCACAGCGCCGAAGATCAACGTTACGATCAGCGTCACCCAGACATAGCGACTGCTCAGATCACTCCACAGCAGGGTGCTGACGGCAATCGACAGCAGGATCAGGGCGCCGCCCATGGTTGGTGTGCCCGCCTTGCTCAGATGGGACTGGGGACCATCATCACGCACCGCCTGACCGATCTGTTTGGTCTTGAGCTGACGTATAAGCCAGGGACCAAAAAACAACGAGATCCCCAGGGCCGTCAGAATCCCCAGGATGCCGCGCAGGGTGATGTAACGGAACACCCCGAAGCCGGTGTGAAACTGGGCCAGGTAGTCGGCAAGTAGCAAAAGCATGGTATCAGTGTTCCCCTTCAACCAGGGCTGCAACCACCCTGTCCATCTGCGCGCTGCGCGATCCCTTGACCAACAGAGTGGTCTCGGGCGCCAGCAGTGTTTTTACGCGTTCAATCAATGTCAGTTGTTCCGTAAAGTGTTCGGCGCCGTTCCTGAGCGACGCAAAGGCATTCGCCGCCGCCTGCATCTTGGGTCCGGTCACCAGCAGGCGTTCGATACCCCGCTCGGCCGCATAGCGACCGACTTCGGCATGCAAGCGCGGCGAGTCTTCACCCAGTTCCGCCATGTCGCCCAGCACCAGGATGCGTTCACCAGGCAGCTGAGCCAGCAGATCGGTGGCCGCCTTGATAGCATCGGCATTGGCGTTGTAACTGTCGTCAATGACCAGTGCGCCGCTGCTCAGACGGTGCGGACTCAAACGGCCCGACACCGGAGTAAACCTGTCCAGCACACCCGCAATCTGTGTCAACGGCTGACCGGCCGCCACCCAGGCTGCGGCCGCTGCCGTGGCGTTGGCGACGTTGTGGCGCCCCAGAATCTGCAGATTGACCGGCAACTGATCGGTGCCGTCATCAAGCACAAAACGCCAGCTGCCGTCGGCATTCATCTGCAGTCGGCCGGCACTGATATCAGCAGCGCCGTTTTCAACGCCAAAGGTAAATACCCGACGCTTGAGCCGGTGCAGGCGTTCGATCCAGACCGACGCATGGGGCGAGTCCAGGTTGACCACGCCGACACCGCCCTCACGCAGACCAGTGAAAATTTCACCCTTGGCGCGCACCACCCCATCCAACCCGCCAAAGCCCTCAAGATGAGCGCCCATGGCATTGTTCAACACCGCCACATCAGGCTGAGTGAACGCAACGGTGCGGGCAATTTCGCCCTGGGCACTGGCGCCCAGTTCGATGACCGCCGAACGGTGCTCCGGCGCCAGACGCAACAGGGTCAGTGGCGCACCGATCTCGTTGTTGAGATTACCCTCGGTCGCCAACACCTCACCCTTCAGGGCCATCAGTCCCGCCAGCATTTCCTTAACCGTGGTCTTGCCACCACTGCCGGTGACGGCAAAGACCGGTGCCCGGAACAACGAGCGGTTGTAACCGCCCAGCTGTCCCAGTGCCTTTAAGGTGTCGGTGACAACCAACTGGGGCAGCCGGGTGTCGACCTCATGGTCCACCACGACCGCCGCAGCCCCCTTCAACTCGGCAGCACCGACAAAATCGTGCCCGTCAAAATTCGGGCCTTTCAAGGCAACAAAGAGGTCTCCCGGCGCCAGCTGACGGCTGTCGGTCAACACTCTCTGCAGCGTACAGTTCTCACCCAGCTGCCGCGCACCCAGCACCTGCTGGAGCTCATTCAGCTCAAAGGCGCGCATCATACATCAGCTCCTTCCTGCAATACATGCCAAGCCTGTTGACAGTCATCAAAAGGCTCCCTGACACCTTTTATCTCTTGATAATTTTCGTGCCCCTTGCCGGCGATCAGCACCAGATCATCTGCCGCTGCCTGATCAATAGCCCAGCGAATGGCCGCCGCTCGATCTGCTTCCACATGCACCCTGGCATCAGGTCGCACACCGGCCAGGATGTCCGCGATGATCGCCTGCGGCGATTCGGAACGCGGATTGTCGCTGGTGATGACCAACTGATCCGAAAGCTCGGAGGCGATGCGCCCCATCTCGGGTCGCTTGCCGGCATCACGATCGCCGCCACAACCGAACAGGCACCAGATTTTGCCCTGATTCGGCCGATGCAGGCGCAACGCCTGCAGCGCCTGTGCCAGGGCATCAGGGGTATGGGCGAAATCAACCACTACCGCCGGAGCATGTGCCACCGGCGGCAGCGCCTGCATCCGCCCCGGAACCGGCTGCAGCCTGCCCAGCACCTGTGCAATCTGCTGCAGCGGATAACCGAACAACTGCAGCAAGGTAGCGCAGAGCAGCAGATTGCTGACGTTGAAACTGCCCATCAGCGCGGTTTTAACCGCCACACGCCCCGCCTCGGTCCGCAGGATAAAATCGGCACCCTCGGGAGCAAAGTGCAGCCCTTCCACACCAACATCGGCACCGGGTTCGCTGAGTGCAAAACCACACACCCGAGCCTGAGCCGGCTGCAGCTGCTGCCAGAGCGCACGGCCGAAGACATCGTCCAGGTTGATCGCCTGCAGGGGTGGCGCATGGTCAACAAACAGCTTCGCCTTGGCATCACCATAGCGTGCCATGTCACCGTGATAGTCCAGATGATCGCGCGTCAGGTTGGTAAAGGCGGCGGCGGCAAAACGTACCCCGGCCACCCGCTGCTGGTCCAGCGCATGACTGGACACTTCCATCACCACGTATTCCGCTCCGGCCTGCTTCAGCTCGGCCAGCAGCGCCTGCAGTGCAACCGCATCGGGCGTGGTATGTGTCGCCGGTTTGAGGTCATCGAGAAAACCGTTGCCCAGCGTACCGATCACAGCTGAACGCTGCCCCAACAGCTCCAGCGCCTGGGCCAGATAGTTGCTGCAGGAGGTCTTGCCGTTGGTGCCGGTAATACCGATCACCTTGAGATGATGACTGGGATTGCCATGGAAACGGCTGGCCACTTCACCGATTACCGCATCCAGATCGGTCACTTCCAGCAGGGGGACGCGGACACTCGCACGCTCAGCCGCCGTCAGCTCCCCCGCTGCCACCACAATGGCAATCGCGCCCTTGTTCTGAGCATCGACAATGAAATCTGCGCCTCGGCAGGAGTGACCGCTGCGAGCGAAGAACAGGTCGCCTGGCCGCACCCTGCGACTGTCCAACGCCAGCCCGGACACCAGCACCGGCCTGTCAACCGGCAAGGCCGCAAGCGTCGACGACGCCTGCGGCAGCAATGTCAGCAGGGAGCAGGTATAAAACGTCATTGCATGGCTACCTGTGAGGATGTGGGTTCAGGCCATTTATCCGGCGGCACGTTGAGCAACCTGAGCGCCCCACCGGCGATGCGGGAAAAGATGGGTGCCGCCACCAGGCCGCCGCCGTATTCCTGCCCCTTGGGGTTGTCCACCATCACCGCAATCACCAGGCGCGGATTGCTGATCGGCACCACCCCGGCAAAGACGGAAACGTATTTGTCTTCGGCATAGCCGCCGCCGCTGGCCTTGTGCACCGTGCCGGTCTTGCCGCCCACACGATAGCCTTCAACGGCGGCACGGCGTCCGGTACCCGTCGGCCCAATCACGGTTTCCATCATATCCAGCACTTGAGGCGCAATACCGGGCGGCATCACCCGGGTACCGGCAGTGGGCTGGGTCTGCTTGAGCAGAGTCGCCGGGCGGAAAACGCCATCAGCCGCCAGGGGGACATAGGCCTGTGCCAGTTGCAGCAGCGTCGATGAAAGGCCGTAGCCATAGGACATGGTCGCCCGCTCAACACGCTGGCGTTCGTTCAGATAGGGCAACATGCCGGTACGCTCACCGGGGAAGCCGGTGCCGGTATCTCGCCCCAGCCCCACATTGGCCAGCAGGTTACGCACGGAGTCAGGCTCCATCGCCAGTGCCAGCTTGGTTACGCCCACGTTGCTGGACTTGGTAATGATGCCGGTCAGGTCCAGCTCTCCATAATTGCGAAAGTCCTTAATGCTGGCTCCGGAAACGCGGATATAGCCCGGAGACGTATCAATGATGGTGTCGGGGGTATAGTCACCGCTCATTAGTGCGGCTGCCACGGTAAACGGCTTGATGGTAGACCCCGGCTCGAACAGATCGGTCAGCGCGCGGTTGCGCAGCGCCGAAGACTTCAGCTCCGAGCGGTCATTGGGGTTATAGGAGGGCTGATTCACCAGCGCCAGGACTTCACCGGTCTGGGCATCCAGTACCACGGCAGAACCGGAGTCGGCCTGATGCACATCCACCGCTGCCTTCATTTCGCGGTAGGCCATGTACTGCACCCGCAGGTCGATGCTCAACTGAAGATCATCACCGGGATCGGCATCCTGCAGCGAACGAATGTGCTTGACGGTACGCCCCACTCGGTCCTTAAGCACCAGCTTGCGTCCGGGCTCGCCGCGCAGGCTGTGGTTATAGGCCAACTCCAGCCCTTCCTGTCCCTCGCCGTCCACGTTGGTGAAACCGACCAGGTGGGTACTTACCTCGCCGGAGGGATAATAGCGCTTGTACTCGCGATC
>CAYMHL010000023.1:21138-24909 GCA_964390205.1 uncultured Marinobacterium sp.
GCCTTCAGCGACTCCAGCCAGCGTCCCGGATCAGGACGCTTGACCTTGCTGAACCCCGGCAGTTTCATGCCAGCTTGATGGCCGCACGCATGACAGCACTGCGTGCGCGAGGATTCTGGTCCAGCTCATCCTTACCCGCACGTACTGCTTTCCCTGCAGACTTGAGACGCCGCTTAAGCATGGCGTCGGTCACCGGCACGCCCGGTGGAATGTGCTCATCGCCCTTCACATGGCGACGGATAAAACGTTTGACGATGCGATCTTCCAGCGAATGGAAACTGATCACCACCAGCTTGCCGCCCGGTGCCAGCACCTCCAGCGCCTGATCAAGACAGGCCTCCACATCCGCCAGTTCGCGGTTGATATGGATACGAATCCCCTGAAAGGCACGTGTAGCGGGATTCTTGCCCTTCTCCCAGCGCGGGTTGGCCTCGGCAATAATTTTGGCCAGACGCGCCGTGGTCGTAATCGGTTCCTGCTCGCGCTCGGCGACAATGGCGCGCGCCATGCGACGGGAAAAACGTTCTTCGCCGTACTGATAGATCACATCGGCAATTTCGGTTTCTGAGGCACGATTGATCCAGTCGGCGGCGCTTTCACCGGAGGTGGTGTCCATGCGCATGTCGAGCGGGCCATCGTTGAGAAAGCTGAAGCCACGCTCGGGGTCATCCAGCTGCGGCGAGCTGACACCCAGGTCCAGCAGCACGCCACTGACCTTGCCCATCATGCCGCGCTGCTCAACAAAGGACTGCAGCTGGGCAAAGGAACCGTGTTCGATACTGAATCTTGGCTCGTCGGCAAAACGCTCATGGGCATGACGGATCGCTGCGGGATCCTTGTCGATCGCCATCAGGCGCCCCTGGTCCGACAGCTGCTCCAGCACAAGCGCGCTGTGGCCACCGCGACCAAAAGTGCCATCAATGTAGAAACCGTCCGGGTCGTGGACCAGCTCCTTGACCGCTTCATCAAGCAGCACGGTGATATGACTGAATGTCTGACTCATGTTGTTCCGTGGTTGTGTCCATTAGAGCGACAGACTCTGCAGTTCGGGCGGGATAACGTCGTCATCATCCGCCTGCAGATATTCATCGCGCGTGCTGTTCCAGAGCGCTTCGCTCCAGATTTCGAATTTGTTGCCTTGCCCCAGCAGGATGATCTTCTTGTCCAGCTCGGCATATTCACGCAGTGGTGCGGGCAACAGCATGCGTCCGTTCGCATCCAGTTCCAGGTCAGTGGCATGGCCGGTCAGCAGTCGCTGAATTCGGCGTACCGCCCGGTTGAAGCTGGGCAGCGCATCGATTTTGGCCTGAATTTCATCCCACTCGGGCTGTGGATAGAGCAGCAGGCACTGATCTTCGGTATCAATCGTCACCACCATCCGGCCTTCGCAATGACCGTGCACCGCCTCGCGATAGCGAGCCGGCAGTGCCATGCGCCCCTTGGCGTCAAGATTGATCGGATTCACTCCGCGGAACATGACGCCCACCGGAACCCCCAAATTAGCCCACTTTTATCCACTTTTTCCCACTACGCGACACTATAGGTAGTAAGCACAGTAGATGCAAGGCGATGTAAAGCAGGAATGTCAGTTTGAACTGTACCGCCAGTACCTGAATACATTCCGAAGGGTCTGAAACCCGCTCAATGCCACGCAACACGGGGCCTTAGCCGTTAATCGGCAGCATGCAAAGGAGTGTCAATTTTCAGTTACATCGGGCTTCGGGGGAGCGTTGCAACAGAGGAACACTCAGCCCCCGACATGAGGTCGCGGACCGAGTGGCTGGAGAAGAGTTTTCGGTGCAGATGTTCAAGAATTCAAGCGCTCAAGACCTCAAGAGTTCAGCAATTGCGCCTGCAACGCCTTGATCCTGTTCAGGTCCGAAGCCGGGGTTGCCGCACGCTCGGAGCACTCGACCAGATACTGCCCCAGCTGCTCGGCTGCGGCGGCAAACACCGGCGAATTCTGTGCCTTGAGGGCAGCCAGCGCCTTGAGCAGACGTACCTCCACTTCCATGACACCGGCACCGTCCCGGGCGATCGGACGAAAGGCATCGTCCAGCAGGTCGATTGCCGATATGGCGGGTACGTGAATGTTCGCATACAGAGGAGAGATGTCAGGTTTTTCCTGCCAGTCAGACAGCAGGCGCACACAGCGACCGATCACATCGATCGCCGTACCCGGGTCATTCACGGCAGGCGAGAGGGCTCGACTGGCGATTTCAGCCAGCACGATCAGACCGAATCGAGGATCATCGGTAAAGGTGCGCATATCTCCCAATACTACGGCAGTGTGCACGCATTCCGCCTGCTCCTCATTAAGCTGCCCCGCGCCGACCACCAGCAGGCTCTTGCCGGGAAACACAAAGCTGCCGGGCATGCATTGCAGATACAGCTGAATTTCGGCCTCCTCTGCCAGCTGCTGCAGGCCGGCCATATCGATATGCTGAACGTAACCGGCCGCCCGGGCGGAAATGATCTGCCCATCACTCGGCAGGTCGCCGTCAAAGGACTGCGCGCCAAGAAAGGGACACTCTCGACGCCGTGCAATCGCCGTGACGGCTGCATCCTCGACTCGCTTGAGCGTATCCCCCATGCGACCGAAATTCATCAGCAGGCTGATCCAGCGGATCAGCGCAAAAATCACCCAGCCGATCACCAACAGCGTCACCAGGAACAGCACGAGCTGCGAATTGCGATCGTAGAGCCCGGCAGCCAGGGCAATTTTGCCCAGCAGACCAAACACAAAGGCCCCCAGAAAAGTCGCCAGTACATTTTGTGTGGTTGGGTCCTGCTGCAACAGCGCCGTTGCCCGGGGTGTTGCGCTTCCTGCCGCCGCCGAGAATGCGGATACGGCTATCGAGAGTGAAAAGGTGGTCACGGCCAGCATCGAGGATGCCAACACACCCAGCAGCTCCTCGACCGCATCGGCACCGGTATACTCCACCAGCGAAATGGATACATGAGGCCCGATCAGATGGGCTGCCCCCAGAGACGCCACCGCCAGTACGGCAAACCCTGCCACACGCACCCAGACTTTTCTCAGCTGTGTACCCAACAACCAGATCAATCGGCCCGACATATTCCGTTTCTCCGCTGATTCACGCTCGGCACGGCGATGACGGCAACAACCGTCAGTCCTGATGCCTGCTATCCAGTAGTCGCATCAGTGTGCGGCAAAACAAGCCGGCATGCACGAATTGCCAACCAACCCCCCTGGTACCAGTGGCGGGCTTGTGTTCTCGCTGCCCTCGACCTAACGTAAGGGAAAGAGTCCAATGGAAACGCCCCATGCCGGTCAAGGATTTTTTGCCCCGCTCCTGCCTCTTCTGCCTGTTCGACCTGCTGCATCAGCAAGGTTATGAGGTGATTGGCCCACAGGTCATCGACGGCGCCATTCTCTACCGCCCGCTGCAACACCCGGACCGGCTGCCTGCCGGCATCGAACAGATTCAAAAGCCCGGCCAATACCGTCTTATTCGCACCGACAGCCCACGCCTGTTCAGCTGGGCCAACGGTCCCCAAACCCTCAAGCCGCTGACCTTTGTGCCGCGCGAAACCCTGTGGCGTTCGCATCTGCAAAGCGATGGCAGTCTGCGCTTTGAGGAAGAGATTGCGCCCCCCCTACCGCCGTGATCGGCGTGCGCGGCTGTGATCTGGCAGCTCTGGCGCTGCAGGACAGGCACTTTGACGACGATCCCTATTATCGTCAGCGACGCGATGCCCTGCTGCTGATCGCCGTGGACTGCTCGCATCCCGCCGACACCTGCTTCT
>CAYMHL010000024.1:0-8531 GCA_964390205.1 uncultured Marinobacterium sp.
AGAATGGCGATGTGGATGCTGGCATCATGGGTGTGGTTGCCACTGAGCGATTTTTGCATTTCGTAACCGCTGATAGTCAGCCACTGGCCCGGCTCCAAGCGAGACAGCACCGTGGAGGCCACCGAATGCGTGTGCAGCACGGCGCCTATCCGGTTATCAAGCTCATACAAGCGGGTGTGCAGCAGGGTTTCAGCCGAAGGCTTAAGCAGGCTCTCATGCGGCTGACCGTCCAGGTCAACCTGCAGCAGCTGATCGGCACTCAGGTAGCCCTTGTGGCAACCGGAAGCAGTGATCAGCGCCCGCTCAGGCCCCAGGCGCACGGAGAAGTTGCCACCGGTGGCCGGGCACCAGCCCTGGGCGTCGATCCAGCGTCCGGCGTCGATGATCTGCTGGGCAGCGGTGTCGATCATGCAAAATCCTCTTCGACATCGGAGAAAATACTGAAGTTATCGGCATCCTGCCAGGCGGGGAAGTTATGGCGGAACTGCTGCAAGGCTTCGCCGCTGAGCAGGCCGGTCTTGATGAACGGCTCGCCGGCAGGGCCGTCCAGCAGCGCCTGCCCCTTGAAGTCCACCAGCAGGCTGTCGCCGCTGTATTCCAGCCCCTTGCCGTCTTCACCGACACGGTTAACGCCCACCACGTAGCACTGGTTCTCGATCGCCCGCGCCAGCAGCAGGGTGCGCCAGGGATGGCGGCGCGGCGAAGGCCAGTTGGCCACAAACAGTGCCAGATCATAGTCATCCCGGTTGCGGCACCAGACCGGGAAGCGCAGGTCGTAGCAGACCTGCGGCAGAATGCGCCAACCCTTGTACTCAATCACCCTGCGGCGGTCACCGGCGGCATAGTACTGGTGTTCGTTGGCCATGCGGAACAGGTGGCGCTTGTCGTAGTACTCGACCTCCCCTTCCGGGGTGACGAACAACAGGCGATTGCGGTAGCCGTTGTCCTCAATCACCACGCTGCCGCAGATGGCAGCACCCAGCGCAGCGGCCTGCTCACGCATCCAGGCCAGGGTCGGACCGGACATGGGTTCTGCCACGGTCTCGGGCTCCATGGTGAACCCGGTGGTGAACATCTCGGGCAGTACGATCAGGTCGGTCTGCCCGGCCAGCGGCGCCATCAGTTCAGCCAGTCGGCTGCGGTTTGATTCCGGCTGTTGCCAGTCCAGACGGGTCTGAACCAGGCTGATTCTCAGATTTTGCATAGTCGCTCCGCGGCCTGATCAAGGGTGGTTTCGTTTTTGGCAAAGCAGAAGCGCACCAGGCGCATCTCGGGTGGCTGCTCACAGAACACCGACAGCGGAATCGCCGCCACGCCGGCATGCTCGATCAGCCAGAGCACAAACTCGGTATCGGGCAGATCGCTAATCGCACTGTAGTCCATCACCTGAAAATAGGTGCCGGCTGCCGGTGTGAACGTGAAGCGGCTTGCAGCCATGCGGGCGTTGAAGCGATCGCGCTTGGCCTGATAGAACGCCGGCAGTGCCTGATCGTGCTGCGGGTCGTCGTTGAGATAGTCCGCCAGCGCCAGCTGCATCGGCGTGCTGGTGCTGAATGTCAGGTACTGGTGGATCTTGCGCAGCTCGGCGGTCAACGGCGCCGGTGCCACACAGTAGCCGATTTTCCAGCCGGTGGTGTGGTAGGTCTTGCCGAAGGAGGAAACGACAAAACTGCGCTCGGCCAGGGCCGGGTAGCGGTTGATGCTCTGGTGCTCGGCGCCATCAAAGACGATATGTTCATACACCTCATCCGCCAGCAGCAGGATATCGGTGCCGGCGACCAGGTCGCTCAGCGCCTGCATATCGGCGGCGGCCAGCGTCTGTCCGGTGGGGTTGTGCGGCGTATTCAGAATGATCATTCGGGTGCGTGGCGTGATCGCGTGTGCGACCGCCTCCCAGTCGATGGCAAAGCTCGGCGGCACCAGCTGCAGGTGTACGGCACGACCGCCGTTGAGCGTGATCGCCGGATCATAGCTGTCGTAGGCCGGGTCAAACACGATCACTTCGTCGCCGGGCCTGACCACCGCCGAAATCGCGGCGAACAGCGCCTCGGTCGCGCCGGAGGTGACGGTCACTTCGCTGGCGGCATCGACTGTACGGCCATAGCAGCGCGCCACCTTGGCGGCGATCGCCTGGCACAGCGCAGGCACACCGGCCATGGGCGCATACTGGTTGGCACCCTGGCGAATATGGTGATCGACCCGCGCCAACAGAGCTTCGGGGCCATCGAAATCGGGAAAACCCTGGGACAGGTTGATCGCCTGATGGGCTTGCGCCAGCGCAGACATCTGCGTGAAGATCGTGGTGCCGACCCTCGGCAACTTGGTTTCGGGGTAATGCATGACGGACTCGGCCAATGATGGAGGTCAAATAGTACCGGAGAGAAGCGGATTCGCTCAACAAATGCGCTGGTCTTAACAGAAGCTGAAGGTAGAATGTCCCATGCTGGATTGGATTCTGGAGCACAACGGTTTCATTATCGAGGCTGCCATCCTGGCCCTGGTCGTGCTGTACGTAGGACTGAAGATAAAATAATCATATTTGTCCGGAGCTGGAATGAATTCTCGTGGATCGCGCTGCCCTCTCTATCTGGCCATCCTGCTGGGACTGGGTCTCGGTACCCAGGCTGTTCAGGCCGCTGAAGAACTGTACCTGAGTGAACAGGCCTTTTTGGTCGATATTCCCGAGATCACCTCGGCAACGCGGTTGTCACAGCGACTGACCGAATCCCCCGCCTCCATCAGCATCATCACCCGCGACATGATCAGCGCCTCCGGCGCGCGTAACATCCCCGACCTGATGCGCCTGGTTCCCGGCTTTCAGAGCTACCATGTCAGTGCCAACAAGTTTGCCACCACCTACCACGGCGCCAGCGACGACTTCCCTCGCCGGCTTGAGGTCATGGTGGATGGCCGCAGTGTCTACCTGCCGTTGCTGGCCACCGTGGACTGGACTTCGCTGGGGATCAACCTGGAGGATATCGACCGCATCGAAGTGGTCCGTGGCTCCAACGTGCCGACTCAGGGCTCCAACGCCTTTATGGGCTCGATCAACATCATCACCCGGGAACCGGCCGCTGAACAGGGCGGCTATGTCAACGTCACCGGCGGCAGCATGGACACCCGCGAACTGCGTTTTGGCCACACCGATACCCTGGGCCTGTGGAGCTATCGCCTGTCCGGCGGACACGGCCAGAACGAGGGTTCCGACCTGTTCGAAGACGGCATGAAGCACAACTACCTCAGTTTCAGCGGCAGTTATACACCCACCCTGACCGATACCCTGTGGATACAGGCAGGGGTGGATCGGGGGTATACCGATGTGGGTCAGGCGGATGACGCAGATAATCAATACAGTCGCCGTGATCATAATGCCAGCTACCAGTCGATCAAGTATCAGAATCTCTACTCCGATACCGGTACCCTGCAGTTGACGGCTTATCATAATTATCTGGATCTGCGGACGCCAAAAGCCAATTATGTCGATATCTATAATCTGCTTGGGAGCAACCTGGCTGACGTTGGCGTATCCCTCGATGCGGCTCAGCTGGGTGCCTACACGGACGAGTTTCTGCGCCTGAATCTTTGGCCCCGTCTGGATAAGGAGCACGGCCGGACACACACTTACGATGTCGAACTGCAGGTGACAGAGTCGCTGAATACACTGCGTTGGGTCGGCGGACTTGGCTACCGCTACGACTCGGCCGAAAGCGATATCCTGCTGCAGAATGGCAAGGTATCAGAGGAACGCTGGCGCGCCTTTGCCAACCTGGACTGGGCGTTCATGCCCGCCTGGAGTATCAACAGCGGCGCCATGGTTGAAGACAGTTCTGAAGGAGCGGATGCCTTTTCCTTCCGTCATGCCCTGATTCATCGCCCCGATGATGTCAGCAGCCTGCGACTGGGCTACTCCATCAGTGAGCGCCTGCCCTCGCTTCTGGAAAAGAACACCAGCCGCACGGTCATCTATCCGGCGATCCCCGGTGTTACCAGTGATCCGTTATATGACTATGACTACGGCGCCAACGCGGACCTGGATGCCGAGCGCATCAAAACCCATGAAATAGGCTATTTCAGAACCTTCCCGCGTATCGACGCCAATCTGGACCTGCGCCTGTTCAGGGAAAAAATCAGTTCAGGTATCAGCGGCTATTACCAACCGCTTCCTGAAGGAACCGACACTGATGACCCACCGCGAGTCGGTATCAGCGCCAACAACTACAGCTGGACCAACCGGGGAGCTGAAGTGCAACTGCAGCAGCAGCTCACTCCCCGTTTCGGCTACCTGCTTAACTATGCCTACATCAATACCCGCACAGCAACCTGGGACAGAGGCGCCAAGGGAATAGAGGCTTTCAAGGACAGCATTACCCCGGAGCATACCGCATCACTCATGCTGCACTGGAAACCGACCAATGATCTGAACCTGAGCCTGATGCACTACTATATGGATAGTGTTGATTGGCTGGAAGGCGGATGGCGTGACAGCTACCAACGCACCGACCTGCGCGCCGCTCACAACTGGCAGCTTGGCGCCGACACCGAACTGGAAGCGTCCGTGACCGTACAGAACGCCTTTGGTCCCACCTACGCCGAGTTCTATGAACACAATCTGTTTGACCGTCGCGTCTGGCTGCAACTGATGCTCAGGTATCATTAATCCGGAGTTTGGATGATCTCAGGGATGCAAGGATTGAACAGGATCACCCGACTTTTGCTGTCCCGGCTGCTGCCCGGCCTGCTCGGCTGTCTTCTCGCCACGGCGGTGCGCGCCGAGTCGATGTTGATGGTGCTGAGCGATTACGGCCCCAGCTACAACCAGGTGCGGGATGCCGTGATGGAAACGGTGCAGCAACCACCAACCGTGGTGACACTCGATCAGGTCATGCCGTCGCACAGCCGCAGTCCTATCATTCTGGCCGTGGGCAGCCAGGCCTGTGAGCAGATGCTGGGCCGCTACCATCCGGACACTCGGCTGATCTGCAGTTTTCTGCCTTCCAGCACCTTCACCCAGCTGCGCGAACGGCTGCTGCCGGAACAGGATCAGAATGCGGTCAGTGCCATATTCATCGACCAGCCGCTGCTGCGCCAGATTCGCCTGGCGCGGCTGGTCAAACCCGAGGCCAACACTCTGGGGTCAGCATTGGGCGGTGGCAGCCGCTTCCTGCGCAGCGAGCTGGAAGCCGGCAGCCGGGACGTCGGGCTGGCTCTGCAGCTCGCCTTCCTGAGCGCCGAAGACAATCCGGTGGAAAAACTCACCCCCGTGATCCAAAACAGCGACCTTTTTCTGGTCATTCCGGACAGTTCGGTGTTCAACCGCGCCATCTCCAAGTGGCTGCTCTACCTGTCCCTGCGCCACCAGGTACCGGTGATCGGCTTCTCGGAGAACTACACCAATGCCGGTGCCACCGCGTCGGTACACTCTTCCGCCACCCAGATCGGCCAGCAGGCCGGCGAGTGGCTGAATCGCCTGCAGGCCGGTGAAGCCTTGCCTGCACCCAGCTACCCGACCTACTTCGATGTCAGCATCAACCCCGTCGCGGCACGTACTCTCAAGCTGAAACTGACCTCTGGCGAAGCTCTGGAACAGGAGCTGCTGCGTCTTGAGGCCAAAAACTGATGGCAGGACTGAGCAGCCGATTGAGTATTCGCAGCCGGGTGCTGCTGCTGGCACTGATTCCCATGCTGACGCTGGCGGGGATTCTGGGCACCTATTTCACCTATAGCCGTCTTGCCGACAATACCGACAAGCTGCTGGAGCGGGGGCATCTGATCACCGATTTGCTGGCCTCCGCCGCCGAGTTCGGTGTCATCAGCGGTAACCGCTACCAACTGCGCATTCTCAGTCAGAAAACCCTGCAGACCCATCCGGAAGTGCGTGACATCCTGTTTTACGATGCCGGCTTCAATCTGCTGCATCGCACCCAGGATTTTCCGGTGACCCTGAGCCCGTTCAGCCCCGCACATCAGGCCACGGACGACGGCTGGCTGTTCTTCAGCCCGATCACCACCAGTTCCCTGCTGATCGAAAGCAACCCGGAGCTGAGCCTGGGCACCCAACCGTCCGAGCAAAGTGGCTGGGTGGCGATGGTGCTGTCTGCCGACGGCCATGCCGGTGCCCGCCGTCAGATGCTGCTCAACAGTCTGCTGCTGATTGCGATCGGCCTGCTGGTCACAGCCGTGGTGGCCGGCCGTTTTGGCCTGCGCATCACCCGCCCTATCGAGGCATTGAGCCAGGTGGTCGAACGCCTGGAAGCAGGGCAACTGGACACTCGCGCCGTCACCACTCAGGCCTCCGGTGAGTTGGGCCGCCTGGCCCGCGGCATCAACCGCATGGCGAGCCGCATTCAGGCCTCCAGCCGCGAACAGGCAGAGCAGATCAGCCGCGCTACCCGCCAGTTGACCACGACCCTGCATCATCTGGAGCAGCAGAATGAAGCCCTGTCGCTGGCACGGCGACAGGCGGATGAAGCCAACCACGCCAAGGACGAGTTTCTGGCGCGCATGAGCCATGAGCTGCGCACGCCGCTGACCTCGGTACTGGGGTTTTCCAAGTTGATGCAGAAAACGCCGCTGACCCGGGAGCAGCACGAGTACTGCCAGATCATCGATCAGACCTCGACGTTGCTGCTGACCATCATCGATGACATTCTCGATTTTTCCCGTCTGCAGTCGGATGCCATCAAGCTGGAACAGCTGGCGTTCAACCCGCGCAAGTGCCTGCTCAACCTGCTGGAAATGCAGGCGCCCATGGCCCAGCACAAGGGGCTGACGCTGATCGAAGAATTGTCACCGGACCTGCCCGAAGCCTTGCGCGGTGATCCGACCCGACTGGCGCAAATTTTGACCAACCTGCTCAGCAATGCGATCAAATTTACTCAGGATGGTGAAGTGCGGCTCAGTGCTCGGGCCATCCGGGCCGGTCGTCACTGCAAGCTGATACTGAGTGTCAGCGATACCGGCATCGGCATTTCACCGGAGCATCAACGCCACCTGTTCCAGGCCTTCAGCCAGGCCGACAATACCATCAGCCGACGCTACGGAGGCTCGGGGCTGGGTCTGGTGATCGCTCACCGGTTGACTCAGATCATGGGCGGCACCCTAACGCTGGAAAGCCAGGAAGGCATAGGCACCCACATCGCTCTCACACTGACGCTGCCGCTGGCAGAGGCTGCGGTCGATGAAAACCGCGATGAGCCGAACCGCGAAAAAGCAGCCGAGTTCAACCTCAGCTGCCCGCTGAAGGTGCTGCTGGCGGAGGACAACGATTTCAATCGTCTGCTGATCTACAAGGTACTGACTCAGGCCGGAGCCAACGTCATGACGGCGGTGTCCGGCGCTCAGGCCGTCGAGCGTTTCCGTCAGGATCCACCCGATCTGGTGCTGATGGATGTGCATATGCCGCAGATGGACGGTATCGAAGCAACCCGGGAGATTCGCCGGCTCAACCAACGGATACCGATCATCGCCTTGACGGCCAACGTCATGCCCCACGAACATGCCGCGCTGAAGGAAGCCGGTGTCGATTCAGTGATGCTGAAACCGGTCAAACTGCCCGAACTCTTTGCTCACCTGGAACGACTGTGCCAGGGCCCGGCAGCGCAGCCCCAGATCCCGTCGACACAGCTGCTGGAACACGTGGATGCCCAGGCACTGCACCAAGAGCTGGAGCAGCAGTTGGATGCCCTCTGCCCGGCGGTAGAAACGGGGGATCTGGACGTGGTGCGTTCACACGCTCATCAGCTGCTGGGGCTGGCGGGGCTGTATCAATTGCCGGAACTGGAGCTGGCCGTGGCCGAACTGCATCAGGCTGCGGTCGACGGTGACATTCCGCTGTGCTGGAAACGTTGCTTCCGCCTGCGCCGACTGATCGAGCATCATCAATATCACTGAAAAGACGTCTGATCAGAAACGGCGGAAGAAGGGCTCATTGTTGATCAGCTGTTCAAGATCGGCCTGTACTGCGGCCAGACGCCGGCGCGCGGCACGGTCATAGAGATAGGGGGCCAAACCGTCACTGGCCGGCGGGTGGGTCTCGTCGCCTTCATGGATGTCGACACAGCGGCGGCGGATCGCTTCAAGTTCCGGGTCGTGCAGGACCGGCAGACCCACAAACATCTCCCACTCGTCACGCCGAGCCTCCCCCGCCTGCAGCTGCTGCATCAGCGCCAGTACCCGACGTCGGTCCGGGCGCCAGGTCGGGGCTCGCCCCCAAGTGAGCGCCATCACCAGTCCCCCGATCAGCAGCAGGGAGACGACAAAAGCGATAAAGAATTCGGCCATGATATGCCTGCTGATCGCTAGCGCAGCGAATCACCGCTGCTCAATTCACGGGCAATCGCCTCAACAGCCTGCTGATGCTCCGTTTCCAGCGCACGCATCTCCTGTTCATAACTGCGCTTGAGCTTTTTCGGCAGCGCCTGCCACTCCTCTTTGATCGGGATATGGCTGGTTTTGTCATGAACTTCCGTGATCACCGCATAGGCTTCCTGCTGCAGTAACTGGGGACGGAAGTTTTCCAGCAGCACCTTGAG
>CAYMHL010000024.1:8631-23465 GCA_964390205.1 uncultured Marinobacterium sp.
GTGCTTCTCGCGGGTTTCCTTGGCATCGCCGGTGAAACGCGGGTCCTGCGGACGCTCCTGGCTGTTGATGTACCAGGCCACGTTCCAGGCATCCTTTTCACTCAGTGAGCCTGGCTTGCCCAGCGGCATGTTCAGGTGGATGAAGGAAGCCGCCGTATAGATACGGCTGATACCGGCACCCCAGTTGTAGGAGTTGTCGCCCCAAACCGCCGGGAACACCACCTTGCCGTTGACCCGCTGCCCGTTGCCGTCGTCACCGTGACAAACAGCGCAGTTTTCCTGATACACCTTCTGACCGGCTTCATAGCTGATATCTTCCGGGATTGTCTTGCCCAGACTGCTGAAGCCGCGGCCGCTGATGTTGCGCTCATACACCTTGGCACCGGTGGCCAGCCACTGATGATAGGCCGTCAGCGCCACCATCTCGTCACTGCCGTAGGCCGGTGGTGTACCGTTCATGGAGTAGGCGAAACAGCCGGCAATACGTTCTTCCAAGGAATTCACATGGCCATTCTTGCCGCGGAAATCGGGCAATGTGGTAGCCGCCGGCCAAACCGGACCGGACCAGTTCTGCCCACCTTCACCCATGTGGCAGTTACGGCAGCTGTTGTCATTGAACACGTACTTGCCACGCAGCTGCTGGGTGTTGTTGAACAGATCACGGCCCTTGAGGATCACCTCCCGCAGCTCGGGGTTGATGCTTTGATCGGCGTAGAGATCTTCCAGTGTCGGCGCCTGATGCACATAGGCCCCTTCCTTATGAGCCGGCAGATTGACCGGGACTTTCGGCTCCGCCGCCAGGGCAGTCGGTGCCAGTACGGCGGCAGATACCGCTACTGCCAGCGCATTGAAATAGTTCATTACTGACCTCCTTCGGCAACAGTGACAGGCTGAGCGGCCAGATAGGCAGCGACGGCTTCGATTTCGGCATCGGTCAGGCGCTCGGCCACACCGGTCATCAGCTGTACCGGATCATTGTGACGGCTGCCGTCCTGCCAGGCCTTGAGCTGCTGACGAATATAGGTCGGATGCTGACCGGCAATGCCCGGGAAGGCAGAGCCAACACCGGCGCTGCCGGGGCCATGGCAGCTTTCGCACGAAGGCACATGCTTGCTCCAGTCACCACGCAGCGCCAGTTTTTCACCCAACGCCAATACGTCTTCACTGGCGCTGGATGCCTTCACGGCGGGCACCGGCTGAGATGCATAATAGGCGGCCACATCCAGGATCTGCTGTTCGCTCAGGTTATCCACATTGGGCTGCATGATCGGGCTGACACGGGTGCCGGCGTTATAGTCACGCATCTGCTTGGCCAGATATTCGGCATCCAGCCCCGCCAGACGCGGGAAACCACCGGCATCGTTACCGGCACCGTCCATACCGTGACAGGCCAGACAGGGCGCACCGCTGCCATCCCCCTGCATAACGATTTTCTGCCCGTCAGCGGCAACGCCCGCTGCCTGCACCGTACCGCTGGCCAGCACAACGCCGGCCAGCATGAGGCGCATTTTTGATTTGAACATGGCACTCTCCCCTTTGCTCATGTCGAGTTCAGAATATATATCCAACAAGCATGATTATATGCATTTTGGATAGAATAACGACCGTCATGCGGCTAATGTCTGACCAGCATGCGGCCGTTACATGACCTGCTTCACTCAAACAGGCGACCGCGCAGGCCGCTGGCTCTGCGGACCCGGGCGCGCACGGCATCGTCCAGTCGCCCTCGATGCGCCAGCAGCAGGCTGAACCAGCGACTGGCACGGGTAATGCCAGTGTAGACCAGTTCCCGCGTCAGCACCGGGTTTACCGCCGGCGGCAGCAGCAGCGCCGTATGGGCAAACTCCGAGCCCTGGGACTTGTGCACGGTCATGGCATAGACGGTTTCGATTGCCTGCAAACGGCTGGGCAGGACCCATTTCAGGCTGCCGTCCGCCAGCGGGAACACCACCCTGAGCACAGGCTTGCCCTGCTCATCGGGGCGGGTCAGGGTGATGCCGATATCACCGTTCATCAACCCCAGTCCGTAGTCGTTACGGGTCACCAGCACCGGACGGCCTTCGTACCAGCCCTCGGCCCGTTCGATCAGTCCGGCGCGCACAAGGGCAGTGGCGATGCGCTCGTTAAGCCCTTCAACGCCCCAGGGGCCACGGCGCAGGGCACAGAGCAACTGGAACTGACCAAAGGCGGTCAACACTTCACGCGCCCAGTCATCCAGGGCTTCAGCGGCGGCTTCGACCGGACGCAAAAGCGCCAGTTGTTGCAGATAGTGGCGATAGCCCTGAGGTGCAGCGCCGCCCTCGGCAGCAGGCTGACTGCCGCCATCAAGCACCAGACGTTCCAGTGCGCGATCCTCACTGCCTTTCAGTACGCTCAGGGCCAGATCGGCATAACCGCTGTTCAGCACCTGGTTGACGGCATCCGGCTGTCCCTGGTTGACCGCCCGCGCCAGTGCACCGATACCGCTGTCGGCACCGAAACGGTGGCTGTGTCTGAGCATGGCGATCGCCTGCGCCAGTGGCTGCTCGGAAGACTTGCCCTCGGATGCCTGCCAGGCGGCCACATCCAGCCCGGTCAAGCGTTGCAGCTGCGCCAGAGTGGCGGAGGTATAACCGCCCTGATCGGCACCCTCGCACAGATCGCCCAATACCGATCCCGCCTCCACTGAGGCCAGCTGGTCCTTGTCGCCGAGCAGAATCAGCCGTGCCCGTGATGGCAGGGCTGCCAGCAGCTGATGCATCATTTCCAGGTCGATCATCGAGGCTTCATCCACCACCACCAGATCGGCATGCAGCGGGTTATCGGCGTGATGCACAAAACGACGGCTGTTGGCACGAGTCCCCAGCAGACGGTGCAGCGTGGTCACCTCCCGTGGAATATCCTGTTGCAGCTGAGCCGGCAGGCGGTCCACCGCACCGCTGATCGATTCGGTCAGGCGTGCTGCCGCCTTGCCGGTTGGGGCCGCCAGGCGGATGCGCAGGACACGGCCCTCATCGCGGGCCAGACTCTGCAACAGCGCCAGCAGACGCACCACGGTGGTAGTCTTGCCGGTGCCGGGACCGCCGGTAATGATGCCGAAGCGGCGACCTGCTACCAGCGCACAGGCCAGCTGCTGCCAATCGAGGCGACCTTCCACCGGGGCAAATAGCTCACCCAGGCGCTGCTGCAGTCGAGTCTCATCTATCGGAAAACCGCTCAGACGCTGCCCGATACGTTCCGCCACCTCCACTTCGTAACGCCACTGGCGATAGAGATAGAGCCGGGTGGAACCCGCTTCCAGTACCAGCGGTGATGGCGGATCACCGGCACCGACCAGCGTGGAGTTCTGCAAGGCCGCCAGCCATTCACTGCGGCCCAGCCCCTGCAGCAGCTCGACCGGGCGATCCGGCAGCGCCTCGCCGAATTCGCCATCCGGCGGCAGTGACAGCGCCGTATCGGGCGCAGACAGCAGATTGTCAATATCGGCACAGATATGTCCACGGCCCAGCTGGTGACTGGTCAGTACACCGGCCAGCAGCACCAGCGGTGAGGTCTCAGGTGCCAGCTCCTGCAGGAAGCGGCCCAGTGCCAGGTCCAGCGCACGTATCCAGCCCCGCTCCTGCCAGCGCTGCAGCAGCGTTTCCAGCGCCGGCCAGTCGGTCAGTGCCGGATGCAGGCGGCTGTCGATACTGCTATCGAGAGCAAAGAGGTCATTCTGTTCAGGCATGGGCCAGCTCCTCGCCTGCCAGCAGGCGGTCCAGGTTTTCAATCAGCTCGGCAGCGGGACGGTCGATGCAGCAGCCGTGGAGATCGGGCTCATGGATGCCACGCAGGAACAGGTAGAGGGCGCCGCCCACATGCTGTTCGTAGCCGCTGATGGGGTCATCGGCATAGCCAGGCAGGCGAGCCTTGAGCAGGCGGTGCAGTGCCACCAGATAGAGCACGTACTGAACATCATAGCGCTTGTCCAACACCGCTTTTTGCATCGCCGCTGCGCTGTAGTGGCTGTCGTCAGCCCCCAGCCAGTTGGATTTGTAGTCGGCCACCCAGTAGCGCCCCTGGTGCTCGAACACCAGGTCGATAAAGCCCTTGAGCATGCCGCCCAGCTGCTGCGGCGCCAGCGCGGGACGTGACTGACCCGGCAACACCTGTTGACTGATCAGCCGGTCGAGCCGGGTCACGGGTACGTCGGCCACTTCAAACCAGAATTCCAGCTCTGCCTGATAGTCGGTCAGATCAGCCAGCGGGACAGCAGCGCCCGGCAGCGGCAAGGGTGTGCTCAGCAACTGCTCCAGCCAGGATTCCAGCACCGGCAGCCAGGGCTGCCATTCGCGACGCTGACAGCGCGGCGCCAGATACTCCTGACGCAGGCTGGCATCCGCCGCCACCTGATCGAAGCCGTGCTCGGCCGCCCATTCCAGTATCCCGTGCAGGAAGGTTCCCGCCTGAGGGCCCTTCCAGAAGTGGTGCGGGTCATAGTCGAACTCCACCACGTTTGCACCGGCCGCGATTTCATCCCGGCTTTCCCGCGCGGTCTCCTCGCTGGCGGTTTCCACCGGTTCAGGTTCAGCCGGTGCTTCCATCTCCACCCGCCCCTGCAGCTGGGCGATGGCGCTGTAACTGGCGATCCACCAGCGCTCGCCGGCTACCGCACGGTCGCAGCGGCGCGCAGCCGCCAGTTGTGCATCCGTCTCGGCCGTCGGCAGCAGCACCGTCGCTATCGGTGGCGGCGCTTCGACTTCGATCACCCCGCCACTGACCAGCGGCTGCAGCCGCTCACGCAGGGCAAGCGAATCGGTCTTGTCGGCACAGCCGAGCAGCTGGCCAAGAGCACTTTTGTGCAGGCTGAGTGAGCGATTGCGCTTGATCGCCGCCACGCCCAGCCAACAGGCATGCACCGGGCGGGTCAGCGCCACATAGAGCAGGCGCAGGTCTTCCTGCAGCCGTTCGGCATCGGCAGCGGCCTTGGCCTTGTCGTCCTTGCTGTCCAGCTCCAGCACGGCGCCGGCATCGGTTTGATAACGATAGCTGCCGCTGTTGCCATCCACTTCCCTGAAACTGCAGATAAACGGCAGGAACACCAGTGGATATTCCAGCCCCTTGGATTTGTGGATGGTCACCACCTGCACCAGATCGGCATCGCTTTCAAGGCGCATGATGTGTTCATCACTGGCGTTGCTGCTGTCGAGGATCTGCTCCTGCAGATAACGAATCAGCGCCAGTTCACCCTCCAGCTGGCTGCTGGCACTCTGCAGCAGTTCGGCCAGATGCAGCAGGTTGGTCAGCACTCGCTCACCGTTGGTCTTCTGCAGCAGGCGGCCCGGGAGTTCAAACCCTTCGAGCAGCTGGCGCACCATCGGCAGTACACCCTGACGCTGCCAGATCTCGCGCAAGCGGCGAAAACGCTCGACCTCCTGCTCCCACAGCTGCTCATCCCGGGTCAGCTGCTCCAGTCGGGTATAGCCCAGATCAAGCGTTGCCGTCGCCAGTGCGCTGTGCACCCGACCGGCCTGTTCGGGCTCTGCGCAGGCTCTCAGCCAGCGCCAGAGATCCTCGGCTTCGGCGCTGGCATAAACCGAGGCCTTGTCGGACAGATAGACACTGCGCACGGCACGGCGATCCAGCGCGGCGCGAATCAGTTCGGCTTCGCTGCCGGTGCGCACCAGAATGGCCATATCGCCGGGCTTGAGCGCCGTCAATTGACCATCGGCATCACGAAAACCGGCACGCTGTTGCTGCGCCAGTGTCAACAGGCGACAGATCTCGCTTGCGCAGTGTTCAGCCATCAGCTGGCGATAGTCACCAATGGCTACCCCATCCGCTTCGTCATCGGTCAGCAGCCAGTGCGTCAGCGCCGCCGGACGCGCGCCTTCCACTTCGAACACCTCCTTGCGGCCATTGGCGTCCACCTCAATAAACGGCAACGGATTGTCGCCATCGCGGGCAAAACGGAAGGCACCGCTTGGCTGAGAGTCTTCCGCCTGTTTGAACAGACGGTTGACCGCTTCAACCAGTGCGGTGGACGAACGGAAGTTGCGCCCCAGGGTGTAGTGGCGTCCGGCAGTGTCCTGACGCGCCTGCAGATAGGTGTGAATATCGGCACCGCGGAAGGCATAGATTGCCTGTTTGGGATCGCCGATCATCAACAGTGCCATCCTGTCCGCCTGACTGTCAGAACAGCTGTCTGGAGAGCTGTCAGGAACACTGCCAAAGGCGCTGTCGAGATGGCCAGCGGCGGCAACCGATGCAGGCTGATAGACCCGACTGAAGATGCGGTACTGCAGCGGGTCGGTATCCTGAAACTCATCGATCAGCGCCACCGGATACTGACGGCGGATGGTGGCAGCAAGGTGCTCACTGCCATCGCCCTGAAGCGCCTCATCCAGCCGCACCAACATGTCGTTGAAGCCCAGCGTGGCCGCACGTTCACGGGAACGGGCAAAGCGCTGCCGGATCCACTGGGCAGCGTGCAACTGTACCGGCTGAACCGGCGGCTGGCTCTGCAGGTAGTCCACCAGTTGCTGCAGGCAGTCGAATACCGGGTGGTCCGGAGTCTGCCCCTGCTTTGCCTTGGCCGTTTTGGCAGTCAGTTTGGCCAGACCGAAATGTTCAAGCTTGTCCACCGCCAGGACGCCTCCCTCAGCCCAGGCCGCCATCTCGGCAAACTTATTGGGCAGTGAGTCCGGCTTGTAGCTCTGATTATTGAGGATCTTCTTCTGTGCCGCTTCCATCAGCTGTGTTTCAATCTTTTCACGTTCAGCGGCCCACAAGCTGCGGGCCTGCTGTTCCAGCTGTTGCTTCTGCGGCAACCAGCGCTCGAGCTGCGCCGCATACTCGGCCGGCGACAGGACCTGGTCCAGTGTCTCGCCCTGATAACGTACCTGCTGTTCACCCGGTTGCAGCAGCGGTTTGATCGTGTTCAGCAGGCTGTCAGGGTCGGTGGCCAGCGCACTGAGCGCCTCGGCGGCTGCGGGCGAGAGTGCATAGCACCAGCTGCGCCAGTAGTCCCGTGCCATCTCGGTGAGCAGTTCGCTGTCGTTCTGTTCCAGTTGCTGACGAAACAGGCTGCCGGTATCGAAGGCATGCTGAGTGAGCATGCGCTGGCACCAGCTGTGAATGGTGTAAACCGCCGCCTCATCCATCCATTCCGCCGCCTGCTCCAGTTTGCGTGCCGCCAGAGCTCGGGCCTCGTCATCGGCATACTCGGCTTCGGCCAGCAGCTGTTGCAGAAAGTGATCGGGCTGCCCCTGGCCTCGAAACACCCGGGCGGCTTCGGCCAGACGGCTGCGGATGCGATCACGCAGTTCGCGGGTCGCCGCATTGGTAAAGGTCACCACCAGAATGTCCGGTGGCAACAGCTCCCGGCCAAAGCCGGTCTCGGCATCGCCATGGCCCAGCACCAGGCGCACATAGAGTGCGGCGATGGTATAGGTTTTGCCGGTACCGGCACTGGCCTCGATCAGACGCCGACCCTGCAGCGGAAAGGCCAGCGGGTTCAAGGTTTGAGGCAGGGGTTTGGCGGTATCGGTACTCATGCATCCTCCCGTGACAGCAGTTCGCCCTGCTCGATCAGTGGCTGATAAAGGGCCTGCGCCCAGTCTTCCAGGCCGGCGTTGAGCAGCGCGTCAAAGTCGGGCCAGGCGCGTTGCAGATAGCGGTCCTGGCTGCCTTCGCCGGGCATGCGGTTGTAGCCATTGTAAACATTGGCAGCCGCTTCGATCGGGTCCTTGTCCTCAGGCGCACTCAACAACGCCAGGGCGGTGCGACAGGCCAATGGGGCCGGTGCCTGCAGTGCCCTGAAGTAGTATGCCAGCAGTTCGTCCAGTCGCTGCGCGGCCTTGTCTGCCGCCATTGGACGAATACGGGCGCTGGTATCCGGGCCTACCAAAAAGGTGGTCAGTGAGTGCCCGCTTGCGCTCAGTGCCAGGTGATCCAGCCAAGCTTTCACCAGTCGATGCCAGCGTGGTCGCCCCTTGTCGCCGATCGCCTGAGGTGAAGAGAGGATTAGCGCCCGCTCGGGCCCTGCTGTCTGCCGATAAAGTCCGCTGACCCAGTCTTCCAGCAATACCTCTCGGCCGGCCGCGTTGAGGGTCAACCGCACTTCCAGCGGTTCCGCCAGCGGCTGCCAGTCCTGCTGCAGCTGCTGCAGATGGCGCAGAGTCGATGCTGCGGGGCTGACAATCTCACGCAATGCCCGCTCGCCATAGGGCCCCAGTGGCAGTTCACCGGCCCGCTGCCAGCGTGCCAGCTGCGACTGAATACCGGCTTCATGGCTGTCGGTCTTAAGCCCCGCGGCGATCAGGTCGGACCCCAGACGGAACTGGTCCAGTCGATTGAAGCCGAAAGGCTCATGTTCGGCCTGCACCTCTTCCAGGCTTTCGAACCAGACACCGAGACGCTGGTTGAAAAAGGTCTGTGCCGGATAACGCAGGAAACGCTGCAGGGTTTTAAGGTTAAAGGTTTCCGGGGTCTCCAGCGACGGCAGACCGGCCTGGCTCTGCGGCTTGACGCCGTCATGGATATCACGCCACTCACCGGCATAGGTAAACAGTCGCGGATCCTGCTGGAAGTAACGCGGACTGAACGGCTGCAGCGGGTGTTCGGTGGTCAGTTGCGCCAACAGCTCCGTTCCGTCCCGGGTTTGCCAGCCCTGCTGCAGATGATCGCGCAATTGCGCCACCAGTACCGAGGGCGGCTGCTCGGCATTGTCGCGCACACTGCGCCCGACCCAGCTGACGTAGAGCGCATCACGTGCCGACAGCATCGCTTCCAGAAACAGATAACGGTCGTCTTCACGACGGGAGCGATCACCCGGTCGATAACGCCCCACCATCAGGTCAAAGTCCATCGGCGGCTGTACGCGCGGATAATCGCCATCATTCATGCCCAGCAGGCACACCCGGCGGAAAGGGATGGCGCGCATCGGCATCAGGGTGGCGATATTGACGGCGCCGGCAAGGAAACGCTGTGACAGGCTCATCTCGTCAATGCCATCGAGCCAGCTGTCGCGCACCACCTCCAGCGGCAGTGGCCGCTCCAGCGCCGCTTCGGTACAGGCTTCCTGCCACTGCTGCAGCCGCTGGGTAAGCCGTTCCATCAGCATCAGATCCTGATCGCTGGCAGGCAGCAGGAAACGTTCGAGCAGTTCCGTCAGGATCGGCATCCACTCACTAAAGGGCTTCGGGGTCAGCAAGTGCTCACGCAGTTGCAACAAGGCCGCGACCAGCTCTGCCAGGGGGCCTATGCGTGCCGCTTCCAGACCACCGATTTCGCCATAGGCTTCGATCTCGGCAAAGGTCTGCTCGTCCCCCATCAGGTAACCCAGCAGCATGCGCTTGAGACCGAACAGCCAGGTGTTCTGCTCCAGCCCTTCGGGCAGTTCCAGGCCGGCACGCTGAGCGCCGTCCAGCCCCCAGCGGATGCCCGATTCACGGATCCAGCGTTGCAGCTGTGGCAGATCATCCTCAGCCATGCCAAAGCGTTCACGCAATGCCGGTACTTCCAGCAGGTCGAACAGCTGGCTGATGCCGAAGCGTTCCTGCGGCAGCTGCAGCAACAGTTCAAGCGCGATCAACAGCGGTGCCTGTCCCCGGTTCTGCTGATCGTTCAGGGTAAAGGGTATGAAGCGTGGATCCTGCCGTGACAGCCGACCGAATACCGCACGAAAATGCGCTGCATACTGGTTCACATCCGGCACCATGACAATGATGTCACGCGGCCTGAGGTCGGGGTCATCCTGGAACCATTGCAGCATTTGGTCGTGCAGAATCTCGACCTCACGCTGACGGCTGTGCGCCACTTGAAAGGTCAGTGAGTCATCACTTTGCTGCCAGATGCGCGGTTCTTTCGGCAGGGGCTCCAGTTCGAGAATATCGCTCTGAATCTGACTCAGCAGCGACAGGGAAGCCGGATCGGCCGCAGGTTCATCAAACAGATCGATGCGCTGGAACCAGTCGCGGTACTGTTGAGTCTCGTCAAACTCATCCAACAAACGAATGTAATCGCGGCCCTGTTTGCCCCAGGCCGCGAGCAGGGGCTGGGCGTGCAGGTGCAGCTCGGCATCACTGATTATCTCCGGCATACCGGCCTTGCGGTTTTGACGCCGGCGAGTACTGCGCAGCAGCTCCTTGCCGTCGATGATATCGGCCCAGTAGTGGCGACAGGGGTTGTGCACACAGAGCAGCACCTGGGTGTGCTGTGCCAGGGCGGAGAGTGCTTCGATAAACTGTTGCGGCAACGCCGAAATACCGAAGATGATCACCCGACGCGGCAATGCTCGGGGTCTTGCCTGCAGGTTCTTACAGGCGGTCCGGAACTGCTGATGCAGATCGGCACGGCTCAGATTGCGTTGACGGTCATCCAAATCGGCCCGAATCGCCCGCCACAGCAATGGCTGCCAACGCTGTTCGTCAGGCAGCGGCTGCTCCTGCCCTTGGGTATCGAGCAGCAGATCACGCCCTTCAGCCCAGGCGGCAAGCCAGTCGGCACGATAGACCTGATACTGGTCAAACAGATCCGCGAGGCGCTCAGCCAGCTGGTATTCCTTGCGAGCCGTGAGATCCTCGGCCAGAAAACGACGCAGCTGGGCACATTCGGGCTGATCGATCAGTTCGGGCAAGAGGCGCAACAGACGCCAGGTCAGACGGGATTTATCATAGGGCGAGGTTTTCGGTACCCGTTCGGCACCGAGTACGGCTCTGTAGGCCTGCCAGAGAAAGGCGGAGGGCAGCTGAATATCCAGCGCCGCCGCGATACCACAACCGGGCTGCTCAGGATCATTCGGCGATCGCGCCAGTGCCAGCTGCAGCCACTGAGCGATACCGTTACTCTGTACCAGGATGGTTTCGTTTTCCAGCACGCCCAAGGGGTTGCTGCGCATCCAGTACACCAGCACTTCCCTGAGTGCTTCCAGCCGATTGCCGTGGATGATGGCCAGACCGGTGGACAGGGCTTCCCTGTTGTTCACGCTCACGTTGCTGCTCCCCATGCTTGTTCAACCGGCAAGAATACTACTCGCAGTCGGGGATTGCATACGTCAACCAAGACGCACAACAGCCGCAGGTCATATTAAACCCTTGGCATACATTGACAGGCATCAAGCACAGACAAATTGTCTACAGATAGCGGACGTCTAACGCCTTAAAATACCTGCAAAATAATTACTACAACGGTCCTCTGCCTCATGATGCAACGCGACTCTGCGCCCTCAATTCGTGGCTATCTGCTCAACCGCACCCTGCTGTTTTCAGCCATCGGCTTCCTGGTCCTGCTGCTGGTCTGCCGTCAGGCCTATTATGCCAGTGTCCGGGACAACGCCGAGGGTGTGGCCCGTGCCGTTGCAGAAAGCACGTTCAACGCCATGTATCTAGTCATGAGCCAGGGTTGGACGCGCAGCCAACTGGAACAGTTCATGCAGCAACTGGCGCGGCCTGAGCATGAGATCTCGGGACTATCCGTTAGCCTCTATCGCGGCAGCATCGTCACCGAGCGTTTCGGTGCTATCGATCAGCCGCCGCTCGATCCGCAGATGCGTCAGGCGATGAAAAGCGGCGCAACCATGGAAATTACGGAAGGCGATCAACAACGCTTTCTTTATCCCCTGCAGGCTCGCGAGGTCTGCCTGGGTTGCCATACCAATGCACAGGTTGGCGACAACCTCGGCCTGATTGCCGTGCATCAAGACCTGGGACGCCAGTTCGATACAGCTACCCGCAATCTGTTGGCTTATCTGTTGCTGCTCTCTCCCCTGCCGGCTCTGTTCGGCTTTTGGGCCGTACGCAAGGTCAGCCTCAAGGTCAACAACTCGGTGGCCGAGCTCAGTAACGGCATCGCTCGTGTCGACTCCCTGCAGGACCTGAACCAGCTTTCCCAGCACCGCCAGGAACTCGGCTTCCGCGAGATCAATCACATCTTCAATCAGGTCGAAACCCTGGCCGAGAGGCTGAGATCGATTGCGGTGGACAAGGACCTGCTGGAATTCGAAATTCGTCTGCTGGAAAAATTTGTCATCACCTCCGAAGTGGTGAGGGACTGGCGCGAATATATCAACCTGTTGATGCTCGACATCAACCAGGTGATCCAGATCTACACCATGTTCTCCATCTTCAAGGTCGACGACGAGGTATTTGATCTGGAGATTTTCTGGCAGCATCCGCCCACCGCCACCACTAAAGCGATGATGGAGCAGGCCGTCCTCAAACGTCTGCAGCAGAATGACAGCTTCATCCTGCCCGGAGAGGTTGTGATCCACCACAATGCCGTGCAAAGCGAAGGCGAAATGGCACTGGGGCCCGAGGAGATTGAACTTCAGACCAAGTCGCTGCTGGTGGAGACCCCCAAGATTGGCGGCATTGTCGGCATCGGCGTGCATGCGGATATCGTCAAGGACAGCACCAAGGTTCTGGTGCTGGAAAGTATCCTCTCTACTCTGCTTAACGTGGTCGGCTCAGTGAAGGCGATCTACAAGTACACCCGCGACCTGGAATACTATGCCACCCGTGACCCGCTGACCAACCTGTATAACCAGCGCATGTTCTGGGAGCTGCTCGACTATGAACTGGACCGTTGCCAGCGTCATGGTTACCAGGTGGCACTGATGCTGATCGACCTGGACAATTTCAAGGCCGTCAACGACGGCTACGGCCATGCTGTTGGTGATACGCTGCTGCGGCAGCTGTCCCTGTCGATGCAAGGTGTCTTGAGCACCGGTGATATCCTCGCCCGTTATGGCGGCGATGAGTTCGTGGTGATCCTGCCGGAGACTACCCAGGAAGAGACGGAACAGGTGTCCGAACGCCTGCTGCAGTGCCTGCAATCCTTCACCCTGGAAACCGATAACAGGGAGACCATTCGTGTCACCGGTTCCATTGGTGTGGGTTGCTTCCCGGATCACGCGGATAATCGCAAGGACCTGTTCATGTTTGTGGACAACCTGATGTATCGCGCCAAAAGCCAGGGCAAGAACCGGATCAGCCTGCCGCATCAGAATGATGTGGCCGACATCTTCAACGATCTCAACCAGAAAATGCTGCTGGTCAACAACGCCATTGAGGAGCGCAACATCATCCCGGTATTCCAGCCGATACAGCCTCTCGAAGAGGGTATGCAGGCGGTGGAAGTGCTGAGCCGGCTGCGGCTGCCCAATCAGCAGTTGATGTCCGCAGGCGAGTTTATCGAGATTGCCGAGTCCATGGGCAAGGTGCATCTGCTTGACTATATCGTCATGGAAAAAGCGTTTGCGATGGTACAGGAAAGCGGCTATCGCGGACTGCTGTTCATCAACCTGTCACCCCGTGCAGTACTGGTACGCGACTTCCTGCAGACCCTGCATGCCTTGACGCTGAAATACAACATGGTGCCCGAACGTATCGTGTTCGAAATTACCGAGCGGGATACGGTCAAGAATATCGCCCTGCTTGAGAACTTCGTGCGCAGCCTGAAGGAATCAGGCTACCTCTTGGCCATTGACGACTTTGGCTCGGGTTTCTCCTCATTTCATTACCTCAAGTACCTGCCGATTGATTTCGTCAAGATTGAAGGCGAGTTCATAGCCAACATGGCCAATGACCCGCGGGATCTGGCATTCGTCACCAGCATCACGGAACTGGCCAAAAAGCTGAAACTGAAAACAGTAGCCGAATTTGTTGAAACCGAAGAGGTGCTGGAGCTGGTCAGGCAGAGCGGTATTGATTATGCCCAGGGCTACCATATCGGCAAACCAAAGCCACATTTACCGGGGCAGCAACCAGACAGTTAATGAAATTTCGATGTTTCACCATACAGTCACGGTCAGCTGATGAGATAATGACGTTCTCATCTCAAACCGGACTTGATGGATACAGACATGATCGACTTGACGGGCAAACGTGGTGTCATTTTTGGCATCGCCAACAACAAAAGTATCGCCTACGGCTGCGCCGAAATACTCAGCAGCCTGGGGGCTGAACTGTGCATCACGTACCTGAACGAAAAGGCTCGCCCTTTTGTGGCGCCGCTGGCAGATCAGTTGGGTGCATCATTGATCCTGCCCTGCGACGTAGCGTCCGAGGGCGAGCTGGAACAGGTTTTTGACCGCCTTAAACAGGAATGGGGACAGATTGATTTTGTCATCCACTCCATTGCCTGGTCACCGCTGGAAGAGCTGCACGGCAAACTTGTTGACTCATCCGCCGAAGGTTTCTGCAAGGCGATGGATATCTCCTGCCACTCCTTCATTAGGATGGCACGACTCGCGCGTGGACTGATGCCTCAGGGCGGTTCTCTGCTGACCATGAGCTATCATGGCGCCGAACGTGTGGTTGATCATTACAATTTGATGGGGCCCATCAAGGCTGCACTGGAAAGTTCGGTACGCTACCTGGCCGCGGAGCTGGGTCCTGAGCAGATCAGGGTTCATTCTCTTTCTCCTGGCCCCATGCTGACACGCGCGGCCAGCGGTATCGATTCATTTGATGAGTTGTTGGGTGACGCTATTGAGCGCTCACCGCTGCATCGACTGGGCTCTCCTTCAGATGTCGGCAAGCTGGCCGCCTTTCTGATCAGTGAACACTCGTCTGCACTGACAGGCAACCGTATTTATGTTGACGCAGGTCACCACCTGATGGCCTGAACAGGCAATATAAGACTTTTTCCTACATACCCGTCCTGAATTGATGGGTACTATGCTTCCCGAGGTTCACAGGACGTGACAAGTTGAGTGGAGTCTCAGCACCTCCAGCCTGCTTCGGGATTGAAGCAGCGGCTGACATGGATGTCAGTGACAGGGCCCCAAGCCATGGATGCGTCGGGGCCCTTCTTTTTTGCCCACCCGCACGGCATCGCCCCCTCTGGCAACACCCCCATCATCAGCCCATACG
>CAYMHL010000025.1:0-21963 GCA_964390205.1 uncultured Marinobacterium sp.
TCGCCGAAGACCTGAACTGGGAGGTGTTCCGCGACACCCTGATCGAACAGGCCGAGCAGGGCGTGGACTACTTCACCATCCACGCCGGCGTACTGCTGCGCTATGTGCCGCTAACCGCCAAGCGCATGACCGGCATCGTTTCCCGTGGCGGCTCCATCATGGCGAAGTGGTGTCTGGCGCACCATGAGGAAAACTTCCTCTACACCCACTTTGAAGAGATCTGCGAGATCTGCAAAGCGTATGACGTAGCCTTTTCCCTGGGCGACGGCCTGCGTCCGGGCTCGGTCTACGACGCCAACGACGCGGCCCAGTTCGCCGAGCTGGAAACCCTGGGCGAACTGACCAAGATCGCCTGGCAGCATGATGTGCAGGTGATGATCGAAGGTCCGGGTCATGTGCCGATGCACATGATCAAGGAGAACATGGACAAGCAGCTGAAGGAGTGCCACGAAGCGCCCTTCTACACCCTGGGCCCATTGACCACCGATATCGCGCCGGGCTACGACCACATCACCTCCGGTATCGGTGCGGCGATGATCGGCTGGTACGGCTGTGCCATGCTCTGCTATGTGACGCCGAAGGAGCATCTGGGCCTGCCCAACAAGGATGACGTCAAGACCGGCATCATCACCTACAAGATCGCCGCCCACGCCGCCGACCTGGCCAAGGGTCATCCGGGCGCGCAGATCCGCGACAACGCCATGTCCAAGGCGCGCTTCGAGTTCCGCTGGGAAGACCAGTTCAACATCGGTCTGGACCCGGACACTGCCCGTGCCTACCACGATGAAACATTGCCGAAGGAATCCGCCAAGGTAGCGCACTTCTGCTCCATGTGCGGTCCGAAGTTCTGCTCCATGAAGATCTCTCAGGAGGTTCGCGAGCTGGACGAGGCGCAGGTGGCAGCAATCAATGCCCAGGCGGAACAGGGCATGAAGCAGAAGTCGGAAGAGTTCAAGGACAGCGGCGCCGAGATCTATCACAAGGTGTGATCGGGCTACTAAAGTGCCTCGCCAGTGTGGGCAAGCCTGCCTGACTCGCCGTAAACCCATCCATGGGGGCTCGACTGCCGCCGTCCTGGCGGCAGACGGTCAGACAGACTCGTCCACACCGGCTTTGAGCAAAAACGCCTCATCCCTCACTTGATGCATGGAGTGGTGGGCTATTCGGAGTGCAGGGATGGTGGGACGTCTGCGTTAATCCTACAAAGGCCTGCGCGCCGCGATCTGTACCGCTCGGCCACTGCGGATCGATTCATCCGCCAGCACTTCGTAACCTGTCAGGCTCAACAGCGCCAACAAGTCATAGTCGTGATAGCGGTTGTGTTCGAAGTAATCCTCAAACAGGGCAGCCATCGCCTTGGCGTCCTGCCTTTCATCCAGTCGATCCTGACCAAACTTGTGGGTCAGAAAACTGCCCAGGGGCTGGCGCACCATATCAATCAGGATCAGCACCCCACCCGGCTTGAGCCAGGCATGCAATTGCTGCAGCAACACCAGCGGCTGATGCAGTTCATGCAACAGGCGATTGGCCAACGCCACATCAATGGATTCGGCTTCAAACAGCTCCACCGGCGGGTCATTCAGATCAGCCACACGGATGCTGAAATCGTAGTCATCGTCACAGGCCTGCTCCAGCATGTAGGGCGCCGCCTCGATACCGACCAGATCCAGCTCAGGACCGGTCAGCGACAGGTCTCGCAGAAACAGCCCCGGGCCACAGCCCAGATCCACCACCCGGCTGCCATCATGCAGCACGGGCGCTGCGTGCTCGGCCCAGAAGCGTCGAAAAATATCGTCGTGGTTGCGCGAATGGCCTTCCAACGTGCGCCTGGCGGCCAGAGAGCCATCACCGCCGTGGTGGCGGGTCAGGTAGTCACGGAGCTTTTGCAGTTGATCCGACATCGTGAGTCCTCAAACAAAAAGGCCGGACAGTGCCCGGCCTTGAATCCTCTTCAGTTCAGCTGCTCGAAGATCAGCTCAGTGAGCGACCGTTGATGTAGGCTTGCTCAGCAACGGCGGTCCACTTCTGAACCTGATCCCGGTAGGCCACGAAGGAGTCATAGACTTTCTTGGTGATCTCATCCTTCTGCGCTTCTTCCGCCACCACTTCATCGGAAATCTCACGCAGCTTGCGCATGACATCTTCCGGGAAGTTGCGCAGCTCGACGCCGTGCTTGTTGACCAGCTGATCCAGTGCCTGGTTGTTCTTCACCATGGACTCGGCCAGCATGTCCTGGTTGGCCACGCGCAGTGCGGCACGAACGATCGCCTGTAGATCGTCCGGCAGAGCCTGGAAGGCTTCCTTGTTGATGAAGCACTCCAGCGTAGTGCCCGGCTCGTGCCAGCCCGGGT
This sequence comes from uncultured Marinobacterium sp., assembly GCA_964390205.1. GTDB lineage: Bacteria > Pseudomonadota > Gammaproteobacteria > Pseudomonadales > Balneatricaceae > Marinobacterium. Next base: position 2,352 of record CAYMHL010000025.1, read on the forward strand.
AGTAATAATATTTGGCCGCCTTGTGCAGACCGAAGGCCAGATCATTGTAGGGTCCAACCCACTCGGTGGCATCAATGGCACCGGATTGCAGTGACGGGAAGATTTCACCGCCGGGCAGCAGTACCGGTGTACCGCCGGCACGTTTGAGCACTTCACCGCCGAGACCCGGGATACGCATCTTCAGACCCTTGAGGTCTTCAACGCTGTTGACCTCCTTGTTGAACCAGCCGCCCATCTGCACACCGGTGTTACCGGCAGCACCCGGCACCAGGCCAAACTTGTCGTAGACTTCTTCCCACAGCTCCATGCCGCCGCCGTGGTAGAGCCAGCCGTTCATCTCCTGGGCCGTCAGACCGAAGGGTACTGCCGAGAAAAACTGCGCCGCCGTGCTTTTGCCTTTCCAGTAGTAGGCCGCACCATGACCCATTTCCGCCGTACCGCGGGACACGGCGTCGAAAATTTCCAGCGCACCGACCAGTTCACCAGCACCATATACCTTGACCTCGATGCGGCCATTGGTCATCCGTTTGATCATATCGGCCAGATAGTTGGCACCTGTGCCCAGGCCCGGGAAGTTTTTCGGCCAGGTGGTGACCATCTTCCACTTGTATTCCGGCGCGGCCATCGCCTTGGTCGATACCAACGCACCGGCAGCAACAGTGGCAGCACCGGCGCCACGGAGAAATTGTCTGCGTTTCACGGCTTGAGTTCCTTGTTTGTTGTAAACAGGGTGTAACAGTGAATTGAAATTAGCACGCCCCCCGGGGCCCTGCAATCACCCGCTAATCGACCTTTGGTCTGCGTATGGGTGGCTTTGGCCGCAACCTTGGGCCGTTCCCACATTCATTGGTATACTGCCCACTCATGCGATAAAACGGAATCAACGGAGATGAACTCCTTCAATCTGCTCAAATCAATCGCCGATGCCCGATCCAGGCTGCGCAAGTCTGAACAGAAAGTGGCAGATTATGTGCTCGCCAACCCGAATGAAGTGATCCACATGCGGATCGTCGATCTGGCGTCTGAGGCCCAGGTCAGCGAACCCACGGTGGTGCGCTTCTGCCGCGCACTGGACTATGACGGTTTCCAGGACTTCAAACTGACCCTGGCCCAGGGCCTGGCCAGCAACGCCAGTTATGAGCAGTTCTCGCTGGACTCCAAGGATACGGTGATCGAGTTCAAGCAGAAGATCTTCGATTCCATGATCGGCAACCTGATCAATATCCGTGACCAGCTGGATCCGGGCACACTGGAAGAAGCGATCGATGCGCTGGCCAAGGCCAACCGCGTGGAATTTTACGGTTTTGGCGCCTCGGCACCGGTCTGTGCCGATGCCCAGCACAAGTTCTATCGCCTGATGGTATCCGCCGCTGCCTACTCCGATCCACACATGCAGACCATTTCGGCGCTGACACTGGGCGAAGGTGATGTGGTGGTTGCCATCTCCCAGACCGGTCGCACCAAGGATCTGCTGCACACAGCCAAACTGGTACAGGACAAGGGCGCGACCGTGATTACCCTCTGCCCCGGCAACACCCCGCTGGCTGATCTGGCCACCATCCCCATCCATGTGGATGTGGAGGAAGACAAGGACCTGAGCACCCTGATGTCCTCCCGTGTGGTACACCTGGTGATCATCGACATTCTGGCCGTCGGCGTGGCCATGAAGCTGGGGCCGGCCCTGATCGACCATCTCAAAACCATCAAGCGCAGCCTGCGCAATCTGCGCCAGAACGACAAGCGTATCCCGCCAGTGCGCCGCCTCTCCACCGACCCTGACGGCGAGTAATCGCTCGCCGTCATCCTGCTGCAACACGCCTGCTCTAAGCTCCGCACTGTCCCTTCGGGGAATTGATCTTTTGTCCTCAACGCGGTACAAAAAAATCTCCATGCGTGTTTGCTGTCATCAGTCAGGCACTTTCGGACGTCAACGATGGCCGACTGATCACAGCAACCCTGAGATCGGAGCAAGGCTATGCTGATACGGAAAGAGCAGGACCTGGACCCTATCCAGACCGAAGTTTTCGACATCATGGTAGGTTACGATGTCGAGATGAAAAATCGTCGCAAACAGCATGCAACACGCCGTCTGCTGGAAGCCAGACGCGCCATCGAACGGCATCGGGAGGAAAAAGAACTGATGTCCTGGATCGATGAAGAATCCTGGTTCGAAGACGAGCAGTAGTTGACCCTATAGACAGAACAGAGCCGGCCCTCAAGCCGGCTTTTTGTCGTCAGGAGCGCGGATAGAGGATATCCAGCGGTACCGCGGTGCCGCCATCCACTACCACAGCGGCATGTTCGCGGCGCAGCTGGCGAGGCTCGGTGACCCCGCAGGCGTGGGCAATCAGTTCTACTTCATGCACCAGGTTGTGGTGGAAGTTGGCCACCCGTGCCGCTTTCACTTCTGGCACCAGGCCTTTCTGCAGCTTGGGATCATGGGTGGTAATCCCGGTCGGACAGGTGTTCTTGTTGCACTGCAGCGCCTGAATGCAGCCCAGGGCAAACATGAACCCGCGCGCCGTGACTACAAAATCGGCCCCCAGACAGATGGCCGCAGCCACATCGGTGGGGTTGATCAGCTTGCCCGAGGCAATGACCCGTACCCGGTTGCGCAGATTGTGTTGAGACAGCTTGTTGACCAGCAGTGGCAAGCTCTCACGCAACGGCAGGCCGACACTGTCCATCAGCGGCATGGGTGCTGCACCTGTGCCGCCATCGGCACTGTCCAGGGTGATGAAATCCGGTGCCGATTCGCTGCCCCGCTTGATCACCGCTTCACAGAAGCTGTCCAGCCAGTCGGTAGTGCCCAGCACCAGCTTGAAGCCGACCGGCTTGCCGGTGACGTCACGCACATGGGCGATGAAATCGAGCAGGTCATCGATGCAGGCGATTTCAGGGTGCCGGTTGGGACTGATCGAGGCCTGGCCCACCGGGATGCCACGCGCCTCCGCGATCTCCGGCGTCACCTTGTCGCCCGGCAGAATCCCGCCCTTGCCCGGCTTGGCGCCCTGACTGAGCTTGATCTCAAACATGCGCACCTGCTCGATTGCCGCCAGTTCCGCCAGACGGCTGTCATCCAGACGCCCCTCTTCATCACGCACACCGTATTTTGCGGTGCCGATCTGAAACACGATATCGCAACCACCGCTCAAGTGATGTTTTGACAGCGCCCCTTCACCGGTATTCATCCAGCAGCCGGCCTTGGCCGCGCCCATCGACAGCGCCTGTACTGCCGGTGCCGACAGGGCACCAAAACTCATGCCGGAAATATTCAGCAAGGAGGGCGCGTCATAGGGGATGCGGCAGTAGGGCCCGATCCGCATCGGTTGGGTACTGGCCGCATCCTCACTTAGCGTTGGAAAGGGGCAATTGAGAAAATAGTAGGTGCCGGGCTTGCGCAGGTCGCGCGTCGAACCAAAGGCCACTGTATTGTCGATATTTTTGGCCGCACGATAGACCCAGGAACGCTGTGCCCGGTTGAACGGCATTTCTTCGCGATCCATGGCGAAGAAGTACTGTCGAAAGAACTCTCCCAACTCCTCGAACAGATAACGAAAGCGGCCCAGCAGCGGGTAATTGCGGCGGATGGTGTGGACTGTCTGGCGCTTGTCGATCTGGTACATCACCACCGCAGCCACCAGTGCGGTGACCACCAGCAGCAACACAATCACTCCGATAAGGGCGATAAAATCGATCGCCAGCATGAAAATGGTTTCGTTCATTGCATCCTTGTCCCAACAGTTCTGTTTTACCTTATCCTAACCCGCCACCCGGCTAACAGCCATGGCCAGCGTGGGTCAACCGTCATCGCTTGGCCAGAGCCTGACGGAGGGATAAGCTTGAGGACAACCGGGAAAGGGAAAGGAACAACATGGAAATCAACAAGGTTGTCGTCCTGCATGGACTTTACATGTCGGGACTGGTGATGCACCCCCTGTGTCGGCGGCTGAACAGGCAGGGTTATGCCACCCTCAACCTCAGCTACAATACCTTGTCGCCAGACATGGACCGGATCTGCGACCGCATCGATCACTTTATTGATGGCGAACCCACAGCCTTTGTCTGCCACTCCATGGGAGGCTTGATCGCCCGTCGTTACCTGGAACGCGCCAGCGTACAAAGCCGCCGGGTGGAAGCGGTCATTACGCTGGGTACACCTCACAAAGGCAGCCATCTGGCGCGTGAAATTCATCACTCCAGACTCAGGGGAATGCTGAAAAACAGCATCGAATATCTACTGGCGGATAATCAGCACTGGCCCTTTTCGGCGCGACTCTACAGCATCGCCGGCGATCTGCCCCTGGGGTTGCTGCCATTGCTCAGTCGGGATACGAAATCGGACGGTACCGTACTGATCGACGAGACCCGCGTCACCGGCATGACCGAGCACAAGATTTTTCCTCTCACTCATACCAGCCTGATCTATTCACGACGGGTGTTGGACTATATCGTCGACATACTCAAGCGGCCAGTTGATGCGATCAGGGGTGATTGAATTGAGCTATCGCAAGCAGTGGGCTTTTAAATTGTTCATCCCGCGAAGCTTGGACCATTATCTATACTGAAACCCAAAAGATGTAAGCCAAACGAGAACCGAGCTGCGCCCATGCCCGCTACCAGGTCACAGAAACAAGCCGAGTTAATCAGCCCCCGAATGCGCTGGGGCTGGTTGCTGCTGACCTGGGTCTGCATTGCGCTGGCCCTGCTCGGTGCCCTGTTGCCGGGATTGCCCACCACCGTTTTTGTACTGATCGCCGCCTGGAGTGCCTCGCGCTGCTCGCCGCGCCTGCGCTGCTGGCTGGAACAACATCGACTGTTCGGCCCGCGCCTGCGCAATTGGGAACAGGGCGGCTTCATTGATCGACGCACCAAGTGGGCTGCCAGCGCCGGCATGTTTGCGGCTCTGTGTATCGTGCTGATCAGCATCCGTCAGCCGATACTGCTGGCGGGCATTCTGCTGTTCATCGCCATTGGCGCAATGGTGGTCTGGTCTCGGCCCGAACCGATGATGCATAAATCACAGTGGAGCGATCGCCACGACTCGGTGTGAGCAACCTGTTCCCGCCAACTGATATGAAAATGCCCTGCAGTGCAGGGCATTTTTTGTGGTGAAGCCAAAGCCTCTTATTCCACCGTAACACTCTTGGCCAGATTGCGCGGCTGGTCCACATCCGTGCCCTTGAGCACGGCCACATGGTAGGACAGCAGCTGCAGCGGCAGGGTAAAGGCGATGGGATCCAGAATGGCCGGCATCTCGGGCAGATGGATCACATGCACCCCCTCTTCCGGCTGGATGCTCTGCTCGCAACCGGCAAACACGAACAGCTCACCGCCACGGGCCCGCACTTCCTGCAGGTTGGCTTTCAGCTTGTCCAGCATGCCGTTGCGCGGTGCCACCGCAATGACCGGCATCTCCTTGTCCACCAGTGCCAGCGGGCCATGCTTGAGCTCACCGGCCGGGTAGGCTTCGGCATGAATGTAGGAGATCTCTTTCAGCTTGAGCGCACCTTCCATCGCCACCGGATAGAGGCTGTTGCGGCCCAGGAACAGGGCGTGGTGCTTCTCGGCAAAATGAGTGGACATCTGCTCGATCGCGCCATCCAGCTGCAGCAGCTGCTGCAGCAGTTCCGGCAGTTGCTGCAGGGCAGTGACCAGCTCGGTTTCACGCTCGGTGGTCAGACCATGACGGCGACCCAGCGCGATGGTGGTCAGCATCAGCGCCACCAGCTGGGAGGTAAACGCCTTGGTAGAGGCCACACCGATCTCGGGCCCGGCGTTGGTCATCAGGCTCAGGTCGGACTCCCGCACCAGTGAACTGCCCGGCACGTTGCAGATCGCCAGCGTCGCCAGCACCCGAGTCTTCACTTCGCGCAACGCCGCCAGGGTATCGGCAGTCTCGCCAGACTGTGACAGGGTCAGCAGCAAGGTACCTTCGGGCAGCACCACCGGGCGGTAACGGAACTCGCTGGCCACTTCCACCATGCAGGGGATGCCTACCAGCTCCTCGATCCAGTATTTGGCCACCATGCCGGCATGGTAGCTGGTACCGCAGGCGACGATCTGCACCTGTTGCACCTGATCAAACACGGCTCCGGCTTCGGCACCGAACGCCTGCTCCAGCAGGTGGCCGGAGACGGTACGTCCTTCCAGTACGGCCTGCATCACCCGCGGCTGCTCGTAGATCTCCTTGAGCATGAAATGGCGGAACTCGCCCTTGTCGGCGCTGCCCAGACCATGTTCAAAGGTGGTCACGGCGCGTTCCACCGCCTGCCCCTGTGCATCCAGTACCTGAATACGTTCCGCTTCCAATACCGCGATATCGCCGTCTTCCAGGAACATGAAGCGGTCGGTGACCGGCAGCAGTGCCAGCTGGTCGGACGCGATGAAGTTCTCGCCTATGCCGACACCGATCACCAGCGGGCTGCCCTTGCGCGCGGTCAGCAGCTGCTCCGGGCTGTCGGCGTGAATCACACCCAGCGCAAAGGCACCTTCCAGATAGCCGAGCGTCTGGCGCAGCGCATCCACCAGCGTCAAGCCCCGCTGCAACTCGCGATCGAGCAGATGGGCGACCACTTCGGTGTCGGTTTCGGAGGTAAACACATAGCCCTGCTGCTGCAGTTCACGCTTGAGCGGCTCGAAGTTTTCGATGATGCCATTGTGCACTACCGCCAGACGCTCGCCGGACATGTGCGGGTGGGCGTTCTGCTCCGAGGGCTTGCCGTGGGTGGCCCAGCGGGTGTGGGCGATGCCCAGATGCCCGGCCAGCGGCTGCTGTTCACAGGCATCGGCCAGCGCCTGCACCTTGCCGATGCGACGCAGACGATTGATCTGGCCCTGATCCAGCACCGCCATGCCGGCGGAGTCATAGCCACGGTATTCCAGTCGACGCAGGCCTTCCAGCAGAATGCCGGCCACGGAGCGCGCCGCGATGGCGCCTACAATTCCACACATGCTCAGGATTCCTTCTTCTGCGGGCGCGCCCAGTTATCAAGATTGATCTGCTTGCCACGGGCTACGGCCAGCTGATTGTCGGCCACGGTTTTGGTCACGGTGGACCCTGCCCCCACAGTGGCACCGGCGCCAATCTCGACCGGCGCCACCAGCGAGCTGTTGGAACCGATAAAGGCGCCGTCACCGATGCGGGTCAGCGACTTGTTGACGCCATCGTAGTTGCAGGTGATGGTACCGGCGCCCACGTTAACCTCGCAGCCGATCTCGGCATCGCCGATATAGGTCAGATGGTTGATCTTGGAACCTGCGCCAATACGAGCCTTTTTGGTTTCGACAAAGTTGCCGATCTTGCCACCCTGAGCCAGCTCTGTACCGGGACGCAGCCGGGCGAAGGGGCCGATCTGGGCGTTGTCACCCACAGTAGCACCATCAATCAGCGAGTTGGCTTCGATACGACAGCCTGCACCGATCACCGCATTGCGGATCAGGCAGTTGGGACCGACTTCAACGCCTTCACCCAGCACCACCTTGCCTTCGAACACGCAGTTGATATCGATCAGCACGTCGCGACCGGCTTTGAGTTCACCCCGAACATCGACACGGGCCGGGTCTGCCAGGGTGACGCCTTCTGCCATCAGCGCTTCGGCCTGCTGCTGCTGGTACCAGCGTTCCAGCTGAGCCAGCTGCTGGCGGTTGTTGACGCCCTGTACCTCCTGCTCCGCATCCGGCTGGATGGCACGCACCCGCATGCCCTCTTCCGCCGCCATGGCGATCACGTCGGTGAGGTAGTACTCGCCCTGAGCGTTATTGGCGGAGAGACGCGGCAACCATTCATGCAACGCCGCTGACGGCAGCGCCAGAATGCCGGTGTTGACCTCGCGGATCAGCTTTTGCTGTTCACTGGCATCCTTGTGCTCGACAATGGCGACCACATCACCTACCGCATTGCGTACGATGCGGCCATAGCCGGTGGGGTCTTCAAGCGTCACGGTCAGCAGACCCAGATCTCCCTGAGCCGCAATTTTGACCAGCTGTTCCAAGGTTTCCGGTCGGGTCAGCGGCACATCGCCATAGAGTACCAGCACCACCGAGTCCTGGCCGATGGCCGGCATCGCCTGAGCCACCGCATGACCGGTACCCAGCTGTTCGCGCTGCCAGACGAAGTTCAATGACTGGCCTGCCATGGCTTGTTCAACCTGTTCACCTTCGTGACCGATCACCAGGTGCAGGGCTTCAGGTGCCAGTGTGCGCACACTGTCGACCACATGCTGTACCATCGCCTTGCCCGCCAGTTTATGCATTACCTTCGGCAGCGCCGACTTCATGCGACTGCCCTGTCCAGCCGCCAGAATCACTACATCCGTTTTCATACTGTCTCGGTACCCTGAAAGATCGCAACGGCCTGTCACGACCGGTAACTGTAAAAGAGGCGGAAACTTTAGCGTATACTCGGTCAGGATCAAGACCAATTGTCACAAAAGAATTGACAAAATGACTCCGGAAATTTTCAGTCTGCTCGACCTGACCGAGCGCGACATCAGTATTTACAAGGCGTTGCTGGCTATCGGCCCCAGTGCTATTCGAACCATAGCTGAACGTGCCGGTGTCAATCGCGGCAGCACATATGAATGTCTGAAGAGCCTCCAGCAGCGTGGCATTGTGACCTATCAACCAAGAGGCAAGCGGCGCTATTTTTCTGCGCGTGAACCGGAAGTACTGCTGCAGCTGGCCAATGAACGCCGGGAACAGATGGATCAGGCCATCGACCGACTCAAGAGTTCGGTGATTCCCGAACTGCACCACCTGAAACCCGATTTCAGCACCGCCAATGTGGAGTTTTATGAAGGGGATGCAGGCATTGAGCAGGTACTGCGCGACATCCTCAACCGCGTGGGTGAACAGGACGACCCCGTCTACTCGGTCTTCTCATCCAAGCCGATACGGCCGCTGCTGTACCGTCCCTTTCCCAACTTTACCGCCCAACGGGTCGCGCGCAGAATCAGAGTAAGGGTGATCGCCATCGGTGAAGGCGGTGAAAGTGCCGACTATTCCGAGCGCAAGTGGATCAGGACCGAGGGGCCTGTGGATGCGGCCTATATCGCCATTTACCCACCTCGCTGTGCCATCATCTCGCTGGCATCGGACAACTATCCAACAGCAGTGGTGATTGATTCGCGTGAGGTAGCCGGTGCCCAGCAGATTATTTTCAATACGCTGTGGGGCCTGCTTTAGGCTGCCAGCCCTGCAGGCACAAAAAAAGCAGCCCTGAGGCTGCTTTTTGAATGCTGTCGAAGGATCGCTTACTTGCCGATCTTGCGACGAATCTGCTGCAGGGTGCGCAACTGAGCCGCTGCTTCAGCCAGCTGAGCTGCAGCGCGGGAGTATTCAAACTCGCCGGTCTTGTCGGCCATGGCATGCTCGGCATGCTTCTGGGCTTCAAGCGCAGCAGCTTCACTCAGATCACCCGCGCGCAGTGCTGTATCAGCAAGCACTGTCACCTTGTGCGGCTGGACTTCAATGAAGCCACCGGAGACGTAGAATACATCTTCCTCACCGCCCTGCTTACGCAGCTCGACAGGGCCTGGTTTCAGTTCCGTCAGAAGCGGAGCGTGACCCGGGTAGATACCCAGGTCACCCAGGCTACCTGTCACGGAGACGAACTCGATCAGGCCGGAAAAGATCTCTTCCTCGGCACTTACGATGTCACAATGAACAGTCATAGCCATCTTGATTACCTCTTAAAAGGTTCCGCGCGGAACTTACAGGCCCTTGGCTTTCTCGACGGCTTCTTCGATGGAGCCGACCATGTAGAAAGCCTGCTCCGGCAGCGCGTCATATTCACCCGCCAGGATACCCTGGAAGCCACGGATAGTGTCTTTCAGAGAAACGTACTTACCCGGTGCACCGGTGAAGACTTCGGCAACGAAGAACGGCTGGGACAGGAAGCGCTGGATCTTACGCGCACGGGATACGGTCTGCTTATCTTCTTCAGACAGCTCGTCCATACCCAGGATCGCGATGATGTCCTTCAGTTCCTTGTAGCGCTGCAGAGTCTGCTGTACGCCACGAGCCACATCGTAGTGTTCCTGACCGATAACCAGCGGATCCAGCTGACGAGAGGTGGAATCCAGCGGGTCGATCGCCGGGTAGATACCCAGCTCCGCGATCTGACGAGACAGTACAACAGTCGCGTCAAGGTGGGAGAAGGTGGTCGCCGGAGACGGGTCGGTCAAGTCATCCGCCGGTACGTATACCGCCTGGATGGACGTGATGGAACCGGTCTTGGTAGAGGTGATACGCTCCTGCAGAACGCCCATCTCTTCCGCCAGTGTCGGCTGGTAACCTACCGCTGAAGGCATACGACCCAGCAGTGCCGATACTTCGGTACCCGCCAGGGTGTAACGGTAGATGTTGTCGACGAACAGCAGTACGTCACGGCCTTCATCACGGAATTTCTCCGCCATGGTCAGACCGGTCAGGGCTACACGCAGACGGTTGCCCGGCGGCTCGTTCATCTGACCGTAGACCATTGCTACCTTGGACTTGTCGAACTGCTCAACGTTAACAACGCCGGCTTCCTGCATCTCGTGGTAGAAGTCGTTACCCTCACGAGTACGCTCACCTACGCCCGCAAATACGGACAGACCGGAGTGCTGAGTCGCGATGTTGTTGATCAGCTCCATCATGTTAACGGTCTTGCCTACACCGGCACCACCGAACAGACCGACTTTACCGCCCTTGGCAAACGGGCACACCAGGTCGATAACCTTGATGCCGGTTTCCAGCAGGTCGTTGGTCGCTGCCTGATCCGCGTAGGACGGCGCCTTACGGTGGATCGGGTAACGCTCTTCTTCACCGATCGGACCGCATTCGTCGATCGGGTTACCCAGAACGTCCATGATACGACCCAGGGTGGCAGTACCGACCGGTACGGATACCGGTGCGCCAGTGTTGGTCGTTTCCAGACCACGGTTCAGACCTTCGGTCTGGCCCATGGCGATTGCACGTACGACACCGTCGCCCAGCTGCTGCTGAACTTCCAGTGTCAGGCCGGTTTTACTGACGACCAATGCGTCGTAAACCTTCGGCACGCTGTCACGCGGGAATTCCACGTCCACAACCGCACCGATAATCTGAACAATACGTCCGCTACTCATGTTCGGATCCTCTTAACTTTTAAACCTGTTCACTGCATCAAACAGCAGCAGCACCACCGACGATCTCGGAAATTTCCTGAGTAATCGCCGCCTGACGGGCTTTGTTGTAAACCAACTGCAGCTCATCGATCAGGTCGCCGGCGTTGTCAGTTGCGTTCTTCATCGCCAGCATACGGGCTGCCTGCTCACAGGCATTATTTTCAACCACAGCCTGGTAGACCAGTGACTCGACATAGCGCAAAAGCAGACCGTCGAGCAGCTCTTTTGCATCGGGTTCGTACAGATAGTCCCAGCTGTGCTTGAATGTCTCTGCGTCTTCTTCGTTCGCCTCGATCGGCAGCAGCTGCTGGACAACGGGCTTCTGGGTCATGGTGTTCACGAAATCGTTGGATACGATGAACAGCTTGTCCAGTTTGCCATCGTCGAAAGAGTCCAGCATCACCTTGATCGAACCGATCAGCTGTTCCAGTTCCGGCGCATCGCCGAGACCGCCTTTCGCTGCGACAACGTTACCGCCGAAGTTACGGAAGAAGGTGATAGCCTTGGATCCCATGGCACAGATGTCGACTTCGACATTCTGATCATGGAACTCTTTCATTTTGCTTACAGCTGCCTTGAACGCATTCACGTTCAAACCGCCACAGAGGCCGCGGTCGGATGCCACTACAATGAAACCGACCCGTTTGACCTCACGCTCGTGCATGTACGTATGACGATATTCAGGATTGGCCGTAGCCAGGTGCTGAATGACTCCACGGATGCTCTGCGCGTACGGACGGGAAGACTGCATGCGGTCCTGAGCCTTGCGCATTTTCGACGCAGCCACCATTTCCATGGCGCTGGTGATCTTGCGCGTGCTGCTGATACTCGCAATCTGCGTCTTAATCTCTTTTCCGACTGCCATAGTTCCGCCTATTAAACTTGACTCAGTATTGGACCGGCCGCTGTTGCCGGCCGGTCACCTGCTCTGACGAGCAATTACCAAGTTTGGGTAGACTTGAACTTCTCGATGCCAGCCTTGAACTGAGCCGCGATTTCATCGTTGAAATCGCCTTTCTCGTTCACTTTCGCCATCAAATCAGCATGTTCGCTGTTGAAGTAGGCGATCAGGGCTGCTTCGAATGCACCGATCTTGTCCAGCTCGACACCCTTCAGGAAGCCTTCGTTGGCAGCGAACAGGCTCAGACCCATCTCGGCGACGGACATCGGAGTGTACTGCTTCTGCTTCATCAGCTCGGTCACGGCCTGGCCGTGTTCCAGCTGATTACGAGTAGCATCGTCCAGGTCAGACGCAAACTGTGCGAACGCCGCCAGCTCACGATACTGAGCCAGTGCCAGACGCACACCGCCACCCAGCTTCTTGATGATCTTGGTCTGGGCTGAACCACCCACTCGGGATACGGACAGACCCGCGTTGATCGCAGGACGTACGCCAGAGTTGAACAGGCTGGTTTCCAGGAAGATCTGGCCATCGGTGATGGAGATTACGTTGGTCGGTACGAACGCGGATACGTCGCCACCCTGGGTTTCGATGATCGGCAGCGCGGTCAGAGAACCGGTTTTGCCTTTCACTTCACCATTGGTGAACTTCTCAACGTAGTCGGCGTTGACACGAGACGCACGCTCCAGCAGACGGGAGTGCAAGTAGAATACGTCACCCGGGTAAGCTTCACGGCCCGGCGGACGACGCAGCAGCAGAGAGATCTGACGGTATGCCCAAGCCTGCTTGGTCAGGTCGTCAAATACGATCAGCGCGTCTTCACCGCGGTCGCGGAAGTATTCGCCCATGGCACAGCCGGCGTACGGCGCCAGGTACTGCATGGCAGCCGGATCGGCAGCGCCAGCAGCTACGACGATGGTGTGATCCATCGCGCCGTGCTCTTCCAGCTTGCGCACTACGTTGGCGATAGTGGACTGCTTCTGTCCGATCGCAACGTAGATACACTTGATGCCGGTACCTTTCTGGTTAATGATCGCGTCGATGGCGATCGCGGTTTTACCGATCTGACGGTCACCGATGATCAGCTCACGCTGGCCACGGCCGACCGGTACCATCGCGTCAATCGCTTTCAGACCGGTCTGCACCGGCTGATCTACGGACTGACGTGCGATAACACCCGGTGCCACTTTCTCGACGGCGTCGGTGATTTTTGCATCGATCGGACCCTTGCCATCGATCGGGTTACCCAGTGCGTCGACAACGCGACCGAGCAGTTCCGGACCTACGGGTACTTCAAGGATACGGCCGGTACAACGGGCAGTCATGCCCTCGACCAGGTTCTGGTAGTCGCCCAGTACTACGGCGCCCACAGAGTCACGTTCCAGGTTCAGCGCCATACCGTAGACGCCGCCCGGGAATTCAATCATCTCGCCGTACATGACGTCGGCAAGACCGTGGATCAGGATAATACCATCGGAAACGCTGACGATGGTGCCCTCGTTACGGGCTTCAGAAGACACGTCGAGCTGTTCGATGCGCTTCTTGAGAATCTCGCTGATCTCAGAAGGATTCAGTTGCTGCATTGTTATTCCTCACACTCAGGAATTCATCGCTTCGGCCAGTTTCGCCAGTCGTGCACGAACGGAACCATCGATCACAAGGTCGTCAGAGCGAACCACCACACCGCCAATGATGGACTTGTCCACCTGAGCGGTCAGTTTCACTTCACGACCCAACTTGGTGCTGAGGGCCTTGGCCAGTTTCTCCTGCTGTGCATCGTCAAGCGGGAAAGCCGTGGTCAGGTCAACATCGACCTTTTTCTCCAGGTTGGCTTTCAGACGCTCGAACTGCACGGAGATTTCCGGCAGCAGACTCAGCCGGCCATTCTGGGCCAGCAAGCGAACGAAGTTCTTGCCTGCTTCACCAGCCTGCTCACCGAGCACCGACAGTACAACGTCGGCTTTTTGCTCGCCGGTCAGGGCGGGATTACTCAGCACACGGGTCATCAGACTGTCGCTAACCGCCTGAGCGGTTAACGACAGCAGCTGTGACCACTGATCGAGGTTGCCCTGTTCGCGCGCATATTCGAATGCGGCGTTGGTGTAGGGCCGGGCGACTGTATTGAGTTCAGCCATCGTAAACCTCGCTTAAAGCTCAGCGGCCAGTTTCTCAACCAGCTTAGCGTGGGCTTTCTCGTCGACAGAGGCCTCCAGGATCTTCTCGGCACCGGCCATGGCCAGTGCGCCAACCTGTGCACGCAGAGCGTCTTTGGCACGGTTGATTTCCTGTTCGAGCTCAGCCTCGGCGGATGCTTTCACGCGATTGGCTTCTTCGCGTGCCTGCTCCTTGGCTTCCTCGATGATCTTGTTAGCCCGTTTGTTGGCCTGCTCAATGATGGCGGCTGCCTCTTCCTTGCTGGCACGCATGTCGTTAGCGGCTTTTTCCTGAGCCAGCTTCAGATCACGTTCAGCACGGTCGGCCGCATCAAGCCCTTCGGCAATCTTCTTCTTACGTTCTGCCAGCGCACCGGTAATCGGCGGCCAGACGTATTTCATACAAAATACAACGAAAATGAAGAATGCAATGGCCTGACCAATGATGGTGAGATTGATATTCACGCCATTACCCCTCGCAGTTGAATATTCTCGTGAGACCTGAAATAGGTCTCAACTTTGGTTTTAAACCGGAATCAACCTGCGAACAGAATGTACAGTGCCATACCAACGCCGATCATCGGCACAGCATCGACCAGACCTACCACGATGAAGAACTGGCTACGCAGAACCGGAACCAGTTCCGGCTGACGAGCAGCACCTTCGAGGAATTTACCGCCCAGCAGGCTCACGCCCAGTGCACCCGCCAGAGCAGACAGACCCAGCAGCAGAGCAACAGCGATATAAGTGATCTCCATTTTATTTCTCCAGAGTTTTCAAGGTTTAAGTTAAGTTGAATTTCAAATAAAACAGTTTTTATCGGGTGCCAGGCACCTTAGTGATCATCGTGTGCCATGGCCATGTAGACAATGGTCAGCACCATGAAGATGAATGCCTGCAGCACGATAACCAGAATGTGGAAGATCGCCCAAGGCACCGACAGAATCCACTGTGCCCAGAACGGCAGCAGTGCAATCAGGATAAAGATGATCTCGCCCGCGTACATGTTGCCGAACAGTCGCAGACCCAGAGAGACCGGCTTGGCCAGCAGGTTGACCACTTCAAGGAACAGGTTGAACGGAATGAAGTACTTGCCCAGCGGCTGCAGTGACAGCTCGGCGGCAAAACCGGACACGCCCTTGACCTTGATGCTGTAGTAGATGATCAGGAAGAACACGGAGATACTCATGCCCATGGTGGCATTGATGTCCGTGGTCGGCACGATCTTCCAGTACGGAATGCCCATTTCACCGGCAATGTACGGAATGAAGTCAACCGGAATCAGCTTGAGCGCGTTCATCAGGAAAATCCAGACAAACACGGTCAGCGCCAGCGGCGCGATCACCGGGTTCTTGTGATGGAAGATGCTCTTGACGTTGTCGTCAACGAATTCAATGACGGATTCGACAAAGTTCTGCAGATTGCCCGGCACGCCACTGGTGACCGACTCGGCGACCTTGCGAAACAGCCAAATGAAAATCACACCCATGAGGATGGAAAAGAACATGGTATCGACGTTGATCGCCCAGAATCCCATCTCTGCTGCTTTTTCGCCGCCGGCAAATGTCCAGCCCTCTGTGGGGTGGTTACCGAAGGTGAGATTGCTCAGGTGATGCGATATGTATTCTGAGGATGTAGGGTTTTCGCTTGCCATTCTCAGCTTCTCTCAGTCAAAAGTTTTTCAGGAACCGGTGTTGAACAACCTCAAGTGCAGCATCCATCCGGATAGTTGCAGCAATATGAAGGTGCCAAATAGGGAAAATGGGCTCAATGGCTGAACCAGCATAAAGGTCGATGCAAACAGCGCCGCGACCAGCAGCATTTTCCCTATTTCGCTCGCGTACATGTTGGCCAGTGCACTTCGTGCGCCTGCCACATGCCGATTGCCCATGACACGCAGGGTAAAATATACATTCGGCACCAGGTAGATCAGACCGCCAAGCAGAGCAGAGTAGGCTGCAACTTGCCCCATCAGCAAACAGGCCGCAGATACCATCAGTATCAACACGGCCTGCATCAAATGGATGCGCACAAACGCCTGAAAACTGCGCCGCTGATGTCGACTGACGGCGGCCGGCGCCTGTTCTGCTTCACCCTTGCTCAATTCTGATCCTGTTTTCAGTCTGAACAGTGCCCAAATAGCGGGCAGATTATAGGCATTCCCCCCCACATTCTCAACTCAATCCCGACAGTTTTGCACTAAGGTATTAACTTATTCTCAACCGGGTGCGCGGGATCAGGAGATCAGTTGAAGTATGCTTTCAAGCTCTTCGCGTGACTTGAAATCAATGGATATGCGGCCCTTGCCATTGGCACCGGAACGGATGCTGACGCCCGTGGACAGGCGCTGAGACAGCGAACCGGCCAGCTGTTGCAACTCGGGATCGGGCTGAGGTGCGGCCTTGGGCTTGGCATCGTTTGCCGCCAAACCCTGGTAGCGCTTGACCAGCTGTTCCGTTTGTCGAACAGAGAGTTCTTGTGCCACCACCTCATCCGCGGCGCGGATCTGCACCAGTCCCTGCAGCGCCAGCAGTGCTCGGGCATGGCCCATTTCCAGGTCGCCGTGCTCCAGCAGGGTACGTACTTCAGGGGTCAGGTTCATCAATCGCAGCAGGTTGGCGATGGTGGAACGCGACTTGCCAACGGCGTCTGCGACCTGTTGCTGGGTCAGCTCGAATTCGGTCTGCAAACGCTGCAGGGCGATCGCTTCTTCGATCGGGTTGAGATTCTCGCGCTGGATGTTTTCGATCAGCGCCATGGCGATGGCGGCCTCATCGGGTACATCGCGGATGATCACCGGCATTCGCTCCAGACCGGCCATCTGGCTGGCACGCCAGCGGCGTTCACCGGCGATAATCTCATAGCGATCATTCGCGATCGGGCGCACCACAATCGGCTGCATCAGCCCCTGGCTGCGGATGGAACTGGCCAGCTCTTCCAGGGTTTCGGGATTGAGGTCGCGGCGCGGCTGATAACGGCCGGGTTCAATGACGTTGATGGCCAGTTCACGCAGGTTGTCGTCCTGAGCAGCACTGGCTGGATTTTCGCTGCTGTTCGTTTCAGTGTAACCATGACTGCCGGATACATCGGACAGCAATGCATCCAGCCCCCGTCCCAGTCCGCGTTTTTTCACTGCCATTTACTCGGTTTCCTGTTCCATCATCGCTGTTTCGGCCGGTTTCGATTGCGCGGCCTGTTCGCGCTCGGTGCGGCGGATCAACTCCCCGGCCAGCGCCAGATAGGCCAGCGCGCCGCGTGAATTCTTGTCGTATTGCAGCGCGGGCAACCCATGACTGGGGGCCTCCGCCAGCCGCACGTTGCGCGGTATCACCGTGCGGTAGACCTTGTCGCCAAAGTATTCCACCAGATGGGCGGAGACATCCTTGGTCAGGCTCATGCGCGGGTCGAACATGGTGCGCAGTATGCCTTCGATACGCAAGGCCGGGTTGAGTCGCTGATTGATCTTGTTAATGGTGCCGACCAGCGCACTGATCCCCTCAAGGGCATAGTATTCACACTGCATGGGAATAATGACACCGGCCGAAGCCGCCAACGCGTTAACCGTGAGCAGGTTCAGCGAGGGCGGATTGTCGATCAGGATATAGTCATAGGCATCCATCACCGCTTCCAGCGCCATTTTCAGGCGGAACTCGCGCCGCGGCAGCTGCAACAGCTCGACCTCGGCGGCGGTCAGGTCACCATTGGCACCGATCAGGTGATAGCCACACTGAGTATCGGTGATGATGGCATCCGTGGCACTGGCCTGGTCGGTGAGCAGTTCATAGACCGAGCATTCCAGTTGATGCTTGTCGATGCCGCTGCCCATGGTGGCATTTCCCTGGGGATCCAGGTCAATCATCAGCACACGCTTGTGGGTCGCTGCCAGTGACGCCGCCAGATTGACGCACGTGGTGGTCTTGCCCACGCCGCCCTTCTGGTTGGTAATGGTGATGATTTTGGCCACGCCTATGCTCTCCCTAGAATCAGCAGGTGCCGCTCGCCATCGGTATCCGGCAGTTCCAGCCGGTGGGATTCCCGCAACACAAAGCCTGCCGGCATCTGTTCAATTTCGTCCTCAGGATACAGCCCTTTCATGGCAAGAAAAACACCCTGCTCAGCGGCCAGATGGCCGCTCAACTGCAGCATGTCGGCAATGGAGGCGAAGGCGCGGGAAATTACCATGTCAAAGGGTTCGGCCTTGACCGCCTCAACCCGGCCGTTGATCACGGTCAGGTTGTCCAGGCCGAGCTCGGCCTTCACCTGGACCTGAAAGCGGGTTTTCTTGCCGTTGCTGTCCAGCGTGGTGACCTGCAGATCCGGTCGACAGATGGCCAGAGGGATGCCCGGCAGCCCGGGACCGCTGCCCACATCCAGCAGCCGGCCCTGGCCGATCCAGGGCAGCACACTGAGACTGTCGATCAGGTGACGGCTGATCATCTGTGCCGGATCCCTGACCGCGGTCAGGTTGTAGGCCTTGTTCCACTTCACCAGCATCTGGTGATAGGCCAGCAGGCGATCGATCTGGTCAGCGTCCAGTTCAATCTGCAGCGGTTTGAGGCCGCGCAGCAATAGTTCGCGAAAATCGGACATTATTCGGCCACCTGGGGGTTGAGGCTTTTGTTCAGCTGACGCTTTTTCAGGTAGACCAGCAGCAGCGAAATCGCCGCCGGGGTCATGCCCTGAATGCGCGAAGCCTGCGCCAGAGTTTCAGGACGCTGCTGTTTCAGCTTCAGCTTCAGCTCATTGGACAGACCGCTGACCTGATCGTAATCGAAATCTTCCGGCAGACGAGTATTCTCCTGACGGCGCATCTGCTCGATTTCAGTTTTCTGACGTTCGATGTAGCCGGAATACTTGAGCTGAATTTCAACCTGTTCCGCTGCCTGTTCATCCTCGATCGGTTCCCCCTTGAGCCAGGCCACATCCAGGTAGTTCAGCTCGGGACGTTTGATCAGATCCGCCAGGTTGTACTCCCGGTTCAGACCGGTTTTCAGCTTGGCATCCAGCTGCTGCGCCTCCGGGGTGTTCGGGTGCACCCAGGTATTCTTCAAGCGCTGCAGTTCCAGTTCCATCGCTTCACGCTTGGCTTCGAAACGCGCCCAGCGTTGATCACCGACCAGACCCAGTGCCCGGCCTTTTTCGGTCAGGCGCATGTCCGCATTGTCTTCGCGCAGAATCAGACGGTACTCCGCCCGGCTGGTAAACATGCGATAGGGTTCCGATGTGCCCAGCGTGATCAGGTCGTCCACCATTACGCCGATGTAGGCCTCATCCCGACGCGGATACCAGGCTTCACGCTCCAGTGCACGGGCGGCAGCGTTGTAACCGGCCAGCAGTCCCTGGGCACCCGCCTCTTCATACCCGGTCGTACCGTTGATCTGGCCGGCGAAATAAAGCCCCTGCACATA
>CAYMHL010000025.1:22063-23200 GCA_964390205.1 uncultured Marinobacterium sp.
ATCACTCCGGTATACATGGGCGACCGATCAAGACCACCACGGATGATGTCGTGGGTGCGGCTGTTGGTGTGGGTGATGAAACAGTTCACCTGTTGCGGGTGCTCATCGACGCTGCCCATGAATGACATCACCGGGGTGGGCGTATCGCCGGGCTGAGGCTGCATGACGGAAAAGTCGACACTGCGGGCATCGATACGTGGTGGTGTACCTGTCTTCAGCCGATCAACTCTCAGTGGCAACTCGCGTAATCGCTGCGCCAGGCGGATCGATGGCGGATCACCGGCACGGCCTCCGGCGTGATTGTCCAGGCCGATGTGAATGACACCACCGAGGAAAGTACCGGCAGTCAGTACCACTGAGCGGGCGTGAAAGCGTATGCCTGTCTGGGTGACAACGCCCTTTACGGTTTCACCGTCCATAATCAGGTCATCAGCAGCCTGCTGGAAAATCTGCAGATTGTGCTGGTTCTCCAGAATCGAGCGAACCGCTGCCTTGTACAGCACACGGTCAGCCTGAGCACGGGTTGCTCTGACAGCAGGTCCCTTGCGTGCGTTGAGGACCCTGAACTGAATACCGCCACGATCAGTAGCACGTGCCATGGCGCCATCGAGCGCATCGATCTCTTTGACCAGATGGCTTTTGCCGATACCGCCGATGGCCGGGTTGCAGGACATCTGTCCAAGGGTCTCGATGTTATGGGTCAGCAGCAGTGTCTTGGCACCGATGCGAGCAGACGCCAGCGCAGCCTCCGTACCGGCATGACCGCCACCAATTACGATTACATCAAAGTGGTCAGGGTAATCCACTGAAGGCCTCACAAGTTGCATGTTTCAGAGTCGACCGCAGGGGTCAGGTGAAAAGGTCGCCCAGTATAGCGCCCCGAGGGCATTCAGGAAATGCTCAACTTTTAACCAGCCTTGTTTAAGTACATATAAAGGATGCTATATAGGTAAGGATATAAAGATATATATAAAGAAGATTATGTTTATTGTTGTATTAAGGACTGCCACATTGCGTGCGTATGTCCTATAAATCCATATATATCATTAACTTAAGCATGACCTAACCCTGTATAGCAAAGCCCCGGAGACTGGTGAGGGCCTTGGGATGAGGTGTGCATAATAGGGGCTCTTATAC
>CAYMHL010000026.1:0-4060 GCA_964390205.1 uncultured Marinobacterium sp.
ACTGATATTAATGGCTTTTTGAAAAACAGGAGCATAAGTGTCGCCATTTAACAGACAGCACGGGTAGACAGAAACATAGTAGACTCCCTATGAAATCTATAACCAATTGATATTATTAATCTTTTCATTAACGGCATGGAGTTTGCTAAAAACAATTCACTTGTAGCTTTGCCTGCTGCAAGCAGACCCTGTAACACACCACTCTTCAGCCAACCGGGCACAAGCCCACGCTGCCTGACGGAGAGTCTGTTTAATGGAATAATCGCGTCCAACCTGGCTTAACGACACAGACACTGATGATCCGTTTGAAATGGCACACCCACTCGCTGAAACAGCTGGTACTACTGGCATTTTTTCTTGCTGCCATCCCTCTTGCCGTGCTGATTTTCCAGTCCGGCAACGCCCTGGTAGCCCAATCCGAACGTGCACGCCATCTTGCCCGCGAGATGCTGCAAAGCAGCCAGCGCACCGAAGAGCTACGGATTCTGGCGGAAGACATCACCCGCTCGGCCCGACAATATGAGATTGTAAAACGCTCTGATCTGCGCGACCGCCTGGAACGGCAGTTGCTGGCTTACCCCGATCTTCTGCAGCAGCTGAGCCTGCCCGCCTCGGTTTCAACCACAGCGGGTAATATCCTGGCCCTGCTGGACAACATTGAGCAGCAATCGCAGCATGAAACAGCGCCTCACTTCCAGCCCTCTGACCTGGATCAACTGATCATGCAGACACAAAGCCTGATCGGCGCCATTGACCAGTCGTTCGATTCACGGCTGTCAGAATTGGAACAGCAGGTCAAAGCCGAGCAACAGCGCACGGCGTGGCAAGCCACGGCATTGATGCTCGCCTCCACGGTTCTGATCCTGTTTTTCAGCGCCCGCATCAACCGACCGGTACAGCAGCTTATCAGCCGCATTCAGGCGCTGGGCGAAGGCGAACGCAAGGTCTTGCCAACACTCTCCGGCCCGGTGGAATTGGTACAAGTCAACGAGCAACTGAACTGGCTTGCCGAGCGTTTGACTGCTCTGGAAGAGGACAAGGCACGTTTTTTACGCCATATTTCACACGAATTAAAAACACCTCTTACAACACTTCGCGAGGGCGCTGATATTTTATCGGAAGAGCTTGCCGGCCCCTTGACCAAAAATCAGCATGAGATCGTCAACCTGCTGCAGCAAAATAGCATTACCCTGCAGGAGTTAATCGAACAACTGTTAGATTACAATCGCTTACAGGAACCTCACCGGCTACAGAAAGAAACGGTTGCTTTACCATCTCTGTTGCAGCGTATAATTACGCCCTTTCAGTTGCAGATCGAACAAAAACAATTGCAGCTCGAGGTTGAACTTAATAATATCGACGTCTGGGAAACGGATGCGCATATGTTGCAACGTATCCTCACCAATTTGATTTCGAATGCGGTGCATTACTCGAATCAGGCAGGCACTTTACGCATCAACGCCTGTCAAATTGGTTCTGTACTGGAAATCGAGGTCGCCAACACGGGACCTGAAATTCCGGACACGGATCTCCCGCAGTTGTTCGAGCCTTTCTACCAGGGCAAGAATCGTCGACGCGGCCCACTGAAAGGGTCGGGAATAGGTTTGAGCATCGCGGCCCAGGCCAGCAATGCTCTGAACGCCAAACTGCAGGTCAGCCGCAACAGCGACGGCTGGGTAGCATTCAGCCTGTTTTTACCCTCTTTGGAAGACTGAAGCGATGCGTCAGCTTTTACTTTGCACTCTGATGATGCTGCTGGCCGGCTGCCAGTTGCTGGAGCAGTCCGGCCTGCGCCTGCCGGAAGGCACCGCAAAACCGACTCAAGAATGCGACATTGACGATGCTCAGGTGATTGAGTGGTTAAATTATGAACATCGTTATATTTCGTCTACACTTGATGAAAAACGAGTGTTGCTAATCGACGCCGAAAAAAGACAGCAGCGGATTTTGCACGCACTTTTGCTGAGTACACCGGGACAGTCCCCCGAGCAGCTGAAACGCGCCCTGGACTATCTGAGCACGGTCAATACCAGTGCTTCCTGCAGCTACAGCCAGTATATAGGGCTGCGGACACGCCAACTGCATCTGCAGCTGGAACTGCTGGAACAGCGTCAGAGCCAGTTGCAACAAATTGATGAATTACAGCGTCAAGTAGACGCATTAACCGACTTGGAACGACAGATAACGCGACAGCGTGAGGAGCACTGACAGATGACGTCAACCCCCAACATTCTGCTGGTCGATGACGATACCGCATTGCTGAGGCTGCTGGAGATGCGCCTGCAGGCATCCGGTTACGAGATCAGCTGTGCCGAAAGTGGTGAAGAGGCACTGAGCCTGGTGCGCCAGCGCAGCTTTGACCTGGTCCTCACGGACCTGAGAATGGACGGCATGGATGGCCTGGCGCTCTTTTCCCGTATTCAACAGGAGCAGCCGGACCTTCCGGTCATCATCATGACGGCACACGGCTCCATCCCCGAAGCGGTCGAAGCAACCCAAAAAGGGGTCTTCGGCTTTCTATCAAAACCGATCGACAAACAGCATCTGCTGGATACTGTACGTGCAGCCCTGAAAAGCTCCCAACGCAGCCAGGACCAGAGCTGGCGCGCCGGCATTATCAGTCACAGCGATCGCATGGAGCAGGTGTTGGATCAGGCTCAACGAGTTGCAGCATCCGACGTCAGTGTGCTCATCACCGGCCCCAGCGGCAGCGGCAAGGAGCTGGTCGCCAAGGCGATTCACAAAGCCAGCGCCCGCGGCAACATGCCGTTTATCGCCATCAACTGCGGCGCCCTGCCGGAACAGCTGCTGGAATCCGAGCTGTTCGGTCACACCAAGGGCGCCTTCACGGGTGCTGTCAACCAGCATGAAGGCCTGTTCCGTGCAGCCCAGGGCGGCACCCTGTTCCTGGACGAGATCGGTGACATGCCGATCACCCTTCAGGTCAAACTGCTGCGTGCCTTGCAGGAACGCACCATTCGTCCGGTCGGCTCAACGCAGAGCGTGCCGATCGATGTGCGCATCATTTCGGCGACTCATCGCAACCTGGAGTCGGCCATGCTGAGTCAGGAGTTCCGCGAGGATCTCTACTACCGCCTCAACGTGGTCAATCTGGAGCTGCCGCCGCTGCGCGAACGCCCGGAAGACATTCCGCTGCTGGCGCGCCACTTCCTGGCCCAGGCGGCACAGAAGCATAACCGCAAGGTCCGCGGCATTTCGCCAGGTGCCCTTCACCTGCTGGCACAGGCTGCCTGGCCCGGCAACGTACGCCAACTGGAAAACGTAATGGAGCAGGTCGTTGCACTCAGCCCGTCACCGATCATTCCGGAGGGGCTGGTGTCCAAGGCACTGACCAACCAGGAACGTGTCATTCCGTCGTTCAACGAGGCCCGCGCCGATTTCGAACGTCGCTACCTGATCAAGGTGCTGCAGATTACCGAAGGCAATGTAACCCACGCGGCCCGCATTGCTCAGCGCAACCGTACCGACTTCTACAAACTGCTCAACAAGCATGATCTGGAAGCCGCGCAGTTCAAGGCCAGTGCCAAGGCTGCCCTGGCTGCGCAGCAGGAAGCGCTGAAGCAGGTCGAAACCAAAAAGGCAGGCTGAACGCCTGCCTGATCCGGGTAACTGAGCAGCCCGCTGCTCAGTTACCCAACATATCCAGCGCCCTGTCGGTCAGATCGATCACATCCAGAACGGTTCCCCTGCCTTCGGCCACACGTACAATGCGGTCGCCCAGCAAAATCAGTTCAGCCGCCTCTGAACCATGGCCCAGGCGCTCCAGATATCGCCGCGGCAGACGCTCGCCATAACGGTAGAGTTCAGGATCGAGTACTTCGCCACGACGCACCTTGTCCTGCCATCCCGGGGGCAAATCGCCACCACGCGCCAGTTTTTTCTGCAGTCCCGGCGGCAGGGATTTGTAGTGTCCATCATCCGGTCGACGCAGACCGTAGTGCTCCTCATAAACCAGATCACGCAGCTGGCGACGCTCACGATCACTCAACGGCAGAAAACGGTCTTCATCCCTGCGGTTGTCTAAGCGACTGTCTGAACG
>CAYMHL010000026.1:4160-8773 GCA_964390205.1 uncultured Marinobacterium sp.
CGACTGTCTGAACGCCGGTCGTCGCGTTCATATCGATCCTGTTCACGATCACGATCACGATCAAAATCCCGCTCTCGGTCTCGATCCCTTTCCAGCTGTCCATCCCGCTTGAGATCATCATCCGATTGGGCTTTACCTCTCTGTTCGGAGCTTCCCCGCTCAGAGCTCCCTTGCTCCGCTCGTGTTTCTTTCTGCTGCCCGGCCCACTCCGGCTTTTCTGCCATTACGGGGGTCGCGAGCAAACTCAGTGTCAGTCCGATAATGGGTGCCTTCATGGCATACCCTCCTCTGCTTGGGGAGTTCGGCAATATCCGGGCATTGGCATTTGCTCCCGGCTTGACTAGTATCCCCTCTGTTTTGTGTTATGTCCGACGAGTTCAACATGTCAGTACCCAGCCTCAATGAAGCCTTGTCACTGATGAGCCAGGGCGCCTATCCGGCCGCCCGTGCCATCTGCCAGCAGCACCTTGCCCACCGGCCCGATGATTTCAACGCTCGTCACCTGCTTGGCCTGATCCACTTCAAGGGCGGCAACCTGATCGCCGCCACTCGAGAGTTGAGCAGAGCCTGCCAGTTGGACCCGGCACCACGCTTCAAGGCTCAGGCGCTCAACAATCTCGCGCTGGTACTCCAGGCCAGAGACAAGCACGAAGACGCCGCTGCTGCCTGCCGCAACGCGCTGCAACTACAGCCACAGGAAATCGCGTTCCATCTCAATCTGCTGGGACTGCTTGAGCAGCTCAAACGCTGGCCCGAGATTGTTGAACACATGCAGTCCAATCCTTTACTGGCGGATCACGAAGACGCTCGGCTCTGCCATGCCGTGGCAGCACGCCAGCTGGGGCAGTATCAAACTGCACTCGATATTCTCGCCTCTCTGCATTCGAGTATAGATGCAGAGTCTGAACGTGTGTTGAACCTCTGTTTGCAGGACAACAGCCAGGTCGCCATTGCCGACTGGCAGGCGACAGGTGCACCGGTTGCCGACCTGATCCGGCTCGCCGACTATGTGGCCGAAGAGGGGTTTGCCGCCGCAGCCACTCCCCTCTATCAGGCCGCAGCCAAGGCGGCTCCCGACAACCTGAGTGTGCGTCACATGCTGGATGCTGCACAGCATCACTGCACGGCAGAAGCACCCTCGGACTATGTGCGCACTCTTTACGACACTCATGCCGAGCAGTTCGAATCCCGCCTGCAGGGCCGGTTGAACTACAACGCTCCTCAGCGCCTGGTCACACGGCTGGCCGCCATACTCGATCCCGAAACCCCTATCCAGGCGGCTGATCTCGGCTGTGGCACAGGGCTCTGTGGTATCGAGTTGCATCGACAACTGACCCTCACCCGCCTGGACGGTTGCGATCTGTCCATGCAGATGCTGCAGCGTGCCGCCGACAAGGAGGTATACACGTCTCTTAGCTGCACCGCCCTGCTGGACTTCATTCCGACACTGCAACCGGTTGAGCTGATCACTGCCACGGACGTGCTGATCTATACCGGTAATTTGCAACCGGTCATTCAGGCGGTACATGGGGCGCTCAAACCCGGCGGTTGCTTTGCCTTTACCGTCGAGCGTAACGAGGAGGACGAACCGGTTTCACTGCACGCGTCTGGGCGCTACCGGCACAGCCAGGGTCATATCGAGACATTGGCTGACCGCTACGGTTTCAGGGTTCAGCTGCTTGAAAGCTTCCCGTTGCGCCTGGAAAACGAGGTCAGTATTGAGGGGTTGATGGTGATTCTGCAGCGAGATTAGCCAGCAGTTGATCACATAGCGAACGCAAACGATCCAGTTGAGCACGCTTGCCGTGCGGTTCAGCCACGGCAGCCGGTGGCAACTGACGCAGGATGCGATCACAAAGCAGCCGCTGATCTGCAACTGAAAGCTGCCAGTCACCCCAGCGATGCACGCTGACTTCGAGCAACTCGATCAAGGGCAAAAGGCTGGACTCAAGCGTCCGCTGCGCCCGAGCAAATCCCTGCAGTCGCTGCCGTATCTCCACTGACAGGGGGGACAGGCCAACAGGTGCGCGCAGCAGCGCCGGCAGGCGCTCCGCTTCCAAATCCTGCAGCACGCCCGGCAACCGTTGCAGCAGGCTACGCCGGTACCAGCTTTTGGCCTGCGGCAGCCAGTTCTGGACCCGCGCGGTCAGCGGCTTGAGCACCAGCATTGCATGGGTACCCGCCACAGGGTCACGCTGCTCTCCCAGTCTAAGCGGATGAAACCCCGCCCCCTGCCAGAAATGCAGCAGCTCATCCGAAGCCGCGAAGCTGGCGCCCAGGTAATCCAGCTTTTCCGCCCGTGCATCCCGTTCGATCTGATCCAGCAATCGGCTGCCAATACCGCGCTGCTGGGCATCGGGGTGCACCGCGATGCGAACAACCCGAAGTGATCGCCAGGGTGCCGCTTCCAGCCAGCCCTCCTGGGCAATCAGCGTTTGCGGCAACAGGTGCCCTCTGGGACGGCGCCGCCCCTCCCAGACCGCCTGCGCCAGCGTGTCCGGCAGAGGCCCCTCCTCCGCCAGCAGGGCACAGGCCAGAGGCACGCCCCCTGCTCGCGCCAAATAGATGCGCACATTGGGACTGTCGAGCAAAATACGCAGATCACCCGGCGTAGTGCGATAGTGAGCCAGAACAAGAAGACCAAACAGACAGCGCAGCAGTTGGGTATCGGCCGCCAGCTCAGCCTGACTGACACGCACAATTTCCAGCGGCGCCATGACCACACCGGGCTTACTGGCAGCCGCATCCAGCAGCAACATGCGGTTGGTCAACTGCTCCAGCGGATCGGGCGCTGACCAGCGAATGGGGGTATTCAGGCGGTACTCATGGCAACGGGGGAAACGTTTGCGCAACTGACGCATGAAGCGCAGCGCAAAGCCCTGACCATTGCCTTCATAGCCGTGCAGGGTGGTAGCAAAAACCACCCGAGGGAAGGCTTTCAGTAGCTGCAACAACAGCGGAGTCGGAATGGCGGCCGCCTCATCCACCAGCAGCACATCCGCATCGACCGATGCCTGCAGGAGTTCATCAGGTCTTAGATAGATCAGTTGAGGGGACAGGTCCGGAGCCAGCGCCTGCACGCGCTCAAGCAGAGCACCGATTGTGCTTCGAGAAAACGCCGTAACCGCCACTTTTTTCCCCGCATGCAGCAGCCTGGCAGCGGCAATCCCCAGTGCAGCGCTCTTGCCCCGCCCACGGTCGGCACTGAGCACCAGCGGTTGCTGACGCCTCGAGGCTGTTGTCAAAATCAGCTCAACCGCCTCCATCTGATCGCGGCTGCGGCAGGGTGTCTCGGCCGCAGGCTGATCATCGAGTCCTGGCAGAGAGGGTATGACAGGCGCCTGACCCTGACTCCAGCGCACCCGCTCGGGAGAAACCTTTAGCACGTTCAGCAGATGGGCAAGATAATGCCCTCGGATCTGTTCCGGCCGGTAGGGTTCTACACAGAGAGAGACATACTCAGGGTCAGCATAGTCGGCCCACTCGGCAGCCGGGGGCGTCATCAGAACAACGCAGCCACCCGCTGATACCGTGCCGCACAGCTGGCCAAAAACATTGGGGTTGAAACCTGCAAAGGCATCCATGACAACGAAGTCGAGGGTCTGTCCCAGCAGCTCCACGGCCCTGCGAGCATCCACCGGCACAAGCCCCGCCACCGGCTGCTCGGCAATAAGGACACCCTGTCCCTGCAGCCATGGCAACAGCGGCCCGGCCAGCTGCTCACGGCACCAGTCTGCCTCGCCATCCAGCCAAATCAACACACGCCGGCGGCTGGAGCACAGCTGAACACGCAGCTGTGCCAGTGCTTCCGACATCATTGATCGGTGTACATCATACCCGGGCCGGATGGTTCATGACCTTCTTCGGCACGATAGAAAACGCCTGGGTCATCCCGCAGGGCTTCCTGCAGCATCTGATCAAGCTGCAGCTGTACCTTGTTCAGACTGAGGTCGCCACGGGGCTGAAAGGTTTTGGCCACAATACGCAGCGGCAGGGTCGCAGTACACTCATGGGCCTGAATACGTTCAAAACAGCGCTTGATCAGCACATGGGCATTTTCATTGGTCGCCGGCAGCACGGCACCGATTACGCGGCCCTGCTCCCAACCAATAAGATCACCCGGACGGGAAAACTCTTCACCCAGCACACGTACCAGCTCCAGCAGATGCTGACGCTTTACCTGATCACCCGTATACACACGCAACACGGTCAAAGGGGAAAATTCACGCACGGCACGCCGACACTCCAGCGCCAACATGTGACGATACCAGTGCTCGGTCGCAATCCCCGTATTGGGATCAAGCGCCAACACCGGTTCCTGTGCCCGCGTTACGGCCCATGTCATGCTGCGACTGCGCAGCACTACCATCAGCAGAATCGTTGCCAGTAACAGGGCGATCAACAGCACCACCAGAATCACATGTGAGCCATTGGCCGCGGCCAGAGCAAGCGCCACCACATCCAGCGATAACAGTACTGCCGCCAGCAAGCGGATGCGCTTCAACTGCTCGACGAACACGGAGTCCATAGTCGGTTTTCCCTTTACCCTCATTCCCGCTTCAGTAAAGCGGCTTTTATGGCGCAATGCAATTGGCGCAATGCAATGTGGCGCA
>CAYMHL010000026.1:8873-22935 GCA_964390205.1 uncultured Marinobacterium sp.
TGGCGCAATGCAATGTGGCGCACCGTAATATGACATCACGCCACCGGCACCCTGCTTACAGCCGGATTGCGTTAACGACGTTTCTGATGCTGCTCCCAGTTGTCCTGACGCGCCTGATCACTCTTGCGCAGCATGACGTAGATCGCACCTGTACCGCCATGGTGCGGCTGAGCCGAATGAAACGCGAGCACCTGATCCAGCAGCGGCAGCCACTCGTTGAGATAGGTTTTCAGTTGATTGCCGTGACCATCGGGGCGGTTGCTGCGCCCATGCTGGATCAGCACGGAACGAATATTGAGTTCGCAGCTCTGGCGGACAAAACTTGCCACTTCATCCCGCGCCTGCGCCAGTGTGCAGTGCTGAAGATTGAGACTGGCATCCGTACTGTAGCGTCCAAGGCGCAGATTACGAAATACACCTTCCTGCACGCCGTCCCGCTTCCAGCTGACCGGGTCAGCCGGGTGCAGCCACTCCACCGGGTTCAGCGTCAGCCCTTCGGGTGACCCCTGAGCCAGACGCCGACGGATACTCTTGTTCGGGTCAACTTTCAGCGGGCGAGCTGACACAGACGCATTCACCGGCCTGGCTCGAGTGTTTCGTCGCACCCCTTCCGCCTGCATCAAGGTACTGAAATCGGTGTCATTGTCAGATCGCATGGTGCTCTCCCCCGTACAACGGTATTGCAGACTGTAACTGCCATTCTGGCAGGCATATCAATTGTATTGAACGCTTTGCGCCCACAGAGTTCTCATCTGAAGAGTTCTCATCTAAGGTATCTGCAAGCCCTCAACGATTAAAGGTCGCTCCGATGCAACGACTGGTCATCCTGCTTACGCTGATTGTTGCCGCTTTGGCCACTTACCTGTTTGTGACCGGTGAACAGACATCTCCAACCGGTGCACCCACAGCCATTCAACCTGTTTCCGAAAGCACCCGGCAGGAAGCGCGCCAGCATATCAAAAGCCTGACCCGGCAGGCAGCCGAGGATACCCTCGACATGACCGAGGCGGATCACTTTGTCACCGGCAGCCAGCTGCTGCAGCTGCCCGAAACAGAGCGGCAGGCTGATACAGCCATCAATCTGGATGAAGTCGACAGCGACTCTGCCACCAGCTTTGCCGTCGACCTGCCGCTCACGCCTGGTGCCAACCGCTCGGACCTTGCAGCGGGAACGGATCATTTGACTCGCCAGGATCGTTTACGCCTGCAGGAACTGCTCAACAATCCCAATCAGGCGGCCGACGAAATCTTTTACATCCACTCAGTACGTGATGCCGACCGTCAGGGGCTCTGGGGCATCATCCACTTGGGGCTGATTGAAACCTTTGCTCGCGGCATCAGGGTCGAAGACCGCTCACGTCTGCTCAGCACACAGATCCCCGAGGATGCCGACGAGCCCCTCGCGGATCAACGCAGCTCCTGGCTGGCCCACCTGCTCAAGCGCAAGGTTGAGGAGACCTGGGTGTTCAATTACCGGCAGGGACTGCTGGGACGCAACCCGAACGTCATTCATCCCGGTCAGCAGCTGGTCATCGTACGTTTCAGCGAAGACGAGCTGATCAATATCTACAACCATTTCACTCATCAGGAGGCGCAGTAATCACCGCGCCTTGGTGCTTTATGTGGACGCCGTCAACCAAGGCGCGTATACTTTGGTCCTTATTTTAAGAAAGTGTTGCTCCCGATCAGTATTACTCCTGGTCAAAGTGTAGGCAGCCTTTCTCCTCCTCTTTAAGACCCAGGTAATACTCACAGCATGTCCAACACTGATACCAGCCCCGCCACCTTTGGCGATTTGGGACTGTCCGCCCCTATTCTCAATGCACTGACTGACGTTGGCTACGAAACTCCATCACCGATCCAGGCTCGGAGTATCCCGCCACTGCTCGAGGGGCGGGATCTGCTTGGCATGGCACAGACCGGCACCGGCAAGACCGCAGCTTTCGCACTGCCGCTGCTGCAGCGCATCGACACCGCCGCCTCACATCCGCAGCTGCTGATTCTCGCACCGACTCGCGAGCTGGCACTGCAGGTGGCGACCGCCTGTGAGAAATACTCCAAACACCTGCCCGGACTGCGCACCCTATCCATCTACGGTGGCCAGGGGTACGACAGCCAGATCCGCGGCCTGCGCCGTGGCGCTCAGGTTATCATCGGCACACCGGGACGCGTGATGGATCATATCCGTCGCGGCACCCTGCAGCTGGATCGCCTGCAGGCACTGGTACTGGACGAAGCGGACGAAATGCTGCGCATGGGCTTCATCGACGATGTCGAATGGGTACTGCAGCACACCCCCGCCCAGCGTCAGATCGCCCTGTTCTCGGCAACCATGCCGCAGGCGATTCGCCACATTGCGGAAAACTATCTGCAGGATCCTGCCGTCATCAAGATCCAGGCACAAACCGCTACGGCCAGCACCATTCGCCAGCGCGTCTGGGTCGTTCGCGGCATGAGCAAGACTCAGGCCCTGACCCGCATCCTGGAGCAGCATGAGCATGAAGCGGCGCTGGTCTTCGTACGCACCAAAACCGCGACCGAAACCCTGGCTGACGAACTCACCCGCGCCGGTTTCCCCGCAGCAGCGCTGCACGGTGACATTGCCCAGGTTCAGCGTGAGCGCATTGTCAGCAAACTGAAGAAAGGCGAGCTGGACGTGGTAATTGCCACTGACGTGGTTGCCCGTGGTCTGGACGTTGAGCGTATCAGCCACGTTATCAACTATGACATCCCGTACGATAATGAATCCTACATCCACCGTATCGGTCGTACCGGTCGTGCCGGTCGCAACGGCGATGCCATTCTGTTTGTGGCACCGCGCGAGCAGCGCCTGCTCAAGCAGCTCGAGCGCACCACCCGCCAGCCGCTGGAAGACCTGAAGCTGCCGACCGCCAAGGAGATCAACGCCCTGCGTGCCGAGCGCCTGCAGGCTCAGATTCTGGCGGCAGCCGAGAAGGCCAACCTGGATGAATACATGCCGCTGATCAGCAAGCTGCAGGAAAACTCCGAGCTGAGTGCCGAGCAGCTGGTCGCCGCAACCCTCGCCCTCATGCACAGCGACAAGCCGCTATGGATGAACGAGAACGAACCTGATCCCAATTCACGCCCGGCACCACGTGAGCGTCAGGAGCGCGACCGTGGCGAGCGTGGCGAACGTCCCCGTCGCAACCAGCGCAACGAGCCGGTTACCGAAGGTATGGAGCGCTATTGGATTGGCGTCGGTCACCTGCACGGCGTCAAGCCGGGTAACATCGTAGGCGCCATTGCCAACGAAGCCGGCATCGAAAGCCGCCTCATCGGACGCATCAATATTGCCGACGATTTCAGCTGCGTCGATCTGCCGGTCGATCTGGACGCGAGCCAGTTGCAAACCCTGAAGCGCGCACGCGTGTGTGGCCAGCGTCTGGATATCCGCCCCTGGCAGGAAAACGGTAACAGTGCCGCTCCGCGTCGTCCGCGTACCAACAAGCCGCCGGCTCGTCGCCAGCCGCGCAACTGATTGCAGTCACTCCACGATCGACCTTTAGGGGTCGATCTGCCTGCCTCCGGTCAAAAAAAGGCTGCCCCGTTTCGGGGGCAGCCTGACCGGGCCGGGAAGGCCCTCTCAAGACCATACCTGAGGGTATGGAGCGAAGAACACCGCTTACTCCCCCCAGTATAGCCCTCCCGGTGGCCTTTACCGTCTACACAGCTCTATAATGCGTGAAACATTTTCAATTTGGAGCTGACTGGCCATGACTACATTGGGCACACCGCTTTCAGCCAGTGCAACCCGCGTCCTCATGTGTGGTGGCGGCGAACTGGGCAAGGAAGTTGTTATCGAACTGCAGCGTCTTGGGGTTGAGGTGATCGTCGTCGATCGCTACGCCAACTCGCCGGCCATGCAGGTCGCCCACCGCTCCCATGTAATTTCCATGCTGGACGGCGCTGCTTTGCGCGGCATCATCGAGCTGGAAAAACCGCATTACATCGTGCCTGAAATCGAGGCCATCGCGACCGATACCCTGGCCGAACTGGAAGAGGAAGGCTTTACCGTCATCCCCACCGCCCGTGCCACTCAGTTGACCATGAACCGCGAGGGCATACGTCGCCTGGCTGCTGAGGAACTGGGCCTGAACACCTCTCCCTACCGCTTTGCCGGTGATCTGGAGGAGTTCAAACAGGCGGTTGCAGCAATCGGCCTGCCCTGCGTGGTCAAACCGATCATGAGTTCATCCGGCAAGGGCCAGAGCACCATCAAGCAGGTCGAGCAAATTGAAGCGGCCTGGGCCTATGCCCAGGAAGGCGGCCGTGCCGGTGGCGGACGTGTCATCGTTGAAGGCTTTGTCGAGTTCGACTACGAGATCACCCTGCTGACCGTCCGCCATATCGGCGGCACCAGCTTCTGCGAGCCGATCGGTCATATTCAGGTCGATGGCGACTACCGTGAGTCCTGGCAACCGCAGGCAATGAGTCCTGCCGCACGCCAGGCGGCGGAAGAGATCGCCGAAAAAGTGACTCATGCACTGGGCGGTCATGGCATTTTCGGAGTTGAGCTGTTTGTGCGCGGCGATGAAGTCATTTTCAGCGAAGTATCCCCCCGCCCACACGATACCGGCATGGTCACACTGATTTCGCAGAACCTGTCCGAATTTGCTCTGCATGCTCGCGCCATTCTGAACCTGCCGATCCCGCTGATTCGTCAATACGGCCCCTCAGCCTCGGCGGTTATCCTGCCCACCGGCGAATCCCGGCAGACAAGCTTTGCCCACCTGCAGGCGGCTCTGGCGGCAGCGGATACCGACCTGCGCCTGTTCGGCAAGCCGGAGATTCATGGTCGTCGTCGCATGGGGGTTGCCCTGGCGCAGGCTGAGGATATCGACAGCGCCCGCGACAAGGCGCGTCAGTGCGCCCAGACCGTGCGCGTCGAGTTCTGATCAGTCGCGCACTTCGAACCAGGGCAGAGGGGCATCCCCTTCAGGGTGACCATAGCCCGGATAAAAACGCCGGTCGCGCTCGACATACCAGGGCGCGCCCGGCAGGTCGGGGTTACGCTGCTGCAGGGGAATCAATTTGTCCTGCTGCACCAGAAACTCGGCACTGTTTGACGCCCCTTCCGGATGACCGTAACTGCGAAACACCTTCTCCCCCACCCGTTCATACCAGGGCAGTGTTCCCCTGCCCTGAGGATGGCTTGCGGTCGGGAAAAGCTTTTGCCGTTTTGCATTCAACATACTGTCTCAAAACCTGCTCTAAGCGATTGTTATCGCAATGGTAACATGCTATGCGTCGCTCATTGAAGACATGTATGCTTTGATCAATTGTTCCTTGTCAACGCGGCGCAGCCTTTTCAGCGCATACTCACGCTTCAGGGCAGAACTGCGATCGTGGCCAGCTTCTCGCCACACAAGCTCCACCGGCCGTCGCACTCGCGTATAACGCGCCCCCTTGCCACCCCGCTGCCCGTTGTGTTCTTCAAGCCGACGGACCGTATCCGTCGTTACACCGGTATACAGACTGCCATCGGCACACCTGAGCATGTAGACCCACCAGTACTTTTCCACTGTTTTGGCAACAACTCCCTGCCACCCCCTGTCACTGTTGACAACAGAGGCGTAAAATTTCGCTTTCCAACAATTCTGGGGGCTCGGTTCAACCGATGCAAACGCTATTACTCGCGATCGCAGGGCTCGCCTTCCTGATGATCGTGCTGGAAGATGTGATCCACATCAACAAGGCGAAAACCACACTCTTTCTCGGCACCCTTGCCTGGTTACTGCTCTTTCTCTTCCCGCCACACGGCGCAGACAGCCACCTGATTCAGGAAAAGCTGGACGAGAACGTTCTCGAAATTGCCAGTCTCTGGTTGTTCCTGATGGCTGCCATGACCTTCGTGGCCTTTCTCAACCATCAGGGCCTGATCGAAACGCTGATCTACAAGGTTCTGCCCAAACGGCTCAGTGAACGCAAGCTGATGTTCCTGGTGGCGGGGTTTGCCTTTTTCTTCTCCTCGCTGTCGGACAACATTACCGCTACGCTGATCTCGATCGCGCTGGTGCTGTCATTGAAGATGGACGCCAAAAAGACGGTACGCTTTGCCGTGCTGGTGGTGTTTGCGGTCAACTCGGGCGGCGTGGCGCTGATCACCGGTGACGTCACCACGCTGATGATCTTCATGCAGCAAAAGGTCGCCATTGACGACCTGCTGTGGCTCAGTCTGCCGGCGCTGGCCAGCGTTATGTTGCTGGCCACCCTGCTGTCACTGAAACTCAAGGGCGAAGTGGTGATCAGCCCCAGTCCGCGCCGTGATGACAAGGTCGGCATGATGATCGCCCTGATCTTCCTGCTGACCATTATCTCAACCATCATCCTCAACGTGATCGCATCGGTTCCGCCGCTGCTCACCTTCCTGTTCGGCCTGTCGATCATGTTCCTGGTAGGGCGTCTGTGCTACAAGGATGATGAGCGTGAAAGCCTGCTCGACTACATCCGCGTGATCGAGTTCGACACCCTGCTGTTCTTCCTGGGGATACTGCTGCTGGTGGGAATGATGAAGGAGATCGGCGTACTGGACAGCCTGGTGCGCATCTACGAGGTACTGCCAACCACCGGTGCCAACTACACCATGGGATTGCTGTCGTCGCTGGTGGACAACGTGCCGCTGACCGCCGCGCTGCTGAAATCCAACATCGCCATGGATTCCGCCAACTGGCTGACATTGACCTATGCAGTGGGTGTCGGCGGTTCATTGTTGGTGATCGGCTCCGCTGCCGGCATCGTTGCCATGAGCAAGGTGGAAGCGATTACCTTCATCAGCTTCATGCGCTATTCCGGCATCATTCTGGTGGCCTACAGTGTCGGCTTTGCCGGCAGCTATCTGGTCGGCCACTCCCTGCACTGAACGTCAATTCACCGGTCGGTCATTGACTGACCGGTGATTTCAGCTCGCCAAACCAGGATAGCTGAGACTGCAGTTCGACAACCTCACCGACGATCACGATGGCCGGTGCCGGCAGCTGCGCTTTGGCCTGAAGCTGGGGCAGGCTGGCCAGGGTGCCGACCAGTACCTGCTGATCCTCGGCCGTTCCTCGCGATACTATCGCGGCCGGGGTATGCTCCGGTTTGCCATGATTCACCAGCCCCTTGCACAGCGATTCCAGTGTGTGCAGCCCCATATAGAACACGATGGTCTGATTGGGCTGGACCAGTTCCGCATAATTGAGCTCGGTGGTCCGGTTTTTCAACTGGCCGGTGACAAACTTCACTGACTGGGCATAATCGCGATGGGTCAGCGGAATACCCGCGTAGGTGGAACAGGCACTGGCAGCGGTAATGCCCGGCACCACCTGGAAGGGAATGCCCGCCTGCTTCAGCAGCTCCAGCTCTTCGCCACCACGCCCAAAAATGAAAGGATCGCCACCCTTGAGGCGCACCACCCGCTTGCCCTCACGCGCATGATCGATCAGTAACTGATTGATACCCTCCTGAGGCACGGCATGATTGTCTCGCTGCTTGCCCACATAGATCAGGTCCGCATCTCTGCGGCAGAGATCCAGCACCTGCGGCGATACCAGTCGATCATAGAGCACCACATCGGCCTGCTGCATCAGGCGCAGCGCCTTGAAGGTCAGCAGCTCGGGATCACCCGGTCCGGCACCGACCAGATACACCTCGCCCACCTGATGCCCGGCATTGCCGCACCTGATCTGTTCATCCAGCAGTGCCTCGGCTTCAGCATCACGACCGGCGAAGACCCGCTCGGCCACCTGCCCCTGCAGCACTGACTCCCAGAACACACGGCGCTCGTTAACGCTGCCAAAGCGTGCCTTGACCTTCTCGCGAAAGCGACCCACCAACTGCCCCAAACGGCTGTAACCCGACGGAATCCAGGTTTCCAGTTTCGCCCTTAACAGTCGCGCCAACACCGGTGACTGTCCGCCGGAGCTGATACCAATGACAATGGGCGAACGATCGACGATGGCGGGAAAGACAAAGGTGCAGAGTTTCGGGCTGTCCACCACGTTGACCGGTACATTGCGCGCAACGGCATCGTAATGGATGCGTTCGTTCAGATCCTCGTCATCGGTCGCGGCCAATACCAGCACCTTCTCATCCAGGAGTTCGGGATGATATTCCCCGATGAGTACCTGTCCCTGGTGCAGCGCCAGCATCTCCTGCAGTTCGGGCAACACGCGATGGGCAATAAGGGTAATGTGCGCACCTGCGCGGGTCAGCAGGCGCGCCTTGCGCAGGGCAACATCGCCCCCGCCCACCAGCAGGACGGGGCGCTGTTTGAGATCAAAGAAAAGCGGCAGGTAATCCATCGTCGTGGCTCCGGTACAGTACAGCTTGATACTGTCACACTATAGCCACTTTAATGGTAATAAAAAATAAATTTTTGATAACTTATGGGGATATGCGTTATCACTTCTGCAGCGGAAAGCGTCCTTCCAGATACGCCACGATATCGCCGGACTCATACATCCATTCGCTGTGACCGTCGGCATGATCGATACGCAGGCAAGGCACCTTCATCTTGCCGCCGCCACTGATCAGATCCTGACGATGACGACCATCGGCACGCACATCGCGCAGTTCAAGCGGCAGATTCAGGCGACGCATTGTGCGGCGCACTTTCACGCAGAAGGGGCAGGTCGGCAACTGATACAGGGCATAACCGGCCAATGCCTGCTCCACCTGCTGCTGCGCCTGTGGCGAACGCTTGCCGCGGCGTGGCAAGGTCAAATAATGCAGACCCATGACAATCATGCCCAAAACCCAGCGAACAGCTTTCATGGTGACTTCAGCTCCCGTTCAATAAAGATGGCGCAGTGTACTACAATGACCGAGATCAAAAAACCGAGTCGGACCGACAGATGCGTGACCGCACCTGATCCCTGTCGGAG
The DNA here is from genome assembly GCA_964390205.1 of uncultured Marinobacterium sp. Lineage (GTDB taxonomy): Bacteria > Pseudomonadota > Gammaproteobacteria > Pseudomonadales > Balneatricaceae > Marinobacterium. Next base: position 17,759 of record CAYMHL010000026.1, read on the forward strand.
CCCCTTGGTTACATGATATGGTTAGCCGCAAAACAACTTCAGGAAGTTCAACCACAGGGACTTCTCCGTGAGCAAAACGACCCCGATGGCCCAAGCCGTGAACCAGGAATCCGAGACCCGTTGTTTCCAGTTCAAAAGCACCCGCGCGGCGCTGAATGAACTGATTCTGACCAGCCGTGATACCGAGCTGCTGAAACCGCAACTGACGGCCCATGCCGCCAAGGTGCCCATGCTGTTCAGTAACATGCCCGTTATCCTGAACCTGCAACAATTGTCCGATACACCCGACGTTGATTCACTGCTGCCCCTGCTGGCACTGTGTCGCGAACTGTCACTGATCCCCGTTGGCCTCAAGGCCGACCCGGACCTCTCGGCTGAACTCTGTACCGCTTTACAGCTGGCCGACTTCAGTCATCAGCGCCGTGCCGCCCGCGACCGTGACAGTGAACCGGAACAGGAACCAGCGCCGCAGGCCGAGGCTGAACCGGCGCCTGCCGCAGCGGTTGCCGCCAAGGTCATCACCACTCCGGTTCGCTCCGGCCAGCAGGTCTACGCACGCGGCACCGACCTTATCGTGCTTGCCCCGGTCAGCGCCGGTGCCGAGGTGCTGGCCGATGGGCACATACACGTCTACGGTCCCCTGCGCGGCCGCGCTCTGGCGGGTGTCAACGGCAATACCGAGGCACGTATTTTCTGCCAGTCCATGGAGGCCGAATTGATCTCCATTGCCGGCTACTTTAAAACCAGCGAAGACCTGCATGCCGAGTGCTGGCAGCAGCCCATTCAGGCATTGCTACGCGGCTCACGACTGGATACAGTTTCACTTTAATTAACCGCTTCTTCATTTTGATGGATACAGATGCATGGCTGAAATAATCGTTGTCACTTCCGGTAAGGGGGGCGTTGGCAAAACCACCAGCAGCGCCGCGATCGGTACCGGTCTGGCCCTGAAAGGATTCAAAACCGTCCTGATCGATTTCGACGTAGGCCTGCGCAACCTGGACCTGATCATGGGCTGCGAGCGTCGTGTGGTCTACGATTTTGTCAACGTCATCAACAAGGAAGCCACACTCAACCAGGCGCTGATTCGTGACAAGCGCACCGAAAATCTCTACATCCTGCCGGCCTCCCAGACCCGCGACAAGGATGCACTGAGCGTTGAGGGCGTTGAAACCGTACTGAACGAGCTGGCTGAAAGTTTCGACTATATCGTCTGTGACTCCCCTGCAGGCATTGAAAAGGGTGCTCAGCTGGCACTCTACTTTGCCGACACCGCTGTCGTGGTCACCAATCCTGAAGTCAGCTCGGTGCGTGACTCCGACCGTATTTTGGGTGTGCTGCAGAGCAAGTCACGCAAGGCTGAACAGGGTGGCACCGTCAAGGAGCATCTGCTGCTGACCCGCTACAATCCAAACCGTGTGGATGCCGGTGAAATGCTGAGCGTAGACGACGTCAAGGAGATCCTGGCGATTCCGCTGCTGGGCGTAATCCCCGAGTCGGAAGCGGTTCTCAAGGCCTCCAACCAGGGCGTCCCGGTGATCATGGATGCCGACAGTGACGCTGGCCAGGCCTATGACGATGCCATCGCCCGCTTCCTGGGCGAAGACCGCGAACATCGTTTCCTTAACGTGGAACGCAAAGGCTTCCTGAGCCGGGTATTTGGACGGAAGGGCTAATGGGTATTCTGAGTTATTTTCGACCGAAGAAGCAGACATCGGCCAGCGTCGCCAAGGAGCGCCTCCAGGTGCTGGTAGCCTATGAACGCTCCCAGCGCAGCCAGCCAGATTACTTGCCGCAGATGCAGCAGGAGATTCTGGCGGTGATTGCCAAGTATGTCGACGTCTCCACCGACGACATACAGATCAACCTGGATGAAGACTGCTCCATCCTGGAACTGAATGTCACCCTGCCGGAAAAAGGCTGACTCCCCGAGTGCGTCCGTGCTCTTCACGCTCACGGACGCGCTCCACCTTCCCGCCATGCCCTGCAGCACATTATTTTGCACAAATATGAAATAAAGCTTTGACGTCTGCCGGTACTGGTGTAATCTGAACGGGCTTAAGAGTAACACAAGCATTTATGCACCATTTCGACGTCCTGCCTAGTAGTTAGTACCTCGTTCTGTTTTCATAAGTACCAAATTACCTAAAGCATTACCCGCTCTGTTTGGCCTTTTGCCATCGAGCTCACATTACCAAGATCGAGATTATTACCATGTCTACTACTACTGGCACCGTTAAATGGTTCAACGAAACTAAAGGTTTCGGCTTCATCGCACAGGAAAACGGTCCTGACGTATTCGCTCACTTCAGCGCCATCTCCGGCAGCGGTTTCAAAACCCTGGAAGAAGGCCAGAAGGTACAGTTCACAGTTACTCAGGGCCAGAAGGGTCCTCAGGCTGAGAACATCGTCGCTATCTAAACCTCGAGTTTAGTAAGCGAGAAAAAACGGACCCTTGAGGTCCGTTTTTTTATGTCCGAAATCCAACTTACAGCATCCTCACCCGATCCCGCGTGCTATCGGTGAACACCGCCACCAGCGAGTAATCCATAAATGCGGCACAGCTCGATAAGTAGTCCTTGAGCCAGAACTGCACCTTTTCTGAACATTGCTCTACTGCTTCAGCCCCCTGCGCTTGCAACTGCTGATTCAACGCCGCAAACCGACAGCAGACCACATCAGTCGCATCCTGCTGCTTGCGATCGTCGGTCACAGCCAGCCTCAGAATTGAGCTGGACCGATCCCATTCCACCAGGAAGTAACGCGACTCGTTTTTGACGTTGGCATTCAGAAAAGAGACTGCCTTTTCCAGAGCGGCATCAATGTCATTCGCAACCGCACTGTCTTCCATAGCCGTTGATTCCGTATGGTGGAAACGGCGTTCGGCAGCACAGAGATCATCAGCTGCAAAGGGGTTTTGCCCCTCGCTCAGGGTCCAGTTCAGGCTCATCTTGTCCTCAAATACTCTCACGGTTAAGCAAACGCACTTCCCGTTGCGGGAAGGGAATTTCGATTCCGGCCTCTTTCAACGCATTGAACAGCGCCAGATTGATCCGGTACAGCAGATCATAATAACGTTCGGTCGGCAGCCAGACGCGCACGCCCAGGGTGATGCCACTCTCGCCAAAAGCCTGGATACCTACCTGAGGGGACGGGTCCTGACAGATGTCATCACCAAACTCGGCCAGCACGGATTTGAGCCGTTCTGCTGCCTGTTCAGGGTCGGCACTGTAGGCGATATCGATGGCAATTTCAGCGAGCGTATTGGCGTGGGAGTTATGGATAATCTCGCCGACCACGTGCTTATTGGGGATCGAGATGTCCACGCCATCCTCGTTGGTCAGCAAGGTATGCGACAGGTGCACTTCCTTCACCTGCCCACTGACACCCTGCACTTGAATGGTGTCGCCCACTATATAGGGGCGTGTCAGTACGATAGTCAGACCGGCACTGTAGTTGGACAGCAGGCCCTGGATTGCCAACCCAGCCCCCAAACCAACGGCACCGATCATGGCGATCAACGGTGTGACGCTGATACCCAGCTTGCCCAGCGCTACGATAGCGACCATGGCAACAATCAGAATTTTGACACAACTGGCGATGAAACGGCTCAGGGTAATATCCAGGTTGTGTCGCTGCATCAGCGCCAGCGACCATTTGGACACCTTGCCGGCTACCCACAGCCCCAGCAGCAGGACAATCAGCGCCCCGACAATCTGGAAACTGTAGTTGACGAAGAACTCCACCACCTGGTTGTAGATCGCCTGGAACTGCACCAGCTCCTGCTTTACCGACTCTTCCATCTCCTTACTCCATTTTCAAACATGAACTGTCCGGCAGGCGGCCGTTCAGTCAGTCCCCGCCGCTTCGCGCAGACGCTCTCTGCGTTGCTGATCTTCCTCCAGCACCGCCTTTATCTCTTCCAGCACGGCATCCACATCGGAGTCGTCACCGTCATCTTCAAACTCACCGCTCAGCACGGAGTCCGGGGTCAACTCACCCTCTTCAAACAGAGCCCAGATCTCTTTCGCATAGCGAGTATGCAGCAACTCCGGCGCGTACTGGCCATAATAGCGGCGCATATTATTCACGTCGCGGTCGAACATTGCCTGCGCACTGTTGTTGGAGGCGGCATTCACCGCCTGCGGCAGGTCGATGATCACCGGGCCGTAATCATCCACCAGCACATTAAATTCGGACAGGTCGCCATGTACAATGCCCTCGCACAGCATGAGCATCACGTAATGCATCATCAGGGCATGATCTTCAATGGCCTGCTCTTCTGACATCGATACATCCGCCAGTCGCGGTGCGACATCACCGGCATCATCCGTGACCAGCTCCATCAACAGCACGCCATCGAAACAGCCATAGGTTTCAGGTACTCGCACACCCGCTCTTGCCAATGTCGCGAGCGCGTTGATTTCGGCGTTCTGCCAGACCTCTTCCTGCTGCTTGCGGCCATAGTTTGAGCGCTTTTCCATGGCGCGCGCCTGTCGCCCGCTGCGTACCTTGCGCCCCTCCTGATACTGCGCCGCCTTCTTGAAGCTGCGCTTGATCGCATCCTTGTAGACCTTGGCACAGCGAATGGCATCGCCGCATCGAACAATATAGATATCGGCCTCTTTGCCGCTCATAAGGCGGCTGATGACTTCATCGATCAGGCCATCATTGAAGAGAGGCTGTAGGCGTGCGGGGATTTTCAAATAGTGCCTGCGAGGATTGGTCGGTGAAAACAACCATTGTACCGTTAAAGGGCGAGCCGTCACCATGGCCATTGGACTTCTTGCCCGGCTCTATGTTCGGCGGAAACCGCCTACTGGACAACCAGGGTGACAGAGCGGGATGGTATCCGTGTGATGCGCCTGACTAGCTGTTTGCAAGCATGTATGCACGAAGCTGCCGCTCTTCTCGCATGACAAAGAGGACTAGAACCCGCTGCTCATCCTCACGATAAAAAATACGGCACGGAGGAACCACTACCTCCCTGTAGACCGAATCAGGGAGCTCTGGAGGAATACGTCCAGATTGGGGAAAGTCTTGCAAACGCCCAGTCTTATCGAAAACGTTCTGAACCAGATGACCTGCAGCAGCAGGATTATCCAGAGCAATGTACTCAGCGATGGCATCCAGTTCTTGAAGGGCAGGCTCCGTCCAGATTACTTCAGCCATTTACT
>CAYMHL010000027.1:0-21490 GCA_964390205.1 uncultured Marinobacterium sp.
TTCGATCCGTTCCAGTGTTGCATCCACTCGGCTCATGAATTCGGATTCGGTCATCACTGCGTCTCTCTGCATGAAAATTCGGTCGATGAGTATAACTCAGCCGCAGGCGGTACTCAGCCCTTGTGGCTGAGGGTATAATCGGTCGATTAATAACCTGAGGGCGTTGCCCCGGGTCAACCGGATATACAAGGATTGATGATGCTGAAACGCTGCTGGCCAGCCCTGCTGCTGGGGGTTTTGCTGCTGTCGGGATGTGGTCAGAAGGGGCCGCTCTATCTGCCCGATGAAACCGCCTCACAACATCAGTCACAATGAGAGATTCCATGGACAACTTTGAATACCGCAACGGCCGCCTGCATGCCGAAGAAGTTGCGCTGAGCCGCATCGCCGAAGAGTTCGGCACCCCCACCTACGTTTACTCCCGCGATGCACTGGAGCGTGCTTATCTGGATTATGCCCAGGCACTTGAGGGACGTGATGCGCTGGTGTGCTACGCCGTCAAGGCCAACTCCAACCTGGCCGTGCTGAATGTGCTGGCACGTCTGGGCGCCGGTTTTGATATCGTCTCCGCCGGCGAGCTGGAGCGCGTGCTGCGCGCCGGCGGCGATCCGCGCAAGGTGGTGTTCTCCGGTGTCGGCAAGCAGCCCGCCGAGATCCGTCGTGCGCTGGAAGTCGGAATCCTCTGCTTCAATATTGAGTCCGATGCCGAGCTGGACCGTGTCAATGCGGTGGCCGGTGAGATGGGCGTCAAGGCGCCGGTCTCCTTCCGCGTCAACCCGGATGTGGATGCAGGGACTCACCCGTACATCTCCACCGGGCTGAAAGAGAACAAGTTCGGTATCGCCATCGACAGCGCGGTTGATGTGTATCGCCGTGCCGCCGCGCTGGAGCATGTCGACGTGGTCGGCATGGATTGCCATATCGGCAGCCAGCTGACCGAAGTCAGCCCCTTCCTGGATGCCATCGACCGTCTGCTGGTGCTGCTGGATACCTTGGCAGAAGAAGGCATCCGGATCCACCATCTGGATCTGGGCGGTGGCCTGGGCGTCTGCTACACCGACGAAACGCCGCCGACACCGGGCGAATACATCGAGCAGGTACTGCAGAAGCTGGCAGGGCGCGACTACAAGCTGATCTTCGAACCAGGCCGTTCCATCGCCGCCAATGCCGGTGTCATGCTGACCCGTGTTGAGTTCCTCAAGCAGAGTGGTGACAAGAATTTTGCCATCATCGACGGTGCCATGAATGACCTGATCCGCCCGTCACTGTACGGCGCCTATCAGGAGATCATTCCGGTGGAGCTGCGCGAAGAGGGTGATGCGCTGGCCTGGGATCTGGTCGGTCCGGTGTGCGAAACCGGCGACTTCCTCGGTAAGGATCGTCAGCTCAACCTGCAGCCGGGCGATCTGCTGGCGGTCTGTTCTGCCGGTGCCTACGGCTTTGTGATGGCCTCCAACTACAACACCCGTCCGCGTCCGGCCGAGGTGATGGTGGATGACAACAAGGCCTATCTGGTGCGTGAACGTGAAACCCTGAACGATCTGATGCGCGGCGAGCAGCTGCTGCCTGAAGCCTGACGGAGTCGACGCATCATGCTGGTTCGTTTTACCAAAATGCATGGCCTGGGCAACGATTTCATGGTGATCGATGCCGTGTCCCAGCGGGTACGGCTGACCCCCAAAATCGTTTGCAGGCTGGCGGATCGTCACACCGGCATCGGCTTTGATCAGCTGCTGCTGGTGGAACCGCCGAGTCGCCCCGACATGGATTTTCGCTACCGCATCTTCAATGCCGACGGCTCCGAAGTGGAACACTGCGGCAACGGCGCGCGCTGTTTCGGTCGCTTTGTGCGTGAGCGCCGATTGACCGTGAAGGACGAGATCCATGTTGAAACCGCCCGCGGTCAGGCCATTCTCTATCTGCTGCCCGACCGCCAGGTGGACGTGGATATGGGCGTGCCCGAGCTGAGCCCTGCCGAGATCCCGTTTACGGCCGAGAGCCAGGCAGCGACTTACAGGGTTGAGGCCAACGGCGAACAGGTCGAGCTGAGTGCCGTATCCATGGGCAATCCGCACGGCGTTGTGCTGGTCGACAACGTGGACACCGCGCCCGTAGCGACGCTGGGGCCTGTGCTTGAAGCCCATCCGCGGTTCCCGAAAAAGGCCAATATCGGTTTCATGCAGGTGGTGAACCGGGGCGAGATTCGGCTGCGCGTGTATGAGCGCGGCGCCGGTGAAACCCTGGCCTGTGGCACCGGTGCCTGTGCCGCTGTGGTGGCGGGGCGTCTGCGTGGCTTGCTCGATGAGGAGGTGCTGGTGCATCTGCCCGGTGGCGATCTGCGCATCCGCTGGGCCGGAGAGGGACAGCCGCTGCGCATGGTTGGCCCGGCCACAACCGTATTCGAGGGACAGATCTATCTATGAGTAATGCAAGCGAAGTACTGGAGCTGCCGACCGTCACGGCGGATCAGGTGGCCGATTATCTGGCCGAGCATCCCGACTTTTTCAGCCAGTACACGCATCTGCTGGAAAAACTCTATGTGCCGCATCAGCGCGGCACGGCGGTGTCGCTGGTGGAGCGCCAGACCTCGCTGCTGCGCGAGCGCAACCAGCAGTTGCACGGCCACCTGTCCGACATGATCGATGCGGCGCGGCACAACGATGTGCAGTTCGAGAAGACCAAGCGCATGGTGCTGTCGCTGCTCGAAGCCTGGACGCTGGACGACGTGGCTGTGGCGATCGAGGAAAGCCTGTGCCGCGACTTCTACGGTGATGAGACCGTGCTGCTGCTGTTCAGCGAGCGCTCCCTGTCCAGCAACAGTGTGCGTACCCTGGCCCGTGCCGAAGACTCGCTGGTGCAGCCTCTGATCGAAACCAACCTGCCCAGCTGCGGCCAGCTGTCCGAGGCGATGAACCGTTTCCTGTTCCAGGAGCGCAGCGTCAAGGTACAGTCGGCTGCAGTGGTGCCGCTGGTCAAGGGTGATACCCTGGGGCTGCTGGCGATCGGCAGTCATGACCCGCACTATTTTCAGAGCAGCCAGGGCACCCTGTTTCTGAGCTATGTGGGCGAAGTGCTCAGCCGGGTCATCAGCCGTATCCTGCAGGAACAGGACGGCTGAGATGTCGATGCCGGCCGAAGCCGACTGGCCGCAGCATTTTCTTCACACCCTGCGGGTGGAGCGGCAGCTCTCCCCGCATACGCTGGACAATTACCGGCGAGACCTCGATACCCTGCTGGCCGAAATCGGTGCCGATGCCCACCCCTGGAGCGGTCTGGACGAGACCGCACTGCGCTATGCCATCGGTGCCCTGCATGCGCGGGGCCTCTCCGGCCGCAGTCTGCAGCGGCTGCTCTCCGCCGCCCGTACCTTCTATCGTTTTCTGGCCCGCGAGGGCTGGGTCAGTCGCAACCCGGCATTGTCTGTGCAGGCGCCCAAGGCCCCCAGACGCCTGCCGCAGACACTGGATACCGAACAGGTCGGTGCGCTGCTGGAGGTGGATGGCCAGGAGCCGCTGGATATCCGTGACCGGGCGATCATGGAGCTGATCTACTCCTCGGGGCTGCGCGTATCCGAACTGGTCGGAGTGGATACCCGTGATCTGGATCTGGCGGATGGCGTCATCACGGTGCTTGGCAAGGGCAATAAAACGCGCCGTCTGCCGGTGGGTCGTTTGGCTGGCGAGGCTATCCGACGCTGGCTGCCGGTACGGCAAACACTGGTCAAGGCGGGTGAAACGGCGCTCTTCGTCGGTCAGCGGGGTGATCGATTGACGACGCGTGCCGTTGAGCAACGCCTGCGCAAGCGCGGTGCCGAGCAGGGCACCAATGGACGCGTCTACCCGCACCGGTTGCGGCACAGTTTTGCCAGTCATCTGCTGGAATCCAGTGGCGACCTGCGCGCAGTGCAGGAGCTGTTGGGCCACGCCAACATCAGTACCACCCAGATCTATACCCATCTCGACTTCCAGCATCTGATGGAGGTTTATGAACAGGCGCACCCGCGGGCAAGGGAGAAACGCGATGATTAAATGTGTCACCTTCGATCTGGACGATACCCTCTGGGCGGTCGATCCGGTGATTCATCAGGCCAACCGAACGCTCTGGCAGTGGCTGGAAGAGAATGCACCGCTGTTTACCGCCAGCCATCGACTGGAAGACATGGCGGAAGGGTCGGCGCTGCGGAGCGAGCTGTTGCAGGCGATGCCGGAGATCGGTCACAGCATGACGCTGATCCGCATTAAGCTGCTGGAACGGGGCTGTCTGGCAGCCGGTTACACCGCCACTGAATCCATTCTGCTGGCCGAGCGGGCATTTGAGGTGTTCATGCAGGCGCGGCATCAGGTTGAGCTGTTCGAACACGCCCAGGCGATGCTGGAGCAGCTGCGCCGTGATGGTTATATCCTTGGGGCGCTGAGCAACGGCAATGCCGACATCAGCCAGACGCTGGTGGGCGATCTGTTTGATTTTCAGTACAACGCCGATACCGTGGGCTACGCCAAGCCGCATCCGCAGATGTTCACCCAGGCGCTGCACCATACCGGCCTGCGCCCGGAACAGGTGGTGCATGTGGGTGACCATCCGATCAATGACGTCCAGGCTGCCAAAGAAGTCGGCATGTGGACGCTCTGGGTCAACCTGCCGGGCCAGCACTGGTCACAGCCGGCACGGGCGGATGCTCAGGTCAGCTGCCTGTCACAGATCCCCGAGCAGATAGCCCAGTTGGCGCTGCGCGGCGATCAGCGGGCAACGCTCTAGCCGTTTTCCGTTTTTCTTTTTTCGGGAACGGCTTCAGGTACGGAAGCCGCCGACGGCACTCTGCAACTCATTAGCCTGCTGTGCCACCATCTGGCTGGCTTCGGCGTTCTGGCCTACCTGGTCGTTGGCTCCGGCCATGATGCTGCGGATCTGCTCGATATTGCGGGTGATCTCCGCGGCTACTGACGCCTGTTCCTCGGTGGCCGAGGCAACCTGAGTGGTCATGTCGACGATACTGGCGGCTCCCTGCGTGATGGTGCCCAACGCGGCGATGGTGGTACCGGCTTCCTCGGCGCTCTGTTCGCTGTCACGTACGGCTTCCTGCATCAGGCGGCTGACATTGTGCGTCTGTTCCTGCAGGCGCAGGATTTTCTGTTCGATTTCGGCGGCGGAGTGCTGCGAGCGGGCAGCCAGCGTCCTGACTTCGTCGGCGACAACGGCAAAGCCTCGGCCCTGCTCACCGGCACGGGCGGCCTCGATGGAGGCGTTCAGTGCCAGCAGATTGGTCTGATCGGCAATATCCTTGATCACATCCAGCATGCTGCCGATGCTGTCGCTTTCGCTGCGCAGTTGATCGACCACCTGGGCCGTCTGGCGCGCCTTTTCGGCCATCAGGTGCAGCGCATCGATGCTGTCGCGTACCCGGGCCGTGCTGTCAGCGGCATCCTGCTGCGCCTGAGTGGCCGTGGCGGCGGTGTGTTCCGTATTGCCGGCGATCTCCTGCATGGCGCTTTCCATCTCCTGCACGGCGGCGGCCACCTGCAGCACCTCTGCCTGTTGCCGGCTCAGTCCGGATGAGGTGTCCCGGGTGGTGGCCGATAGCTGTTCGGCGGCGGCAGCCAGTTGCGCCGAAGTGGCGACGACGCGGGCGATCAGGCCACGGAAGCTGTCCATCATGTGGTTGAAATCCTGTGCCATTTGCGCCACTTCATCACGGCTGTCGGTCTCGAACCTGAGCGTCAGGTCGTGCTCGTCGCTGGCGCGTTTCATGGTGGCGGCGAGGGCGTTGATCGGACGCAAAATAGTGCGGCCCAGCAGCAGTGCCGGAATGACAGTGGCCAGAATCGCCAGCACAACGGCGATCACGGCGGTGGTCATCAGTTGCTGCTGTTCATGGTCCAGACGCTGATCGAGATGCTGCTCCAGTGTGGCCTGAATCCGATCGGTTGCCTGGACGGCCTGGCGCATTCGGCCCATCAGCCCGCTGTCGGGCGTCAGGCCCAGTTGGATCCAGGCGTTGACCAGCCGACTGAAGCTGTCACGGTATTCGACCAGCAAAGGCTGCAGCGCCGCACTTTGGGTCGGCAGCAGCAACATGTCGAGCTGCTGGCTGAAGAAGTCCGCCTCCTTCAGGAAACGGTCGAGATACTTGCTGTCCAGGCGCAGCATGAAATCCTTTTCGTGCCGGCGCAGCTGCAGCAGGGTGCTGAGCAGATCGCTGTTGTCCAGGGTACGGATCTCGCTTTCCGCCTTGTGGATGGCACTGCGCAGTCGGCCGGTCAACCCTGAAGTCTCGTCCAGGCCGATCTCGGTGCGCAGCCGACTGACCTGGGCAAAGGCCTGTTCATAATCCTGCACGCGTGCGGCAAAGGTCTGCAGATCGTCCTGCAGTTCGGTTTCCGGCAGGCGTTGTGTCAGGGCTGCCAGCCCCTGCTGAAACTGCTCATGAACGACCGCAAACTGCTCAAGGTAGGCGTCATCGCGGCGGGCCAGAAAGTCCTTTTCGTGACGGCGCATGTCCTGTTTGCGTGCCTCCACGTCGGCCAGGGTTTCGCTGATCGCCATCAGCTCGCGATACTCGCCCAGGGTGTGAAAGATGATCACGCCCATGCCGATAAAGCCGATCAGAATCAGTGCGATCAACGTGCTCAGTTTCTGCTTGATGGTCATATGGACAAGGGTCATGAGGGTAGAATCCTATACGTATTAATCAGCGCGACAGCCAGTATATCAGCCGTCTGTCAGTCGAGAAAAAGCGCCAGCAGATCGTTCAAAAACAGGCGGCCCTGCAGCGTGGGTGCCAGCCGTGAGCGATCATCGATCAGCAGGCCGCGTTGCCGGGCCTGTTGCAGCAGCGCTTCAATTCGATCCAGGCTTAAACCCGTTCGCGCGCTGAACAGTTCTGCCGCGACACCATCGGTCAGACGCAGGGCGTTGAGCATGAACTCGAAGGCACGATCTTCAACGGCAATGGACTCATCACCGGCCAGACGGCGCAGCGGGTCCAGATAACCTTTGGGCTGGCGCTGTTTGTGACGGCGGCTGATCTGCAGTTGACCCTCTGCATCGAGGTAGCTGAGCTTGCCATGAGCACCGGCGCCGATGCCCAGATAGTCACCGAACTGCCAGTAGTTCAGGTTATGGCGTGCCTGCTGACCTGTCCTGGCATAAGCCGAGATTTCGTACTGACGGTAGCCGCTGGCCTCCAAAAGGGCCTGTCCCTGCTCCTGAATGTCCCACAGGGCTTCATCCAGCGGCAGCCGCGGCGGACGGGCATGAAACTCGGTATTGGGCTCGATGGTAAGCTGGTACCAGGACAGATGACCGGGGTCGAAGGTCAGCGCCTGTCTGAGGTCAGCCAGGGCCTGGTCAACGCTCTGGCCCGGCAGGCCGTGCATCAGGTCCAGATTGACCCTCGGGAAAATGGCCACCGCCGCTTCGGCGGCCCTTAGTGCCTCCTCCGGATTGTGAATGCGTCCCAGACGTTTGAGGTGGTCGGCATTGAAGCTCTGTACGCCGATGGACAGGCGATTGACGCCGGCAGCGCGGTAGCCTTCGAAACGGGCCTGCTCAAAGGTGCCGGGGTTGGCTTCCAGCGTAATCTCGATGTCGTCGGCCAGCGCGATGCGCGAGGCGACACCCTGCAGCAGGCGGTCAATGGCTTCAGCGCTGAACAGACTGGGCGTGCCACCGCCGATAAAGATCGACTGCAGCGGCCGCCCGCTTGCCAGCGGCAGGTCGGCCTCGAGATCGTCCAGCAGGGCATCCACATAGGCGGTTTCGGGCAGCTGCTCCGGGGCGGCATGGGAGTTGAAATCGCAGTAGGGACATTTGCGCACACACCAGGGGATGTGTACGTACAGCGACAGCGGCGGCAGGGAGTTGCTGCCTGGCTTAAGGCTCATGAATGGCTGAGCCAGGGGCCGATGGCAGCGATGAACTGACGTACCGCCTTGCCGCGGTGGCTGTACTGCTGTTTCTGTTCGGCATCGAGCTCGGCACTGGCGCAGTCCAGTTCCGGCACATAGAACAGCGGGTCATAGCCGAAACCGTTGTGTCCCCGGGGTTCGGTGAGGATACGGCCTTCCCAGCTGCCCTGACAGATCAGCGGTGTCGGGTCCTCGGCGTGGCGCATGAACACCAGTACGCACTGGAAACGGGCGCTGCGTTTGGCTTCGGGTACTTGCTCCAGCGCCTGCAGCAGCTTGGCGTTGTTCTCGTCATCGCCGCAGCCTTCACCGGCATAGCGTGCCGAATAGATCCCCGGTGCGCCGTTAAGCGCATCCACTTCCAGACCGGAATCATCCGCCAGCGCCGGCAGACCGGTGATGCGGGCGGCATGACGGGCCTTGAGGATGGCGTTCTCGACGAAACTCAGCCCGGTTTCCTCGGCGTCATGGACGGCGAAGTCCGACTGCGGCATCACGTTGATCTGCAGGGGCGCGAAAATCTCGCCGAACTCTTTCAGTTTGCCGCGGTTGCCGCTGGCCAGCACAATCTTGTCTATCATGGAACTCCTCAAGGGCTTGCTGACCGAGCCGGATGATCCGCCCGGTCAGCCGGTTCAGTCAACGTATACGATCAGCCGGGTCAACCAACCCGCTCAATCAACGGATTCAGTCAACGGCTTTAGTCAACGTAGAACCGCTGGTCAAACTCGATGCTGTAGGCCGGCTGGTTCGGGTCGGGCTGCACGCTCAGGCTGATCTTCAGCTGTTCGTCCTCGGTGAAGCGGAAGTCGCCGATGTAGTACAGGGCATTGCCCTCGTCGATCTTCTTGAACTCCAGCTGCTGTGCCTGTCCGAGCAGGTTGGCGGCCTGGCCGGAGACGATGGCGGTGGTGGCTTCCTTGCTGCCGTCCTCACCGATTTTCAGTACCGATACATTGACCAGCGCCCGGTACTTGCTGCGCACCAGGTTATTTTGCTGCGCCACTTCCGGGGTGATGAAGCTGGAGTTGAAGGCGTTGTAGTGGATCTCGTAGCGGCCGTCGGAGATCGCCTGCTCGGCCAGGGTGAGCGGGCTGAATACCAGTGCGGCCACCGCCAGCAGGCGGCTCAGGGTTGGCGAATGGAAACGCATAAAATGCTCCTCGTCCTAGCGGGTGATGCGGTAGATGGCAATTTCGCCGAGCATGTTCGGCCACAGCTTGATCCACCAGTGATGGCGATGCTGATGGTCGACCACCGTCCGATCCAGAATCTCGATGTTGCGGTCAACGCACAGCTGCTCGAAATCCTTGAAGGTACAGAAGTGGATGTTCGGCGTGTTGTACCAAGTATAGGGCAGAAACTTGGACACCGGCATCTTGCCCCTGAAAGCCAGATAGCCGCGGGCGCGCCAGTGGGCAAAGTTGGGGAAGGTGACGATGCATTCGCGACCGATGCGCAGCATTTCGTCGACGATCTGGTCAGGTCGGTGCATGCTCTGCAGCGCCTGGGTCATGACGACGGTGTCGAAGCTGGCATTGCCGATCGACGCCAGGCCGTCGTCAATGTCCTTCTCGATCACGCTGACGCCCTTTTCAATACAGGCGGTCAGGTTGTCATGATCGATCTCCAGACCATAGCCGGTCACGTCTTTTTCCTGCATCAGGTGCGCCAGCAGTTCGCCTTCGCCGCAGCCCAGATCGAGTACGCGCGAGCCGGGAGCGATCCATTCGTTGATGATTTCCAGATCAGCGCGCATTCCGGCTATCTCCTTCAGATTGGGGCAGGGCCTCGGCAATTCGGTTCATGTAGCTGCTGAATACCTCCATGTACCGCGGAATCGGAATCAGGAAGGCATCGTGGCCCTGGGGGGCATCGATTTCGGCATAGCTGACCGGCTTGCCGGCAGCGACCAGACCGTCGACCAGTTCCCGTGAACGCTCCGGCGAGAAACGCCAGTCGGTGGTGAACGACACCACCAGAAAGCTGCAGCGAGCCGGCGCCAGTGCGGCGGCCAGGTTGTGGCCGTGCTCGCCCGCCGGATCAAAGTAGTCCAGTGCCTTGGTCATCAGCAGGTAGGTGTTGGCATCGAACGAGGAGGAAAAGCGCTCGCCCTGATACTGCAGGTAGGATTCCACCTCGAACTGGGGGTTGAAGTCGAAGCTGAGCTTGCCGTCCTTGAGTTCGCGGCCAAACTTGTCGCGCATGCCGTCGTCGGACAGGTAGGTGATGTGACCGACCATGCGCGCCAGCATCAGGCCGGTACGGGGTACGGTGTCCTGCTCGTAGTAGTGGCCTTCATGAAATTCGGGATCCTTGCTGATCGCCTGACGGGCGACTTCGTTGAAGGCGATGTTCTGGGCGCTGAGCTTGGCGGCCGAGGCGATCACCACGCAGTGGCGCAGTCGGTCCGGGTAGCTGATCGACCACTGCAGCGCCTGCATGCCGCCCAGACTGCCGCCGACCACGGCGGCCCACTGATCGATACCCAAATGGTCGGCCAGCAGTGCCTGGCTGTGGACCCAGTCCTGTACGGTCAGGATCGGGAAATCGGGGCCGTAGGGTTTGCCGGTCTCCGGGTTCAGCGTGTTGGGGCCGGTGGAGCCGTGGCAGCCGCCCAGGTTGTTGAGGCTGACGACAAAAAAGCGGTTGGTATCGATCGTTTTGCCGGGGCCGATGGCGGAATCCCACCAGCCGGGCTTGCGCTCATCCATGCTGTGATAGCCGGCGGCATGATGATGGCCGGAGAGCGCATGGCAGATCAGGATGGCATTGGAACGCTCGGCGTTGAGTTCACCGTAGGTCTCGATCATCAGGTCCCAGCTGTTCAGCGTACGGCCGCAACTGAGCTCAAGTGGATGATCGAAATGGATGCGTTGCGGGCTGACCAGCCCCACGGAGTCGTCGGGAATTACAGCAGGCATGGCGGTTCTCGCTTTTCAGGATGCAGGAAAGGTTGGGGTGGCGCCTTGGCGCGCCGCATTTCAAGCATCACATGTCGTAGTGCAACACTCGGCAGAGCATGAGAAACCTGGCTGTAAACAACGTCGTGTCCCTGGTTAGTCCGATGAAAGGGCAAGCCCGTCCGGCAGGGTGGCAGGTGCATGGATACGTACCCGTTTCTCCCGGCCCAGCTCGCCGCTGATGATACTGACGTCGCGTTTGGCGACGCCGAAGGTCTTGGCCAAAAACTTGACCAGTGCCGCATTGGCGCGGCCCTCGATGGGCGGCGCGGCAATGCGGATCTTAACACTGTCACCGTGCAGGCCGGAAATTTCGTCGCGCGAGGCCTTGGGCTGCAGATGGCAGCGCAGGATCAGATCTTCACCCTGCCAGCTGTACCAGGACGTGCTCATGTCAGAGGATCACGAAGGGCTTCAGATAGCTCTGCACGATCTGGATCAACAGGAAGATCAGGATCGGTGACAGATCCAGCCCGCCGATGGGCGGAATGACCCGCCGCGCCAGCGCAAACAGCGGCTCGGACAGCTGCAGCAACAGCTGAGGTGCCGGATGGTAGCTGTCCGGTGCGATCCAGCTGATGATCACCGCCCCCAGCGTGGCCCAGAAATAGATGGTCAACAGGGTATTGAGCGCCCCGGTCAATGAGAAGACCAACAGGTGCAACGGATTGATCGAGCCACCCGCCGCCGCAAAGGCCGGTGAAAACTGTATCAGCAGCAGAATGGCGATCGCCTTGACGATCAGGGCAACAATCAGCGTGGCGAAGTCAAAGCGTCCCCGCGGGCGCAGCACACGCTGCAGCGGGCCGACCACCGGCTGGGTGATGCGTACCACGGATTGAGAAATCGGGTTGTAGTAGTCGGCCTGCGACAGCTGCAGGGCAAAACGCATCAGCAGCAGGAAGGAGAAAATGCCTCCCACCAGGCTGACAATGAGGGTAATCGGGTCCTGTCCCATGATCGTTCCTGTTCGTTGAGTGAGTCGTCAGTCTTTACACAGCTCGGCGGCCAGCTCGATGGAGCGGTCGCGGCAGGCGGTCAGGGCGGTTTCCACCAGGGCTTCGAAGCCACCGGCCTGGAAACTCTGGATGGCGCGCTCGGTGGTGCCCTTGGGTGACGTCACCCGGCGGCGCAGTTCGGCGGCGTCCACATCGCTGCTGTTGGCCATGCGGGCTGCGCCCAGCGCGGTTTGCAGGGTCAGGTCGCGGGCGGTGGCTTCGCTCAGCCCCAGTTTGACACCGGCGGCGGTCATCGCTTCCATCAGCAGGAAATAATAGGCCGGGCCCGAGCCGGAGATGGCGGTGACCGCATCCAGCTCGGCTTCGCTCTGCACCCAGAGGGCGATGCCTACCGCCTGCAGAATCTGTGTCGCCTGCTCGCGCTGGAGGTCATTGACGCGCGCGTTGGCGAACAGACCACTGGCACCGGTCTGCACCAGTGAGGGGGTATTGGGCATGCAACGCACGATGGCGGCGTTGCCGCCCAGCCAGCGGTCCAGGGCATCCAGACTGATGCCGGCGGCGATGGAGACGAACAGCGGCCGGTGAGTCTGTGCGGCGGCTGCGAGGTCGGTCGCGACGGTCTGCATCACCTGCGGTTTGACTGCCAGCACCACCAGATCGGCAGCCGCTACAGCGGCGTTGTTGTCGCGGGTGGTGTTCAGGCCCTGAGCGGCCAGGTCTTCAAGACGCGAGGCATCGGGTTCCGTGGCCCAGATGTTCTCGGCAGCGAAACCGTTTTCAAGCAGGCCACCGATGATGGCGCGGGCCATGTTGCCGGCACCGATAAACGCGACTACGGGTTGTTGACTCACGAATTGACTCCTGTGGTTCAAGCGTTGGGTTTGGCAGCGGGCGCTGGATAGTGGCGCGGGCCAAAAAGTGCAGTGCCGACACGGACAATGGTGGCACCCTCGGCGATGGCCGCTTCCAGGTCCCCGGACATCCCCATCGACAGTGTATCCAGTTGCGGCAGCTCATGCTGCAGATCGGTCAGCAGTTGGCGCACGCGGGCAAAGGTGGCGCGCTGACGGGCCGGGTCGGTTTCCGGCTCCGGGATCGCCATCAGGCCACGCAGACGCAGGTTGGGCAGAGACGCAACGCTGCGTGCCAGTGCCGGCAATTCATCGAGCGAACAACCGGACTTGCTGGCTTCCTCACTGATGTTGATCTGCAGACAGATATTCAGCGGCGGCAGGTCTGCCGGGCGCTGCTCGGACAGACGCTGGGCAATCTTGAGACGGTCGACGCTGTGTACCCAGTCGAACCGCTCGGCGATGGCGCGGGTCTTGTTGGACTGGATGGGGCCGATGAAATGCCATTCCAGCGCCAGATCCTGCAGCGCCGTTATCTTGTCCAGCGCTTCCTGCAGATAGTTTTCGCCAAAGGCGGTCTGGCCGCAGGCATGCAGTTGACGAATTTCATCTGCGCCGCGGGTCTTGCTGACCGCCAGCAGCTGTACACTGTCGGCAGAGCGTTGGCCGTCCCGGCAGGCGTGCAGAATTTGCTCACGAACATGTTCATACTTGTCTGCTAACATAACTACCCATGAATACTGACGACTGTCATTGGCACCTTATGCCGATTCTGCTAGAACAGTAAAGTTTAATGGAAGCTGCTGCGGATCTCGACTGCTTATGGATATGAATGAACCCCTCGACCAAGAAGCGCCCAAATCTTCGGGGCAACTGGACATCACCCAACTGCTGACGTTCTCGGTGCAGCAGGGGGCATCCGACCTGCACATTACCGCAGGCATGCCGCCGATGATCCGTGTTGATGGCGATGTGCGTCGCATTAAAATGCCGGCTCTGGACCACAAGCAGGTCCATACGCTGGTATATGACATCATGAACGACAAGCAGCGCAAGGAATATGAAGAGAACTACGAAACCGATTTCTCTTTTGAAGTGCCCAAGCTGGCCCGTTTCCGTGTCAACGCGTTCAACCAGCACCGTGGTGCTGCGGCGGTGTTCCGTACCGTACCGAGCAAGGTACTGACGCTGGAAGACCTGGATATGGGCAAGGTGTTTCGTGATCTGGCCGAGCAGGCGCGCGGCCTGGTGCTGGTAACCGGCCCCACGGGTTCGGGCAAGAGTACCACGCTGGCGGCGATGGTGGATTATGTCAACCAGACGCGCTCGGAGCATATCCTCACCATCGAGGACCCGATCGAATTCGTTCACGAAAGCAAGAAATGCCTGATCAACCAGCGTGAGGTTCACCGTGACACTCACAGCTTCGCCAATGCCCTGCGCTCGGCGCTGCGTGAAGACCCGGACGTCATCCTGGTCGGTGAGATGCGTGACCTGGAAACCATCCGTCTGGCGCTGACCGCGGCGGAAACCGGCCATCTGGTGTTCGGCACCCTGCACACCACCTCGGCGGCCAAGACCATCGACCGTATCATCGACGTCTTCCCGGCGGCAGAGAAGGACATGGTGCGCTCCATGCTGTCCGAATCCCTGCAGGGGGTCATTTCCCAGACCCTGCTCAAGCGGGTCAAGGGTGGTCGTGTGGCGGCGCATGAGATCATGATCGGCACCCCGGCGGTGCGCAACCTGATCCGCGAAGACAAGGTGGCGCAGATGTACTCGGCCATCCAGACCGGTGCCGCCTATGGCATGAAGACCCTGGACCAGTCGCTGACCGAGTTGATGCAGAAAGGCATCATCTCCAAGGAACTGGCGCGTGAAAAAGCGAAGAACCCCGCCGCCTTCTAAGCCGGACGAAACAGGAGAACGACTTTGGACTTTACACAACTGCTCAAGGTGATGGTGGATCGTGGTGCTTCCGACCTCTTCGTCACTGCCGGCGCGGCGCCCTCGATCAAGGTGGACGGCACCATTCGTCCCCTGACCAAGGAAACGCTGAAGCCGAGCCAGACACGGGCGCTGGTGTACAGCACCATGAACGACAAGCAGCTGGCGGAATTCGAAGGCACCAGCGAGTGCAACTTCGCCATCAGCGCACCGGGTATCGGCCGTTTCCGTGTCAGCGCTTTCATGCAGCGCAACACGCCCGGGATGGTGCTGCGCTCGATCAACAACCACATTCCGAGCATGGATGAGCTCAAGCTGCCGCCGATCCTGCGCGATCTGTCGATGACCAAACGCGGCCTGATCCTGTTCGTCGGCGGTACTTCCACCGGTAAGTCCACCTCGCTGGCGTCGATGATCGACTACCGCAACGAGAACCATGCCGGTCACATCATCACCATCGAAGACCCGATCGAATATATCCACAACCATAAGAAGAGCATCATCACCCAGCGTGAGGTGGGCATTGATACCGAGTCCTTCGATGTGGCACTGAAAAACACCCTGCGTCAGGCACCGGACGTGATCCTGATGGGTGAGATCCGTTCTGCCGAGACCATGAAGTACGCGCTGGCGTTTGCCGAAACCGGTCACCTCTGTCTCGCCACGCTGCATGCCAACAACGCCAACCAGGCGCTGGATCGCATCATCTCCTTCTTCGGTCCCGAGCACCACGATCAGGTGTGGATGGACATGTCGCTGAACCTCAAGGCGATCGTCGCCCAGCAGCTGTTGCCCACCGTGGACGGCAAGGGCCGTCGTGCCGCCATCGAAGTGATGATCAACACTCCGTTGATTCAGGACCATGTGCGCAAGGGCGAGGTGCACGAGATCAAGGAAGTGATCAAGAAATCCACCAACCTGGGCATGCAGACCTTTGACCAGGCGTTGTTCAACCTCTACCGCGATGGCGTGATCACCTACGAGGTGGCGCTGGCTCATGCCGACTCCGCCAACGACCTGCGTCTGATGATCAAACTGGATGCCGAAACCAGCGGCAAATCGGATGTGAAGCAGGAAAATGACATGCCGAGCTTCACCCTGCAGGACGAGGACGACAACCTCAACCTGGACGGTGAAATGAACGTCAAGGGCATGTAAGCCTTGCGCAGACCCTGCCACTAAAAAGGGGCGGCTCCGTGAGGAGTCGCCCCTTTTTGTTCAATGTGCCGTCGGCTGTGCGCAGCTCAACGGCGGAAGACGATACGACCGTCCATCAGCGTGGCATTGACCCGGCCTTTCAGGGTCTGGCCCAGGAAGGGCGTGTTCTTGCCGGCGGATCTGAGCGTGTCGGCCGTGAGGGTCCATTCGGCATCGGGGTCGAACACACAGATATCGGCCTGGGAGCCGATCGCCAGCGTACCGGCATCGATATCCAGCACGCGTGCCGGTGCGGCAGTCAGCGCCTCGATCAGTTGCGGCAGTTCCAGCAGCTGCTGTTCCACCAGTGACAGGCTCAGCGGCAGCAGGGTTTCCAGTCCGCTCATGCCGGGCTCTGTGGCCGCGAACGGTGCCTGTTTGGCGATGGGGTCATGGGGCTGATGGTCGGAACAGATGGCGGTGATGGTACCGGTCACCAGGCCCTGACGCAGGCCGGCACGGTCCAGCGGACTGCGCAGCGGCGGCTGCAGATGGTAGGCCGAGTTGAAGCCGTTGACGCACTCGTCGGTCAGCAGCAGGTTCTGGATCGCCACATCGGCGGTCACCTGCAGGCCGCGTTCACGGGCGGCTTCGATCATGCGCACCGAGCGTTCGCAGGACAGCTGACCGAAGTGGGCACGCACGCCGGTCTGTTCGATCAGCAGCAGGCAGCGTGAGACTTCGATGGTTTCTGCCGCCTCGGGGATGCCGTTCAGGCCCAGGCGGGTTGAGGTGGTATCGTCATGCATGCAGCCGTTGGCGGCCAAGGCGTTGTCCTGGGCCTGAAATACCACCAGCAGATCGTGGGTGGCGGCATATTCCAGGCAGCGCATCAGCGTCTGGCTGTTGCTGACGGCGCGGCGCATGTTGGTGAAGGCGACGCAGCCGGAGCTGGCCAGGCCGTGCAGCGGGGCCAGCTGTTCACCTTCGAGGCCACGGGTCAGGGCACCCATGGGCAGTACCCGGGCAAAGCCCAGATCGGCGGCACGGTCCTGAATCAGCTCGGCAACGGCAGCGGTTTCCACAATCGGCTGGGTGTCCGGCGTGGTGACCAGTGTAGTGATGCCGCCGGCCGCGGCGGCTGCGGTTTCGCTGGCGATGGTACCTTTCTGAGTGTAGCCGGGCTCACGCAGGTGGGTGCAGAGGTCGATCAGGCCGGGGCAGACCACCTGGCCGCTGGCGTCGATCACCTCGTCAGCCACAAAGCCTTCGGGTGCCTGGCCCAGAGCGGCAATTTCACCGTTCTGAACGTAAAGATCGGTCACTTCATCCCACTGCTGGGTCGGATCGATGACACGACCACCGGAAATCAAAATGTTCATGCCTGCTCCTCCTGACCGATTTCACCACGCTGGGACAGCTGACCACCCATCGCCTTGGACATCACCGCCATGCGTACGGCGATGCCATTGGTGACCTGATCCAGAATCAGCGAGCGCGGGCCATCGGCCACTTCGGATTCGATCTCGACGCCGCGATTGATCGGGCCGGGGTGCATCACCACCGCATCCGGCTTGGCATAGGCCAGCTTGTCGCGGTTGAGGCCATAGAGCTTGTAGAACTCGGCTTCGCTGGGCAGCAGAGCGCTCTGCATGCGTTCCTTCTGCAGGCGCAGCATCATGATCACATCCACGTCGCGCAGACCTGGCGCCATCTCGGTGTAGACCTTGACGCCCAGCGCCTCGATATGGCGCGGCAGCAGGGTCTTGGGCGCGATGACGCGAATCTCGTCGACGCCCAGGGTACGCAGGGCGTGGATCTGCGAGCGGGCCACGCGGGAGTGCAGGATGTCGCCGACGATGGCGACCTTCAGCGGCGCGAAGTCGCCCTTGTGACGGCGAATGGTGAGCATGTCCAGCATCGCCTGGGTCGGGTGGGCATGACGGCCGTCACCGGCGTTGATCACCGCCACGTTCGGGGTCACGTGCTGGGCAATGAAGTGGGCGGCGCCGCTGTCGGCATGACGCACCACGAACATGTCCGAGTGCATCGCCTCCAGCGTCATCAGTGTGTCCTTGAGGGTTTCGCCCTTCTTGGTCGAGGAGGTGTTGATGTTCAGGTTCAACACGTCGGCGGACAGGCGCTTGGCGGCCAGTTCAAAGGTGGACAGGGTGCGGGTGCTGTTCTCGAAGAACAGGTTGGCCACTGTCTTGCCGCGCAGTAGCGGGACTTTCTTCACCTGCTGCTGGCTCATGTCAACGAAGGAGTCGGCGGTGTCGAGAATCTCGATCAGCAGCTCGCGCGGCAATCCCTCGGTGGTCAGAAAGTGGCGCAGCTGGCCGTCGGCGGTCAGCTGTATCGCGTTCGGGTCGTTGGCCTCAAACATGGTGATGTGCTCTTGTCGTTTCAGTCACGCTGACGGATGGTCAGCGTCAGGGGATCGGGACCGTTGAGTTTGACCAGCTGGTCGGGGCCCAGCGCCAGAGTGCCGCCGATGACATCGGCCTGGATCGGCAGCTCGCGTCGCTGCAGGTCGAGCAGGGTGATCAGGCTGACTGAGGCCGGGCGGCCGTAGTCGAACAGCTCGTTCAGCGCCGCGCGAATGGTGCGGCCGCTCATGATGACATCATCGACCAGCAGAATATCCCGGCCTTCGGTGGCGCAGGGCAGCTGGGTCGGCTGTACTTTCGGGTTCATGCCGACCTGAGTGAAATCGTCGCGGTAAAAGCTGATATCCAGAATGCCCAACGGGCTGGTCAGCTCCAGTTGGTGATGTAACCGCTCCGCCAGCCAGACACCGCCGGTGCGGATGCCGATCATCAGCGGATCCTTGAGGTTGCGCCGGGTGATCAGGGCGCGGGTTTCACCGGCCATCTTGTCGAGCAGTGCATCAACGCTCAGGGTGCCCGAGACCATAAATGTCCTCCAGTCGGGTGTGGCTTGGAATGCGGTCGGGACTGTTGAACCAGTCCTCCAGGATCAGCTGGGCGGCGATGCCGTCGACCGATTCCTGCTTGAAGTTGGTACCGCCGCCGGCATCCAGATGAATGCGCTTGGCTTCGGCGGTGGTCAGACGCTCGTCGCAGAGAAAGCAGGGCAGCTGGTAGCGGTCCTGAATGCGGTTGGCGAATTTACGGGCGCGGCGGGCCATCTCCGAGATGGTACCGTCCATGTTGAGCGGAATGCCCACCACCAGTGCATCGGGTTGCCACTCGGCAAGGGTGGCATCCAGCTGTGGCCAGTCCGGCATGCCATCTCTGGCTCGCACCGGTTCTATGGGCGTCGCCGTGGCAGTCAGGCTCTGGCCGATGGCCAAGCCGATACGTGTCGTGCCGAAGTCAAACCCCAGCACCCGTTGGGTGTCGCTGCTCATCAAGTCCGTTCAGTCAGGCGTGCCCGGCATGGGCCGGCAACAGGTTCAGGTTGATGCCCAGGGTCGCGGCTGCGGCGTGCAGTCGGTCCTCCAGTGGCAGGTGGAAAAGTATATCCGAATTTGCCGGACAGCTTAACCAGAGGTTGTCGCGCAGCTCCTGTTCCAGCTGCTCGGGTCCCCAGCCGGCATAGCCCAGTGCGACCAGGAAGGTATTCGGGCCTTCGCCTTGGGCGATCGCTTCAAGGATGTCCAGCGAGGTGGTCAGGCAGACGTCATCGCTGATGGCGTGGGTCGACAGCCAGTTTTGATCGTCTAAGGGAGCATGCAGTACGAAGCCGCGGTCGTTACGCACGGGGCCGCCGTTGAAAATGGGGCGCTCGGACTCGAGGCCGGTGCGGTTGTCCAGTTCCAGATGGTTGAGCAGATCGCACATGCGGATGCCGCTGGAGCGGTTGATGACAATCCCCATGGCACCGTATTCACTGTGGTCGCAGATATAGATCAGCGTCTGGGTGAAGGTATCGTCCTGCAGGTGTGGCATCGAGATCAGGAAATGGTCACGAAGCGAGGTGAAGGGCATGGCGGGTCTCTCTTCGCTGATGGGATGTGGTTTAGGCTTGGTACACTCTAGGCCCGGAACACTTTAGGCCAAGTACACTCTAGGCTTAGTACACGCGGGCCTGTTTCTCAAACTTCCAGGTACGAATGATTTCCAGTCGGTCCACGCTTTTGCGCATCTCCACCGGGAAACTCTGGAACGGCGAGGCCAGTTGTACGATGCGAATGGCGGCGTCATCCAGGATGCGGTGGCCGGACGAAGCGAGGATCTCGATATCGACCACCTGACCGTCCGGGTTCAGTGCCACCAGCAGTCGCAGTGTGCCCTGCAGCCCCTGACGACGCGCCTGTTCGGGGTAGTTGAGGTTGCCCACGGTTTCGACCCGGCGGCGCCAGTTGTCCAGATAGTCGGCATATTTGTGTGCGCGGGTGGCGGCGGACGTCAGGCGCAACACGCGTGGTTTTTTCGCCCGATCCTCCCGGATCAGGTCCAGTTTGGCCTGCAGACTGGCCATTTCCAGGCTGCGCGCCATCAGCGAAGTGGAGCTGCTGGCCTGGGGAGTGGGTGCCGGGGCCTGGCTGCCGCTTTCGGTGGTCGGCTTGCGCTTGGCATCCGGGGTCTGGCGGCTGACCTCGGGCCGTGAAGGCTGCTCGGTTCTGCTCGGTTGCTCAGGCTTTTGACCGCTGCTCTGTTCCGCGACCGGACTTGGCGTGACCGGCTCGGGGACGGGAACCTGCATCTGCTGTGCAGCCTGCTGACGGGATTCGGTGCTGGCCAGCGGGGCAATTTCGGTGGTGGAGGGCGAGGCGGCAACGTCGGCGCTGCCACTGCCACGCTGGTTATGCTGGGCAATGAAATCGGCCTGGTCAGGCGCATCATCCTGAGGATATTGGGCCAGCGTCACATCCAACGTCTGTTGTGGCGGTTCCAGGTCCGGCAGGTTGAAGCTCAGTGCCAGCAGCAGGACGCCGTGAACCAGAGTGGCAAGGAACAGCATGAAGCCGAAACTGTCGCTGTTCAAGTGGTGCCCCAGTGGTAAACGGTCGTCCATCCTGCTCATCGCGCGCTCAGCTTCCCTTCAATGCAGTCCATCAGCTCCATGCCGATGTCGAGCTTAAACTGGTCATCCAGCTCGCGGATACAGGTGGGGCTGGTGACGTTGATTTCGGTCAGGTAATCACCGATCACATCCAGGCCGACGAACAGCAGCCCCTTCTCCTTCAGGGTCGGGCCGACCTGTGCGGCGATCCAGCGATCGCGGTCGGTCAGTGGTCGGCCTTCGCCACGGCCACCGGCCGCCAGGTTGCCGCGGGTTTCACCGGCCATGGGAATACGGGCCAGCGCGTAGGGCACGGGTTCGCCGTCGATCATCAGGATGCGCTTGTCGCCGTCCTTGATCTCGGGAATGTACTTCTGCGCCATGATGGTCTGGGTGCCATGAGCGGTCAGGGTTTCAATGATCACGCCCAGGTTGGTGCCGTCTTCGCGGATATGGAAGATGGAGGAGCCTCCCATGCCGTCCAGCGGCTTGAAGATGACATCCTTGTGTTCGGCGTGGAACTGACGCAGCAGGTCGGCACGACGGGTCACCAGTACCGGCGGGCAGCACTGCGGGAAGTGGGTGGCGAACAGTTTCTCGTTGAAATCGCGCAGGCTGCCGGTGCGGTTGACGATCAGCGTACCTTCGGATTCGGCCATCGCCAGCAGGTGGGTGCTGTAGATGAATTCGTTGTCGAACGGCGGGTCCTTGCGCATCAGGATCACGTCGAGGTCGGCCAGGTCGCGGATGACATA
>CAYMHL010000028.1:0-4800 GCA_964390205.1 uncultured Marinobacterium sp.
AGCAGCTTTGCCAGATGAGTTTGAACGAGCTTAGGCAAAGTTACGACCTGCACTCTAGTCCAGCTCCTGCACCAGCTGCTCCAGCCAGCGATAGTCCTCGTCACTGACACCGAGAATGCCGACGGCACCCTTGGTATCCAACAACGTCTGGCGCGCCGGTGAAGGCGTCAACAGCACCTCACGGATACGTGCCTGAACGTCAGGACAGAGATGACTGCTCACCGTGAACGGGTCATAGTGCACCGGCCGAGAACGCCAGAGCGCCTGCAGACTTCCCTCTTCAGCGAAACCAAGGTTGATGTAATCATCCGCGCGACGGCTGGAGACGAAGGCCGCGTCCACGGTACCCGCCAGCACCGCTGCAATGGCACGATCATGGGAACCGGCATAGACCAGGCGTCCCACGTATTCATCCAGTACCAGCCCGGTTTCACGCTTGAATTCGGTCATCGGAATCAGCGCACCGGAGGTACTGCCCGGGTCGGTCAGGGCCACCGAACGACCTGCCAGATCACGGATCGAATGAATTCCGCCCCCTGATCTTACCAGCAGCAGGGAGTTGTAATAGCTGCCTTCCAGCGTGAACGCTCCGCCCTCGAAACTGTAGGCGGCCAGCGCCTGAATCTGCGGGTCGCGCGTCTTGGCCTGGATATAGGCCGCCGGTCCCAGCTCAGCCAGATCCACGGCACCGGACAGCAGGCCCTCAATCACCGCCTGATAGGAGTGTACCGGTACAGTACGCACCGGAATTCCCAGTACCCGCTCCAGCTCCTGACGCAGCGGTTCAAACTCCGCATATTCCTGGGACAGATCCTTCTTCGGAATGGCGGCAAAATGCAGCACCTGCGGCTGCTTGCAGACCGCTTCGGCCGCAGCATTGAGCGTTACCATCATCAACAGCAGACTCAGACAGCGAAGGATCGACTTCATACGGCCATGTCCTGTTTGGGTTGGTTGAGATACTCGAGCACTTCATCACTACTCAATGCTCGGCTGAACAGGTGTCCCTGTACTTCGTCACAGCCGGCCAGCTTCAGGTACACCAGCTGATCCGGAGTTTCCACGCCTTTGGCGGCCACCTTGACCCCCAGTCGCTGGGCCAGGGATATGGTCGCCGACAGCAGCACATTGTCATCGGAGGTATTGCGGATATCACGGATGAAGGAGCGATCCAGCTTGATGCGGCTGAACGGCAGGTATCGGATCTGATCCGGATCCAGACCACTGCAGCCGAAGTCATCCAGCGTCAACCCCACCCCCAGCCGCTGCAGTTTGCGCAGCCGTTCAAGCTGTGCGGCACTCAGCTGATGCAGGTTGGGTTCGCTGATCTCCAGCTCCAGCCAGGACGGATCGATATCATATCGCTCAATGAGTGCCTGAATATCCTCACTCAGCTCGTCGGCCTGCAAGCGGGACAGACTGAGATTGATCGCGACCGGGACCGTCTCGACACCTTCGGCCTGCCATTGCTGCAGCCGCTCGCCCACCTGTTGCAATACCTGGCGCTCCAGAACCGGCATCAACCCCAATGAAGAGGCCAGTGGCAGCAGCTCTGCGGGCGGCAACACCCCAATCTCCGGATGGTCCCAGCGCACCAGTGCCTCAAAGCCGGTGATGCCATAGTCCAGCAACGACAGACGCGGCTGCAGATGGATACAAAGCTGTTCGTCGATCACACCGGGCAACTGCTGCGCCAGATCCGCAGCGTTCAGATGCTGGTGGTCGAATGCCGTATCAAAAAAGGCGTATCGTCCTCGCCCTGCCTTCTTGGCGGTATACATGGCCATATCGGCATGTTTGACCAGGGTTTCGATCTCCATGCCGTCCTGAGGCGAAAGGGCTATGCCGATACTGGGGCTGGTGGTCAAACCGCTGCCCTGCAGCTCCACATAGGGCGCTGCCAGTGCCGCGACCAGCTCTTTGGCCTTGAGCTCTATGTCCTCGCGCTGTTTCACGCCCGTCAACATGAGTACGAACTCATCACCACCGAAGCGGCTGATGATATCGCTCTCGCGCAGTTCGGTGGTCAGACGAGCAGAAACGGCCTGAAGCAGCTGATCGCCCACTCTGTGCCCCAGGGTATCGTTGATCGCTTTGAAACGATCCAGGTCGATAAAGAAGACGGCCGCAAAACGTCCTCGACGCTTGGCTCCCAACAGATGAGAATGGGCCAGTTCCAGAAACAGCCTGCGGTTATACAATCCGGTCAGGGCATCCCGTGAGGCTGCTTCCAGGGTCTGCCGGTGTTCACGCTGCAGGCGATTCAACAAGGTCTGGTTGTGCTGTTCGGACCGTTCAAGCGCACGCAGCTGTACTTCACGCCCATGCATCATCCACAGCAGCCAAACCAAGCCTGTCAGCACCGCCAGGCTGAGCAACAAAACGGAAAAAACATATTTCGAACGCAGCTCGCGGTGTGGCGCCAGAATTTCGCTTTCCGCCTGACGTACTACCACCACGAAGGGGAACGACTGCAGACGCTGAAAGGCGCTGAGAAAACGCCGGCCAGACTCAGCGTCCCGGGTATTGAATTGCCCGTGCTGCAAGCGTGATTCAAACACCAGACTGTTATCGATACGCCCGCTTGCCATGACCAGTCCACTTTGATCGACCTGAGCCAGCTCCTGCCCCGAGGCGGCCAGCAGGTGGATACCGGCGTGAGCCCCCAGATCCAGGCTCTGATAGAGCTTGAGCAGATAGCCCAGGTCCAGTTCAAGCAGCAAAAAGGGACCTTCGGTGTCGGCAGCGGAGCGATCAGGCAACAGCAGCGGCATGGACCAGGGATGCTGCCAGACCTGCCGGGGCAGAACCTGGACGTCATCGCTACCGTGCAAAGTCGACGTCAGCCAATCAGGTTGCAACTGCAGGAGGTTACTCGGCGAGGTGTTGTAGCTTAAACGGCCCTGAGCATCATAGAGGCTGAGCCGATTGAATACCGGATCAGAGAGGATCAGGGATGCCATTTCGGCACGATTTCCGGCCTGCCGTGTCTGTGGACCGTCCTGCATCAACAGACGCAGGGTTTTCGCCCGGTCCAGCACCTGCTCCAGGTTTTCAGCCACAATGATCGCCAGATTGGCAAGTGCCTTGGCCTGTCTGGCCATTGCCTGCTCCCGATTGTCCTGCAGCTGCAAGACACTGAACAGCCAAACCGCGGCAATCATCAGCAATGCAAATAACGCCACACCCAGCTGAGGGGCCGTGAGCGATACCGGATTTCGTTCCAGGGGTGCGTTCAAGTAAACATCCTGTTACCGAGACTTTGACCTTTTCGCCTGTATTCATAAGGCGACAAAACGGCAAAGCTAGCACCCGGTCATGACGTTCAGATGACAAAAACGCGGCACTGAGGCCGCGTTTGTGGGGTAGGATGGGGAGGTGGTTACTGCTGAGTCTCGGACTCGGCGTCCTGCTGAGCGTCCTGCTGCATGCTGTCCAGTTTGGCACGTGCATCCTGCTCAAGTTCAGCGGCGGTATCCGCTGCCTTGTCACCCAGTTCACTGACGCTCTCTTCGGCCTGTTGGTAGGCATCCGCTGCGTCCTGCTTGATCTCCTCACCCATTTCGGCGGCCTTGTCGGTCATGTCACTGGCTGCATCGCGTACATCCTGCTCTGCCTCCTTCATCACCTCACCGGCCGCTTCAAGGGTTTCACCCGCTTCTTGCTTCAACTTGTCCGTGGCGGAAGGCTCCATTAACGACTGCTCGACTGCCGGTGCAGCCGGTTTTTCCTCGGCGGCCTGTTTATCATCGCCACAGCCAACCAGAAGAACCGTTGAGGCCAGAACAGCCGATCCCAGTACTTTAACCATACTCATATCCATACACTCCTGTCAGGTTCTTGCGTTGATGGCGTGCAGTATAGACGCTCGAACTGAGCCTTGTCTGAACAAACCATCAGAAAGCCGTCTACATTGTCGCAGGCTTTACGATTGCGGAATGCGTCAGATCGCGATGATCGACAACACGCCCAGCCCGACAAACAGACCACAGGCAGACCAGCGCGCCAGGTTGAGCGGAATTTTCTGCATCAACCACTTGCCGGCATAGGCCACTGGAACGTTTGCCAGCATCATCCCAAGCGTAGTACCGGCAATGACCCAAAACAAGCTGTCATATCGGGCCGCGAGAATCACCGTAGCGATCTGGGTCTTGTCACCGATCTCGGCGATGAAGAACAACACGCAGGTGGCGATAAAGGCACCGTACTTGAGTACCGCACCGTCTTCTTCATCTTCCTTGTCCGGAATTAGCACCCAAAGGCCAACGGCAATGAAACTCAGACCGATGATCCAGGGCACCCAGCCTTGCGGAATCCACTGCACCAGCCAGGCACCCAGCCAGGCGGACAGCGCGTGATTGAGAAGCGTCGCAACGAGGATACCGAGAATAATGGCATTGCGCTGAGCAAAGCGCGCGGTCAAAAACAGAGTGAGCAGCTGGGTTTTGTCGCCGATTTCGGCAATGGCAACCGCGAGGGTCGAAGGTATGAATGCATCCATTGAAACGTGTCCGGCGGGCTTGTTGATTCCATAAGACATCACACACCGGCCCGCCAGGACAGTGTGTCATGTCTCAGGTCTCATCAATCCCGGGAACGGGACGTGACCGCCATGAGCATGAGGCTCAATTATGTTGACAGCCACTCCGCCGACAGCGTCGGACAGAAGATTACTCCCCCAAGAGCGGCGGTAATGTTACCAGCGCGGACAGGCACTGGCAAATTACCCAGATGCTGTGCACCAGCCTCGCTGCTGCAATCTCTGGCCTGTGGCACTATCTCTGGCCTGTGGCACTGGCT